>CAZBEO010000008.1:0-45300 GCA_964490935.1 uncultured Verrucomicrobiota bacterium
CCCCCCCCCCCATCGCTATCGAAATCGAGCGTTTTCCTCTTTAATTTCAGCCTGAAAATGATACTGATGTGAGTCATGTCACCGACAGGAACTAAGAGAGTGCCCATCATGAACAAAAGCAAATCAACAGACGCCGAAACCTCCGCAGCCTACCTCGGCCCGCAGGGCACTTTTTCCAATGAGGCGGCCAAACGTTGCTTCCCGCCCGAGGTTAAATTGATCCCCTGCGATACCATCGAGGGCATCTTCGAGGCCACCGAAAGCGGCACCGCCTGCTACGGCATTGTGCCGGTGGAAAATTCCGCCCAGGGCTGCGTCTCCGTAACTCTGGACCGCTGCGTAAAAACCTCCCTGACGGTCTGTGGCGAAACAACCATGCCCATACGGAACGCCCTGATGTCGAAGGCCTCGGACCTGAGCAGCATCCAACGCATTTACTCGCATCCGCAGCCGCTGCTGCAATGCCGAGCCTGGCTGCTGGCAAACCTGCCCGGCGTGACGCAGGAAGCCCTTTCCAGCACAGCGGAATCGGCCATACGCGCAGCGGAAGACCCTACCGCTGCCGCCATCGGCAGCGCCATGCTGGCCGAACTATATTGCCTGAATCTCCTGGTCGAAGACATTCATGACCGCGAACACAACGTGACCCGTTTCTGGGTGCTGGGGCACCAGGACTCCGAACCGACGAAGTGCGATAAAACCTCGCTCTGGTTCATCACCCCGCACAAGCCGGGAGCGCTTTACCGCGTTCTCAAGGTCTTTGCCGATACATCGGTCAACATCATGCGCATTGAATCGCGACCCTATCCGGGCAAAGCCTGGGAATACGTCTTCTTTCTCGATTTGGAGGGGCACCGCCAGAACGCCAATCTACAAAAGGCCTTCAGCCTACTCCCCGCCTGTGTCGAGGCCTACCGGGTGCTCGGCTCCTACCCGGCCTTTCAGTCCGAATGAAGCGGCCCAATCCCTTTTTCGACCGGTTATTCCCCAACAGGAGGACGGTCCAAAGCCCAGCAACCTGCCAGTTTATCTCTCAACGCTCTGAACGAATAGGGCTTCTGAATGAATCCACCGAGGCCCTTTCCCGCAAACCGATCAATGGCGGATTGCTCAGAATAACCGCTGGCCAGCAGAACCTGCACTTCCGGATTGATCCGGCGCAACGCGCAAAAGGCCTCGTAACCTGAAAGCCGGGGCATCGTCAAATCCAACAGTACGCAGCAAATTTCCGAGCCCCGCTTTTCATACAGGTCCACCGCCTCCTGCCCATCCACCGCCACCAGCACCTCAAAACCAAGTCGTTCCAGCATTTTCCGGCCCACATCGCGCACGTACTCCTCGTCATCGGCCAGGAGAATCAGGCCCTCACCGCGCCAATCCGATGCCGAAGGTTCCGCATCCGCAACTGCTCCACCAGCCGCATCGCTCACAGGGAAAAAGACGCGAAACGTACTGCCGCATCCGAGTTCACTATAGATTCGGATGAAGCCCCGGTGCCCACGAATGATCCCCAGCACCGCCGACATCCCCAGCCCGCGCCCCGTGAACTTCGTCGTGAAAAATGGATCGAATATTTTGGCGGCTGTCGTCTTATCCATGCCTATCCCGCTGTCTGTCACTTCAAAATAGACATAGGCCCCTTCGGGTAACTGGCTGTCGTTGGTGGTGCGCAACGCCCGCTCGGCCTCATCCAGAAAATCGCGATCGCAGTGCATACAGCCGGTGGAGAGAGCGATCACGCCATCTTTGTCGCCAACGGCTTCCGAGGCATTGGTAATCAGGTTCATGATGATCTGCCGGGTCTGCGTGGGATCGCCCTCGAAGACTGGCAGATTCGGTGCCAGACGGTATTGGATGTCCACCCGCTTGGAGATGGCGACCTCAAGCAGGTGCCCCATTTGCTCGATCAGGACACCCACGTCTATCGGCTCAGTCACAAACTGCCCCTTCCCGGAATAGGCCAGCATTTGTTTGGCCAATTCCGCCGCACGGCAGGTGACCTTTTCTATTTCATGCAGATTATCTCTTCCTGGCGACATAGGCGAAAGGACATCCAGGGCCAACTCGGTGTGGCCGAGAATGGCCGTGAGCAAATTGTTGAAATCGTGGGCGATTCCTCCTGCAAGCACGCCCAAACTTTCCAGCTTCTGCGTGTGCTGCACCTGCCGCTCCATCGCAAGCCGCGCTTCCTCGTCCGCTTTGCGTTCGGATATATCCAAGGCAAACGCCAACCCCATCACCGGTTCGCGGCGCAGCAGCACGCCCACGATCAAGGCGGAAACCCGCCTGCCATCCTCCAGCAGATACTCCTTCTCATAGGGATCGCAACTACCCCGCGTCATCATCACCTCAATCGCATGCTCGTCTTGGACCCGAGATTCAGGCGGAGTAATCGACTTCCAATTCACCTGCCCGCTATTGAATTGCTCCCGGGTCTTGTGAATGATCCGCAGGTAGGCGTCATTCACTTCATAAAGCTCTCCATCAGGCCCCCAGCATCCGACGCCAATCATGTTGGAATCAAAAATCGCGCGATACCGCGTCTCGCTTTCCCCCAGCGCCTGCACCACGCGTTTGCGCTGCCGCAAACTCATGGCCAACCACCCCACCAGCGCCATCAACAGTAGCACAAAAGCCCCTATTCCGATCAGAAACCATCGTGTGCGCCAAGCCAGTGACGCCTCCGTTTCCTTGCGTGCCGTGATGTCCAGTGCTGTAAAGCTTGTCCCAGCGTAGATATCCGTCGGGTTCAACAGGGTCGAAGAAAGCAGAATCTGCCGGGTGCTCCCATCCTTGCAGCGCCAGCGCGTTTCGACAGACCCGGTTCCATACAGGGCGATCTGACGGTATTTTTCTCTCCCGACATACTCATAATCCTCCTGCGTGGGATACAGTATACGTGCGCTCTGTCCAATCAACTCGTCGCGCGTATAACCGGTGAGGTTGAGAATGTAGTCATTCACCTCAACCAGAACCCGGTCCACCACCAACCCAATACCGGTGGGTGCGGCGCGAAGAATGCTCTTCAGCATCTGCTCGGCCCGGGCCAGACTTTGTATCGCAAACGGGATTCGATCTTTGAAGCGGTGCAGTGTGTGGTAATTGAACAGCAGTCGGGGTTCCGGGTCGGTCCGGAAGCCCATCTCCGAAAGCGGACGCCCCTTCACCAGCGCCTCAATCATCATGCGCCCCAGCATACGCCCCAATTTTTCATCGTCGGCTGACAGAGAGGCCAGCGCGCCATCCGCCACCGCCTGCTCTGGATAGCCGAACACAATATGATCGCCCGCCTCCCGCACAATTGCAGGCACATGATCCATGATCAGCGCCTCCACCCCGAGAATCAGCGTTTCATCCGGTGCAGCCTCACGCACCGCCGTCAGCACCTCCTCCAACGTAGCGCACACCGCGATGCGCAAAGAAAGGCCCATCGCCGACGACGCCTCTTCCGTCTCCTTCACATCGAGCGCCGTTCCGGGATGTCCCGCCTCTACCAGCAACAGAATATTGCTCATCGTCGGATAAATCTGGCGAAAGGACTCCAGCTTGAACCGGTTGGGAATATAATACGTGACGCCCGCCAAATTCGTCTTGGCTCGTTCCAGCGAATAAGCTGCGCCGAGTTCCACCGGATTATTCACGCCCCCAAGAAACGTCGGAATACTCACCCCGCGTCGCCCGAGTAATTGAGCCCCATTACTGCGCAGAATCACCATCGCCTGTTTTGTCCGCTCGAACTCCGAAATAGCCGAATCCAGTGCGTCCATATCCGGCAGCGCACGTCGAATGTCCAGATGAATTTGAGGGGCCTCTTCCGAAAGCGTCTTCTGGATGCCGGTCAACACGCGCTCGGGCATGATCACCTTGTCCTGCCACGCCACCCCCACCTGAATCGAATCCGCCGCCCAACAAACGGGCACCATCCAACTCAACAGAAGAAACTGCCTGAATAAAGCCTTCATCATCTCGTTTCCACCTCACTCCGTGCCGCCCTCAAAGCGCACACTACGTTGTAAATTATTTTTCCAATCATTGGAAACTTTTCGAGCACTTTTTCCAGTCATTGGAAACTTTTTGCACGCCTTTTCCAATCATTGGAATTTTCACACAAAGGCACCAAGGCACGGCTAATTTTCGCCACAAAGAGCGTATAGATATCATAGAAGGAGCCTCCCTCAAATAAATCCCGTCCATCCTGTACATCCTGTCAAAACTTTTCTTTGCGCAGGGCGCGGATACGCGCGAGCACCGGCGGATGCGAATAGCTGAAAAACACCTTGAGCGGATGCGGTGTCAGATTGGACAAATTCTCGACCGACAATTTTTTCAGCGCCGAAGTCATCGCCTCGGACTGCTTCGTGATACGCTTGGCAAAATCATCAGCCTGATACTCATGGCGGCGCGACCAGTAATTCCCGAGAATGGAGAGGAAGAAATTAATGGGCGAAAAGAGGAACGAGAAAAAGACCATGCCCGCGTAAATTGGAAAGTCGGTTCCGCCATGGACGGGCTCATAGCCCACGCCGAAGGCCTCGTAAAGGCCGGGCTGCGTGAGAAAGAGCGAGAGGATGAAGAGCATGGCACCGCTGGTGAATACGCCTACCGCGAACTGCTTCCAGATGTGTCCCATCTTATAATGGCCCACCTCGTGAGCCAGCACGCCGACCAGTTCTTTCACGGTATGACGTTCAATCAATGTGTCGTACAGCGCAATCCTCCGCCAACGTCCAATCCCCGTGAAATAGGCATTCGATTTCGTCGAGCGGCGCGAACCATCTATTTTGAAAAGGCCCCGAATCGTGAAGCGGTTCTCTCGGGCATAGGCCTCGATCGACTCCTTGAGTTCTCCGTCCTCCAAGGGTGTGAACTTATTAAAGAGCGGCAGCAGAAACACCGGTGCCACAATCATCATCACCAGTTGAATCAGCGTCAACGCACCCCAACAATAGAGCCAGGCCACCGAGCCGAGACGCGAGAAAAACCAGAGAACAAGCGCCAGAATCGGCCCGCCGATGAGTGCGCCAAGTGCGAGTCCCTTCAGTCGATCCAGAATAAACGTCTTGGCCGTGGTCTTGTTGAATCCAAATCGTTCTTCGATCACGAAGGTGGACCAGCATTCAAAGGGTAGGCTCACCACCTGCGCCAGCAGCACCAGCATGCCGGTAAAGAGCAGCCCGGCTGGAATCATGCTCCAGCCCGTGGCCAGCGCCACACCATTCAGCCAGCCGAACCCGCCCGCGAGGATGAAGCCCAGCGTCAACGCCAGCATCAGGCTCGAACGCAACATATCGAACCGCGTGTTCGTTTTCAGATAGCGTTGCGACTTCGAGTATTTCTCTGGCTCATACACGCCTTCAAATTCAGCGGGCAGTATTTCGCTCAGATGCCTCACGTTCAACTGATCCACCAGCAGTTCAAGCAAATACTCGGCGATCAGCACCACCACCACAAAAACCAGATAACCATTCACCGACATGACCTTCATCCTTTCAAAAAAACCAATACCCGCCACGCGCCCTCACGGCGCAAGCATTCGACGAAGCTGCTCGACATACCGCCCCACATACACCTGATTATCGAGAGTCTGCGCCTTCTCCAGCCATTCGAGCGCCGCGCGATACCGCTGCCGCTGCACCTCCACCATTCCGCAACGCACCGCAGCGTCCGCCGCCATCTCCACATCGGCCCGCCCTGCCCGTTCATACTGCATGAGCGCCTCTTCCATCTTTCCGTTCTCGCGCAGCAGATCGCCCAGCCGCAGCAGCACCGCAGCATCCAGAGGCACGGCCTTCAGATAGTCTCGAAACCCCTGCTCCGCCTCGGACGGCGAGCCCATCTGCCAAGCCCTTTCGGCGCGGGCCAATTGCAGTTGGGCCTGTTGTCCCTCGGTAAGCGGAGCGGCGCCGATCTCTTCCAGCAAGCGGTCCGCCTCCTCAAAATACCCGAGCGCCATCATCACGCGCACGGCCTGCAACAGATGATCCACCGGCGCATTTGTCGACTCCAACAGCGCGAGATAATGCGGGAGTGCCGAGGCGGTCATTCCCTCGTTCAGATAAATATCTCCGAGCAGCGATTGCATAGAATCGGTGGCGAACCCAAGACGGTATGCACATTCGAGATTCATCATGGCCGACGGCATATCCTCCAGAGCCAGAGCCGCGCGGGCTTTGATGTCCCACACCTCCGCGCCTTCAAGTTGATCCGTCGTAAATTCATCAAAGAGTTCATACGCCTCACGGTAGCGTTTGCCATACAGCATACACTGCCCCATCCCGCGCAGGGCATCGCGGCTTTCCGGTTCGAGAAGAAGAGCCGCACGGTACGCCTGCTCGGCGCTGATCAGGCGTCCCTGCACCATCAGGGCATAACCCAGCAGCAGATAGAGATCGGAATCGGCCCGCCCACTCCCGCGAATCAGAGGCTGATACAGCTCAATCGTCTTCGCCGCTTCACCCAGCAGCAGGTGCAGACGCCCCAGCTCGCGTATCGCCCGGTAAAACTGCGGCTGCCGCCCGAGGGCCGACTGATAAGCCGACAGCGCATTCGTATAGTCACCGGTCTCGAGATACAGATTGCCGAGTGTATAATCCGCCACCGGGTCCGATCCGGTTTTGTATTCTTCCAAGAGATACGTCAGAGCCGCCTGCGGACTTTTCTTTGCCTCGAGCTCCCGCACCTGCGTCAGCACGCCCGCCAGTTTCGGCGAAACCGACGGCTCGTCCTGCACCGCCCAACTCACCGCACACGAGAACAGCAGCGCAACCAGCACCGCCCGTTGAATAATTTGTTCAAGACTCCAAAGGCTCATCGCGTTCGTTCATCCAGTTTAAACGTCAGTTTTTGCACCACGCGAACCGGCACGGGCACGCCATCCTTCGTGGCCGCCGAAAATCGCCAGGCACCCGCCGCACGAAGGGCCGCCTGTTCAAAATAACCCGGCGGATTCGCCTCCACAACGTCAACCTGCCGAATCATCCCCTGTTCGTCAACCAGCAACTCCAACACCACATATCCTTCTACTCCCGCATTGCGTGCACGCAACGGATACATCGGCTTCATCTGCGAAAGCGGCGATGGAGGCCGGTCCACATCCGACAAGTCCCAGTAGCCGAGCGACGTCGGCTCGAACGTCTTCCACGCGCCGGACCCCGAAAGTATGCCGGGCGGTTCCATACGAACCGACAGCACCGGCACCGCGAAATTCAGCGGCAGACGCGGCGGCACCGCAACCGGCGGCGAAGGCATGAGAGGCACGACCGCACGTTCCATACGTTCCGTCTCCGGCGTACGCGACAGCGCGACCGGCGGCTTACGTTCCGGCGCCTGCACCGTATGAACTTCCCGCAGGGTGAATGCCTTCACTTCATCCTGATTGAACCATTCCAGCAGTGGAAGAATCAGAAAAATGCACAGGGTAACCGCCCCAGCCGCGCACGCAGGAATCCATTCACGCCCTAAAATTGACCGGGCACTCTCATTGACCATACCTTCTCGCATAACGAAGGACAGTAAAACCAACCCCACCATCCAGGCAATGCTAAAGAGGAGACTATAGACTGGAGGGGAGAAGACTATAGACGGAAGACAGGACACTAAAGTCTATAGTCTAAAATCTCCCGTCTCCCGTCTGTAGTCTCTTCTCCCCTTCAGGCATCAATGGCGACATCCCCGGCGTTGTACACCAGAATAATGTCTCCCGGCAGGTTCACCAGACGTTGCAGTTCCGCGAGCAGCCCGGCTTCCGTTTCGTCGTCATCGGGTTCAAGTTCAGCGAAGAGAACGGCAGAGGGCTGCATATTCACTCGCACGGTTTCCAATGGCGACTCAGTACGCACAATCAGCAGTTCGGCCTCGATGCGGGCGAGATTCAGCATCTCGCGCATTTCTTTTTCAATGTTCTCGATATCGGCCTTGGGAGCGACAGGACGGATAATCCGAATGGGGTGATCATGCCATTCGCTGTTCTTTTTCAGCATGAAGGCCAGCACCAGCATCAGATGCCCGTGTTGTGTGGATTTCCACCAAAGATTGATGGCCCCTTCGGGAAGATAACTCTTTTCCTCTTTCTGCTCATCCGCCGCCACCACAATCAGACTGCGCTTCATCTCCTTCACGGTCTGGATGGTTTCATAAAACACAGCGGTCTTTTCCGGGTCCGCGCTCCAGCCCAACAAGACCGTGTTCGGGGTTAAACCGCCCAAGCCGTGACATTGCAGCAACGCCTTGACGGCCGCATGCATATCCTCCTCCACAATCACCACTGGAAAGGCCGGAAGCTCTTCTTTGAGGATCATTTTGCGCAAGATGTTCTCGGCTTCGCGCCGCCGCTCCACCAAGTCGTCGAGTTCTCCCCGAATGACTTGTGCGACGGATACGATGCCGCTGTCCACCGTGAACCAGCAGGCATATTCAGCTAGGTGCAGCCGGTTGGTTCCGGACCCGGTGAGCGCGAGTATGGACGGTCGCCAGTTCTTGGGGTGATAGCGTTCGCGCTCCAACTGCAGCAAGGCCTTGCGGGCGCGCTGAAAGGCCAGCCCGCCATCCACATCACCCCATTTCACCTGAATTTCCGCACGGGCGATGAAGAAGTAGAGCAGCCCGCCCAAGCCAAGCGCCGCGCCAGCCCACGTGGCATTGATCAGAAACATAACCCCAACGCAGCCCACCGCCCCAAGCAGGGCAACCGACCAGTGATTGAAACGAAAGGTGGGGCGAAAACTCGGATTGCCCGTGCGCCCTTCAAAAAAACAGGCCAGATTAACAGCGGCGTAGGTCATCAGAAAAAACATGGTGATGACCGGCGCAATCGTATCGAGGTCCCCCGCAAAAACGCCCGCCTGGGCGATCAGAAACGTCAGCACGATAGCACGACGTGGTTCGCCCGCCGCGCCGCTTCCGCGCCCAAAAAAGCGAAGCCGACGGAATATATTGTCGCGTGCGAAGGCCTGAAGAATACGTGGCGCACCCATCATGCTGCCCAGAGCAGAAGAGAGCGTGGCACAAATCACACCCGCAAAAATGAGCGACGGATAGAGGGCGTAATCCTTCATCACAAACCCGTCGCCCAGCAGCGCGGAGCGGGGGACGCACGCGGCGAATGCCACCGTCATGACCGCATAAAGCAGGGCCGACACGCCTACCGCGAAAAACGTCCCGCGCGGAATGGCCCGCGCCGGGTCTTTCAGGTCACCCGACATGTTCACGCCGGCCATGATGCCGGTGACTGCCGGGAAGAAGAGCGCAAAGACGGCAAAAAAGGAATAGCGCGGCGTCCAGTCTGCCGCGAGATTGGCCTGGAGCGTTTCCATCGAGAAGGTTCTGCCCGCACCCAGAAAAAAGGAAACCACCGAGAGCAGCAGAATGGCCAAGATGCCGTATTGCAGGCGGATGGTCCATCCCGCACCGATATAGACGCACAGAAAGACGATGACGTTCGTGATCGTGGCCACGGTTCGGTACGATAATCCGATCCCCGGCATAGCAGAAAAAACCGCCTCGGTAAAACCCACCACATACAGCGTCACCGCCACGGCCTGGGCTATGTAAAAGAACACTGCAATGACACCGCCGAACTCCACACCCAGACTTCGGCTGATCAGAAAGTAGGCCCCTCCGCCCCGTACGCGCATGTT
Organism: uncultured Verrucomicrobiota bacterium; assembly: GCA_964490935.1. GTDB lineage: Bacteria > Verrucomicrobiota > Kiritimatiellia > RZYC01 > RZYC01 > JAQVYB01. The sequence goes on from CAZBEO010000008.1 coordinate 9,636, forward strand.
AGTGGCAATGGAAGCCACCGAGAGACCCGTAATCAGAGAGATCAGCTTGGCGCCAAGCAAAATAAACAGTGCGCCCCAGAGGCCCGCGTAGCCTACCACAGTGGAAAAACGCAGAAACATGATCACGCCAACAATCGTCAGCAGGCTGGGAGTAAACACCCCTCCGAAGGCGCCGAATTTTCTGGACTGAGCATCAGGGGCGCTGGATTTGTCGGTCATAGTCAGCCTGTGGCATCCTTCGGGCGTTGTTGTTGATCCCAAATGGACCTTGTTTTACGCAGATCGGATTACTTTTCGAGGGGGATACTCTCTCGCACAGCACACGAAGAGCGCAGAAACGAGGGAGAAAATTTCACCATAAAGAACGCATAGAACTCAAAGAAAGAGCCCCCCCCCAAAAAAAAATCTCATCCATCCTGTCTATCCTGTCAAAATTCTTCTCCGCGCTCTCTGCGAGAGAATCTCTGATGCCTCAAATCTCCAGTCTCAAGTCTGAAATTTGAAATTTCAAATCTGAAATCTCAAATCTCAAATCTCAAGTTTCAAATCGGCCCCTTGGGCCGCCCGCTACCCCAGGAGCGTGCGGACCACATCCTCCGCCGAAAAGTCCAGATTCCCATCCCGACAGAAGCGCCCAACGCCCGTATAGTCATCTCCAAGCGTCAGCAGAGGAAGTTCCAGAGAACCATCCGCAAGCGACTGAGGCATACCGACATTCGCAATCAGCGCATTGCACAGACAAACACGCCCCGCCAGCGCCTCCGGCTTTCCACCCTTGGCCAAAAAGGACTTCTCCGGCTCCGCTGCACAGCGATAACCCAGCGTCCCATCAGGACGGCGGTACACCTCGCGCAGAAAACCCAAGTCGCACACGCGCTTGCGGCTGTTGTAGATGTGCTCATCCGAAAGCGTACCTTCCAGCCGCCCCACCTTGAACGGAAAGCCCGTAGGCGACGCCAGCGGATCGGTAAACACCTCCGCACGGCCCTCAAGCGCATTGCGCACCAGCCGACGGCGAAAGTCCGGGCAAATTCCCGACTCCTCGCACAGGGCAAACGGCGTGCCAACCTGTACGCCTGAAGCACCCAGATCAAGCGCCTCCTTTATGCGCTCCGGCGACCCGTAGGCACCAGCCAGCCAGAAAGGCATGCCGAGTTTGTGTATCGTTTCAATATTCACTCGGTCCCGGTCACCATAGATGGGCTGCCCGTCCTCTGTCAGTTGCAACTGCCCGCGTGGTGGCGCGTTGTGCCCACCTGCTGTCGGTTCCTCCACCACAAACCCTTGGAAGCCGCCAGATAGCCTGCGGCAAAGCATGATCGCCAACGTATCGGAAGAGATAATCGGGAGGAAGGCCGGGCGCTCCAGCGCATCCAGCGGCTGCATCGGCTCGCCGCACAAGGCCGGATCAAACGTCAAACTCACCTTTTCTCCGGACGGCGCGCCCGTCACAGAAAGAGTATACCGCGCCGGGCCGTGCTCGGCCAACGCATCCATCGCTCCGGCAAACTCGAACGGAATCCCCGCCCCCACAATGACCACCGCCACGCCTGCCAGCATTGCCCCGTAGAGCGACGGCAGGTGCGGGAGTTGAATCTTCTCCAGATAATTGATGCCCACCGGATTATCATGGCCAAGCTTAGCCAGAAATATTTCCACGAAATTCGCTGCCACACAAAGTTGCTGACTGTAGGGTGCGTTGTTCACCGTGTGCATGCGCACCGGTTTGTAGGGAGTGCCTGGCACGCGTCCTTCGGGCAGAAAGTAGTCATCCAGAATGCGGCGGGCGATTTTTTGAAAAGGGAAATGCTCTAGTGCCTGGCGCGTCGTCCCGTCTGGATCGCCATCCTGCAAACGACGCGTCAGAATCTGATCAAGCGCCGTACCGGCCACCACGCCCAACTGACCCAGCCGCGAAACAGCGCGAGTTAACGTCCAGTTGGATACACCGGCACCCATGCCGCCCTGTATAATTATAGGTATTTTCTTTATCATGAGCGCAAATTACTGAATCACCCTGCGAATTGCTATCCGGGAATGCAATTATTATTGAGTGGTGAACTTGAGTATATAAACTCCTGAAGCCTGATGGGTTGCCGAGTGGGCACGCAAGCGTGCTCCACGCCCACTCTTGACTTGTCGGGGAGCATAATTCTATGCTCCGCTCTTTTAACAGGAGAATGTATCATGGAAGAAAACGAAACACCTATTCTGGAAACCGGAAACGAATTTTACAATCAGCGACTGGCCAATATGGAGCGGCTGAAGGAAATGGGTTATGAACCCTTCGGACGCGCCTTCGATCGGACAGGACGTCTCGCAGCCATACGCGCTCAATTTGAGGAAGGCCGAAAAGTGCGCATGGCCGGACGCCTCGTGGCACGACGCGAAATGGGAAAAAGCATCTTCGCCCATATTCAGGACGGCTCCGACCGCTTTCAACTCTATATGAACCGCGACTCAGTGGGAGAAAACGGTTTTGCTGCATTCAAAGTACTCGATATCGGCGATCAAATCGGCTGCGAAGGCGATCTGTTCATTACGCGAACCGGCGAACAAACGCTCAAGCTCCACCAATGGGAACTGCTCTCCAAGGCGCTGCGCCCACTCCCCGAAAAGTGGCACGGCCTTCAAGACGTGGAAGCCCGATACCGCCAACGCTACCTCGACCTGATTTCCAATCCGGACGCCCGCAAGCGCTTCGATCAGCGTATTTCCGTCATCCGCGAAATTCGCAGTTTTCTTTTTGAACGTGATTTCCAGGAAGTCGAAACCCCGATGATTCAGCCCATGGCCGGCGGCGCTGCCGCCACGCCCTTCCAAACACGGTACCATGCACTGAATGCCGATATGTATTTCCGCATCGCTCCCGAACTCTACCTCAAACGCCTCCTCGTCGGCGGCTTTGACAAAATCTTTGAACTCAACCGAAACTTCCGCAACGAGGGGCTTTCACGCCGACACAATCCCGAATTCACCATGCTCGAAATTTACGAGGCCTTCGGCGACGTAAGCACCATGAAAAAACTGATTCAGGACATGATCTGCCACGTCGCAACCACCGTCTTCGGCACACTTCAGGTCGGCCAAGACGAACGGGTCATTGACCTGACACCACCCTGGCGATCCGTGGATTACAACGACCTAATCACCGAACGCGCCGGAGCCGACTGGTTTGACCTCTCCATCGAACAGGCACGCGCGCGGGCCGAAACCCTCGGCTGCGAAGTTGACCCCAATTGGTCCTCCACCGAACTCACCAACGAAGTCTACGAAAAATTGATCGAGCGCACGCTCATCAACCCAACGTTCGTTACCCGACTGCCCAAAGAATTGGTCCCGCTGGCCAAACGATGCTCCGACCACCCCGACCTGGTCGATGTGTTCGAACTCGAAATCGGCGGTTATGAAATCGCGCCCGGCTACACCGAACTCAACGATCCCTTAGACCAGCGACTCCGCCTCGAAGAACAGGCAAATGGTGACTCCTCCAAAATGGATGAAGATTTCCTGCTCGCTCTGGAGCACGGCATGCCGCCTGCCGGAGGAATGGGCGTCGGTATCGACCGGCTGATGATGATCCTGACCGGTGCGGAAACCATACGGGACGTCATTCTCTTCCCGCAACTCAAGCCGCGAAGCGCCACGGAGTAGCCATCTAAAAACGGTAGCCTAGGCATCGCACTTCCGCACGCCTAAACTCTCATCTTGGACGGCGCATGGCTCATGCGCCTTTAGCTTTGACCGCGCACCATATTCCTTCTCACCCACTGGCCAGCGCATAGTTCACGCGCTTTGAGCGTCAAAGAAAAAGCTCACGAATCAAAAACAGTCCAACGCCGGAGTAATTCCTTACGCCCAAGGCGTCGGAGCCCGACGCCCTCCAACTCTTGCCTCACTCCAATTACTTGGTGACGACGAGCGCGTTAATGGAGGCTTCGGCTTCAGCCCAGTAGCGCTGATCATCGCCCGCAAAACCATTGCGTTCGGCAACAAAATACGCCGCTTCCTGAACCATGCGGAAGTGCTCCTCACCCGTCACCACTTTCCTGCGGGTGGTTACTTTCGGCGCGGCCGGGGCTTTCGCCACAGGTGCCGCTACCGCACTCTTCTTCGCCACGACCTTCTTTACAGGGGCCTTCTTTGCCGTTATGGCCTTTACAACGGGCGCTTTCTTAGCCGCCACGGGCTTCTTCGTTTTCGTCTCTTTCTTAACAGTGCTCTTTACGATTTTAGCCATGATTCAATCTCCAATAATTGTTTTTTTTGTTTCGTTTCATGAGTGCGGATGCTTCCACCCGCCAATCAGTCATAAGTGATGTGCGGAATGTACAACAAATCCACCGATGGATTGCAAGAGAAGAACAAATATTTTTACATTAGGCTTTCAGGTGCTTCTTCTGGTCAAAAGTGCGCTCTTCCCCTTTTTCGCACTCTCCCTTCAATATGATTCGTATTTTTTCTTTTTTTCTTAGTCGCTTTTCGCCATTGTCGCCCCGCCCTCAGGGAATAGCACCAGCGCTAGGTACTGCAATGCATGTTGAACAACCATGAACACACAACTCGAAAAAGCCATTATCATAAAAAATGAGCCCTGGACTCCGGAATATCACCTGCTTGAATTTGCCGCACCTGGCATCTCGCAACAAGCCGCGCCGGGGCAGTTCGTTCACATGAAAATTCCGGATCGGCGGGATATCCTGCTGCGCCGTCCCTTCAGCATCTTCAAAGCCAACTCCGAAACGCTCTCGATTCTCTACAAGTCGGTTGGAAGCGGCACACGCCACATGGCCCAACTGCTCACCGGACAGACCGTCAACCTGATGGGCCCACTCGGAAAAGGGTTTCCCGTCCCCGACACAAATAAAAAAACCCTCTTGGTCGCCGGCGGCTACGGCATGGCCGCACTCTACCTCACAGCCGCACGCGCACAGGCTCCCGGATTACTCTTCGCAGGAGGCGCCAGCAAAAAAGATATTCTCTGCGCACAGGATTTCGTTGAACTTGGATGGGATGTACGCCTCGCCACGGAAGACGGCTCCTGCGGCATGCGCGGTCTGGTCACCACCATTCTGGATGCCTGGCAATCACGGCACAAGGAATCATTCGAACCGGAACTTTTCGCCTGTGGCCCCACGGGCATGTTGAAGGCCGTGGCGCACCGGGCAAAAGAATGGAACTGCACCGCCTGGATTTCGCTCGATCACTACATGGCATGCGGCATGGGCGCCTGCTTGGCCTGTGTTCAAAAAATCAACCGCGATGGAGAAGAACGCCTGGCTTGCACCTGTAAAGAAGGGCCGGTATTTGAAGCGAGGGAAATCATCTGGGAAGAATCATGAATCCACCTGATCTGCGAGTCAATCTGGCGGGTATCGCCATGAAAAATCCGGTCACGGTGGCCTCCGGGACCTTTGGATATGGTCCGGAATATGCCGACCTAGTCGATCTCAATCGACTCGGTGCCATCGTGGTCAAAGGCGTCTCGCTCAACGCCTGCCCCGGCAATCCGCTCCCGCGCATTCATGAAACGCCCTCCGGCATGATGAACGCCATCGGCCTACAGAATCCCGGCGCACCCGCCTTCATCAAAACCTATCTCCCCTTTCTTGCCAACTATGATGTCCCTGTGATTGTCAACATCTGGGGCCGGACCATCGAAGACTACGAAGGCGTCGCCGAACTCTTTGAAGACGAAGCCGGAGTCGCCGGACTCGAATTGAATGTTTCCTGCCCCAACATTAAGGAGGGCGGCAATTCGTTCGGAACCCACCTGGACCTCTTCGCTCAGGTCGTTTCCGCCGTGCGGAAAAAAACCACGCGCCCGCTTTTGGTGAAACTTTCCCCCAACGTACCGGACATCACCGTCTTTGCCAAAGCGGCCGAACAGGCTGGCGCCGACGGACTTTCCCTGATCAACACGCTGCCTGCAATGGCCATTGATGTGGAAACCCGCCGCCCCCGCCTCGCCAACGTGGTCGGAGGCCTCTCCGGCCCCGCCATTCATCCGGTGGCCGTCAAACTCGTATGGGAAGCCGCTCGCGCCGTCCACATTCCGATTGTCGGCATGGGGGGTGTCCTGGACCCCGAAGATGCGCTCGAATTCATCATTGCAGGGGCCTCGGCCGTAGCCGTAGGTACCGCCACCTTTCACGAACCGACAACTGTCCTGAGAATCATCTCAGGAATTGAGGAATATCTGCTTCGGCACAACCTGAAATCTATCGCCGAACTACGGGGCACTCTGAAAACAGGCGCACGATGAAACGCATGACACTCCGGGGTCTGGGAATTGCACTGATCCTTTTTCTGGCTTTGCTTTTTCTGTTGGTGCCGCCCTTTAAGACCGACCGCCTGATTGGCGCTCAGCCGAACGACGCCGTATTCTTCAGCGTCCACCGCAATCCCGCCGCACGCCTTCCCCTACTCACCGAAAACCCACTCTCCGGCGCACTGATTACCTCATCCGGGCTCGACCCTTCCGCCGTCGCCGCCTGGATCAACGAACCGGAAAACAACCGTCTTGCATCCTGGCTGTTTTCTGGAGAATGTACCCTAGCCTGTGACTCTTCTCCCGGGCACGACGCCCCGGATGTCTGGTCATTCACCGATCACCTGGGATGGAAAACCACCTTAACCCGCCTCTGGCTTCGCCTGCTGCCAATACCGTATGTTGAACGGTGGGGAACCTACAGAACCTATGACGTCTATCGCCTGAACGCCCCTGATTTACCCCGTAACCTGTATTTTACCTTTGCCGTGATGGATGAAGGCATCATCGGCTGCATTGCGCCAGGCATGCAACCCATTTACTCCATGCTCGACCGTTATATTACCCGAACCACTGGACTTCTTTCCGTATACCAACAACTGAATAGGGACCCGGAAGCCGCCGAGGCACCGGATTCAGTTTGGGCTCAAACAGCTTCCACTCCCTGCCTTTTTGCCTTTCAGAACATCAGTTCAAACGCCATTCAAGGAACGTGCCGCTGGGACAGGCCAACCGACGCGCCCCCTCCGCCCGAGTACCCGCTTACCCTTTCCGAAGCCGCCAGTCAACTGCTTGCCGATAACTCACTGGGCATTCTTTTGGCAACACCTGACTACGCCATCCGACTTTTCAGCCCGCTCTTCGCGCCGACAATACACCCGGTTCTCCAGCGCATCTCAGTAATTTTTTCGCCACAACAAGTCTATGCGGCCCTGCTCAATGAAAAATACGAAGCCCGCTTCATGCGCATGAAAATTCCTGCGCTGGTCCTCGGCATCAACCTTCCAGACAATGCCCAACCAGAGGCCATGCTGAATCAGTATCTCGACGAACTCAACGCCTCTTTTCGCCTTGGCCTCATTCTCGAAAAGATTTCCGTCACCGATTCCGCCGCGATATATGCCATCGAAGGTACCTCTGGAAACGCGTACTCTCGCATGCCGGATGAGGAGCGAATCGCTTGCGCCGTCACCAAGAACCTTCTACTGCTTTCCAACAGCCAAGAGGCTCTCACCGAACTCGTCCTGCAACGCGACCTTCCCAACGACGAAGGGCAACCACAAACCCCGACCAATGCGCCCAACCGCACGCTGGCACGGCTCTGGTTCGACCTCGACCACGGCGGGAAAGCCCTACGACTCGCCCTGACCGCCTACGGACTCAAACGGCTCCAAGAGGCCCCGGGTGAAAGCCTTCACCTGCGCCAAGGCATCAATGAAGCCAAGGCATGGATCGACGCGCTCGGCGCCCTCCGGGAGCTTCAGGTGGAATGCCTGGCCGAAGCAGAGGGAAAACTCACCTACCGCTTCCATTTCGGTCACTGATCGTCGTCGTCCAGGTTGTCATCGTGTCGCAAACGTACAGACTTCTCCCGTTCACACTCATACGTATTATCATGATGCTTCCGCTGCTTTTTCATCCAGCGGTCTTTGTTGCTCAACTTTTCCGTATTGCCTTCCAATTCGCTTTGCTTATTTCCCTTCATAATCCAGACACCTTCTCAGATGCCGTCGCATCCAATCACCATGAAGACGCGACATGCCTTCCTTTGTTTTTTTCTACAAAAAAAACCGCATCCCTGCAATCAGGCATGCGGCTTTTTTTACGTTCTTTTTTGCGCCCTATTCCTCGAGCGAAAAGTCCTCTTCAACATCAACCACTTCTTCCGTGGTTTCTTCTGCCAGGACATCGCCGCTTTCATCAACCAGCATCGTATCCTCAAGTTCATCCACAACGACGTCGCCTGTTTCTTCGTCAGCGTAAACCAGCGCATCATCTTCGACCACTTCCAGCGCCCCGCCGTCCGTCTCAACCATATCCGATTCTTCCACATAGACGGCGTCCATGTCCGCACACTGTGCCAACACCACGACCGACGACCCCACCAACAGACCGAACACCAACAGACAACTCACAAACATATTCTTCATTCAATTCTCCTTCATGTCAGACATCCCGACCACACCCATGCGATCAAGAATGACGGGATAGTTAATCCTCTTTTTTCTCTAAAGCAAGCACATCCTCCCGAAATCTGTACGACGCAAACCCATCTCGCGCTCCTCTGCAAACACCCCTTTTCAATTGCGGGAAAGAACGGTTGAATTCCAATCGAAACCCGATTATGCTCCGTTTCATACACTGATTCGGAGTCACGCCATGGATGCATCAAATCCCTATCTCTCAATCGACCGGATGAACGGGTTATCCATCTGCACGGAAGACTCGTTCCTGCCGCACGCACAAACCTATTACCAATTGCTGCGTCAAGCCGGGCATCAGGTCTGCGAAAGGCCGGCATCCTATCCGCACCTCTTCTCCGAACGCCATCTGCAGTGCATCTGGTATAACCCCGAATTGCGGCCTGATAAGCTGCAAACCATCGCTGGCGAAAGCGTCGTGGTTCAGCATCCAGGCACATGGAACTTGGAACCCGGCCCGGATTTTCTGGGTGCCCTGCTGCAAATCAACGGGGAACGCTTGCTCGCCGGCGATGTGGAAATCCATATCGATGCCCGCGACTGGAAGGCGCATCGGCATCACGAAAACAGAAAATACGACGGCGTATGCGCTCATGTGACTTATAATGCACCACATGCTGCACCCGAACTCTTCCCTCCCGGAACCATTCATATTGCCCTGCGGGACGCCCTCAAACGCATGCCAGCCTTCGACTTTGACAGCATCGATCTCACCGCCTACCCGTATCACATCCCCGGAGAAAACACGCCCTGCCGATCGCTGCTACAAGCGTGGAGTCCCAGTGACATACAGGCCCTGCTCTCCTCCGCTGGCGAGGCACGCCTGCATCAAAAAGCTGCCCGCATGCGCCACGAACTCCTCCAAACCGATCCCGACGAGCTTCTCTATCGGGAAACGCTCGCCGCACTGGGCTATAAAAACAATAAAAAGGCCTTTCGGCTGCTCGCCGAGGCCCTTCCGCTTAAACAGCTTCGCCACTGCGCCGCTGAAAATCCCGTCACGGCCTACGCCCTGCTGGCGGGCATCTCCGGCCTGCTGCCCCGGGATATCAATAGCCAATGGCCTGCTGAAGCCCGCTCTTTTTTACGAACAATTTGGGATATCTGGTGGAAACAGGATGAGGCACGGCACCGCCAAACGCTTCCGCGTTCAATCTGGAATCTAAGTGGCATTCGCCCCGCAAACCATCCACTGCGCCGCCTGATGGCGGTGGCCTCCCTCTTCGCCGGACCGAAAACTCTCCCGGCCCTGCTCGACCAATTCACCTCCACCAGCGAACCTTTCTCCACGGCTCCCTTTCTGCATCTATTCCAGCAGCCATCGGGGACCTGGTGGGATGCTCACCTGACCTGGAGCGGAAAAACCCACTCGGCTCCCATACGCCTCATCGGCCCGGAAAGGGCGGGAGCTCTCTGCACCAATGTGATCATCCCCTTGTACATCGCCACAAACAAACAAAACGTCGCCCCTATGCCACTCCTGCACTCGCTGCCACGCGAATCAGACAATGCCGTGATTCGTCAAACCGCCTTCATGTTGCTGGGGCGGGATGCCCCCCGGTCCCTATATGGAAACCCGCTCTGTCGCCAAGGCCTGATACAGATATTTCATGACTTCTGCCTGAACGACCGCTCCCGTTGCACCACATGCCCGCTTCCGAACTTTCTACAGCAGTTTAGAGCGGCGCACGGGGGGATTTGAAGCATAAGCAAGCGGCATGGCGTATGTGTCCTGGGTTGACCCCACCCCACGTCATTCTTGCGTAGCCATCCACTCTCCGAGCGGATGGGATTGCGCGACTAAAGTCCAACGAATTGCTGATGAAAGAATACGGACACAAGCCTACATGATACTGATCACGACATCATCCGCATCCGTATCGCTTGTCGGGCCCGAACTTTCCACATGCTGATAGGAGGGAAGATGCCGGTAATAGACCATCAGCGAAAGGGAGGAAAGACAGGTGCTATAGACATAGCCTCCTTCACCTGAACCCGTCTCCTTGTTCGTGGGATAAGGCCAATACCCCTCTTCGTGCTGATTGCGCACGTACTGCGCGGCAAAACGGTTATTCCATGCGTCCCATGCATTTCCGCCCTCGTGAAACTTCGCCTGAGTGATGTAATACCAACCATACAACGGACTCTTGATCGGTTCCTGCCAATTGCAGTTGACCATCCTCAGCGCCTTCAACCCGCCCCGGGTCTCTTTGTCCTCGCCCTCCCCAAGCAATTGCAGCGCCAAAACGGCTACACCCGTCATATTCACATTTTCGGACTGCACCCCTGTGTACCCAAAAGCCCCCGTCTCTGCGTTATACATCTTCTTCTTCAGGCCTTCCGCCGCTTTCTCCATGGACTCCTTGATGCCTGGAATCGAAACCCCGGCCAGATAAGCCGCTTTCAACGCCTGAATCATCCATCCGCTGACCGAGGTGTCGGAGCGCTCGCCCTTCTTCCAATCGTAATCCCATAATCCACCTGCTTGCTGGCCGCGCATGATCTGCTCCACAGCCTTGTCCAGCACAGGCTTCACCATCGGAATACGTGTCAGGGAATAGGCTTCGGCCAAGGCATAAGTCGCAATGGCATGCGGATAAACCTTGTGCCCGCCGCCACCGATCTGCCCATCGTTCTGCTGGCGACTCACCAGATATTGAATAGCCTTGGTTACCGTGTCACCAAATTCATCCGAGGAAGGCGTCTCACCGTGCGCCAGAAACGTCAAGATGGCCAATCCCGTCATGGCATCCGTATTTTTCTCCCAGCTCCCATTGGGACGCTGCTGCTCTTTCAGCCAACGAAGCGCCTTCACGACCGCCTTCTCGGTATGCGGGCCCCACTTGCCGCCAAATTTACCCAATGCAGCCGCACGCCCTGATTTGGAACGCCCGGCATAGAGCCCCTTCATCACCAGCGGACTGGAAACATCCGAGGCGATGTCCAGTGCCGAAAAGTCCGAAACAGGGTCCGCCACCGGAGTCATTGTATCCACGTCCGGGGGGGCATCAACTTCCATGTTGATGTCGGTGGGAATATCCACATACTCCATGTCCTGTATTTCTTCGAGCATCTCCAGCTCTTCCTGAAAATCCTCCAGATCGGTCTCTACCGGCTCCGTCATCATCACTTCAATTTCAGGGGCCTTATCACGCTCCTCGAATACCACGTATTTTACAAGAACCACCACCATCAGAACGTTCAGAATAATACCAACGAGCGGTCCCCATGCGTGATCAATATAGTTTCTGATTCTGGGATCTATTCTAAAGCCCATGGCAACACCTATCCTTGATTAATTGGCACTTAAAACGGACAAGTTACGCAATCCTGATCTGGCGCACAAGTCCAACACCCGCACCAGCGATTTGTGCGGCGAAAGGGATCCACACGTAATCAGGATGGTCTGATTCTTATCCAGGGCCGCCAGCTTACCCAGCAAGCTATCTAGTTCCTGCACACTCACCTGTTTATCGTTAATCGTATATCCATCTGGAAACACTACTATTCGGATGAGTTTCGGCGGCGTACGCTGTTGCTCCGCCGTGGCCTCGGCACTTGGACGCGAGACGTCCAGATTGGCCACCACATCCACGGGCTTCATGGTCACAATGAAGTAAATCAACAACTGGAAAACCACGTCAATCATGGGCGTCATCGGAATTTCTGGATTCTCCGCCTGGGGTTTGTTTCGTTTCCGCGCCATACGCCTTCTCCTTAGTTGAGATTCTCCGCCTGCTCTTTGGTGGCCGCGAATTTGATCTTCCACAACCCGGCCATGGAGCAGGCATCCATCACCCGCTTGACATCACTGTGTTTTGCATCGCCGTCGGCCCGAATGACTACCGGGACGGTCTGCCCGAATTCGGCCACCGTCTTTCGCATAATGGCACGCAGATAATCCGTGGAAACATAAATGCCGCGCCCGAACTGGATTCGACCGTTCTTATCCACCTCGATGGTCACCGTCCGGGGGTCCTTGTCTTCCACGGCTGGACCATGAGGCGAAAGCGCCAGACGAATCTTTTCATCGAAGGCCTTCCGGTCCATATCGGCCGTCGTCACAAAGAAAATAATCATCTGGAACACAACGTCGATCATCGGCGTCATGTTGATGCTGGGCTCTTGCCCACCGACCTTCTTTTTTCTTCCCATGAAAACTCCCGCGCTGACAGCTTTAGGTTAACCGCATGAACTATTCGGAAACAACTTCCACATTACGAAGCACCTTGATCAGGTCCATTGTTTTGGCTTCCATGCTCAAAATAATGTTCATCGCCTTGTTCTTAAAGAAATAGTAGAAGGTCACCGCCGGAATCGAAACGCAGAGGCCAGCCGCCGTCGTGTACAGCGCCTGGGAAATGCTCAACGCCAAGGCGCTCTGCTGCGCTGCACCGGCGGCCGTGGTGGCCAGGGCGGAAAAGGCATAGATCATGCCTTGCACCGTTCCAAGCAAACCCAGAGAAGGCGAGACATTGGCCACCACATTGAGGTAATTCACGCGCTGAAGCAGTTTTTCGCTCTCCATATCGGCGGCCACACCAATCGCATCCTGAATGGCTTCGAAGCCCTCCTGCACATTGGTGAATCCCGCCATGAGAATATGCGCCAGTGGCCCTGGCTCCTCTTCGCAATGGCGGATGGCCTTCATCACATCCCCCTGCTCCATGGCCTCCTGAACCTGGGCGACCAGGCTCTGAGGAGCAATCCGCTTGGCACGCACTGTGATGAATGAATCCACGATCAACGCCACGCCAGCAATCGAACAGCCAAACAGGGCTAACCACAGAATAATACCCACAGCACCGCTGCCGACGATAACCTGAATGAACCCATCGTTGGACTTTGCAGGCTGCTCGGCCGCTTCATCCGTGAGTTCCAGCCCCGCTCCCGGTGCCTCGGCATCTTGCGCAAAAACCCGCTCTCCCGCCACGCCGAACCAAAGAGAAGCCATCAACAAAACCATCATCCATTTTTTTAACATATCCATTCTCCTTCATTACATTGAACGTACCTGGTCCTATCATTCCCGGTCAACAATCCTTCCATCAAATCTTTCCTCGGGCCTTCTGTGCATACGGGCTGTCCGGATATTCCTCCACCAGCGTACGGTATACGTTTTTAGCCCGCTCGTCCCGCATGGCCTCCAGCCCCTCTGCTGCTTTGAACATCGCCTCCGGCTGATAGGCCGGGACATCTTTGAAAAACACCATCGTTCTCATATAATCCATCACAGACGGTTCGACCTTGCCCTGCGCCTTGTTCAGGTCACCCCGCATGATTTGAGCCCGAGCGGCCTCTTCGCGGTCCGCCGATTGAATCAGGGTGTTCAGCTCCGGCTCCAAAATGGTATATTTTTCAGACCGCAGCATGACCTCCCGGTAGGACCATGCCACTTCCGGCATTTCCTTGGCCTTTGGCATGACGCGAAATATCTCGTCATAGGTCAGGCGTGCATTGTCCAGGTCCCCCTGTTGCGCATAGACTTCAGCCAAGGTCATGCGTGCCCGATGATCCCACTGGAGATTCTTATACTGCAACACAAGATCCTTCAACAACTGGATCGATTCATCATATTTCTTAGCCGCCGCCAGTTGCTGCGCCTTCCGATATTCGGCGGGTTCATCCGCCACGGCACGAACGTAGGCCCCCTTGGTGAAGGTCAGCGGCCCCTTGTCGGTAGTCAACACGATATCGCCGTTTGCCCGGGAACGGATATCCGACCCCTGAATGGTTTGTCCCTGCGGGGTTACCACATAGGCCGCCTGGGTCACGCCGACAGCCGCCACCCAAAGCAGCAGTATACCAGGTAGTCTCGCCCAATTTAACAATTTTAACGTGCCTGCCATGATCACTCTCCTGTTTATGAATCCTTCTCACCCAATCGCACTTATCCCTGCATCGCCGACTGCCGTATGGCTTCTTTGCGCATGTTGCGGATGTAATCCAGCTTGTCGCCCCGAGGGAACAGCTCCTCATACTGATCGCAACTGTCCTGCACGTCTTTGTACCGTTCCATTTCCATGCTTAACGGAATACTCAGCAATATACACTCTTCGATGACAGGCAGTAAAAAAATGTTTTTCGGGTCCGCCAGCAGGGCCACTCGCTGGAAGGAGGCGTTGGCGGCCACCGTGTCCTCCTGCTCCATCTGCACCTTGCCCAAAATCAGATTCGCCCGATTGATCAAAACGGGATCTTCGGCATATTTAAACACATCGCTTAAAGCATCCGTGGCTTTTTGCTGCTCGCCTGTTTCCCGATACGCATTGCCCAGCACGAACTTCGCATCATAAAACAACCCGGACTTCGGATAGCGCTCCATGAGCTCTTCAAACAAAGCAATCGCTTCATCGTAGTTTTTCATTTCGTAATACGCTGTGCCGGTTCCATACAACGCTGGTTCCAGAAGGGCGCGGTCGTCCGTGGACCCGATGACTTCGGCATAGGCCTGAATGGCCTCTGGATACATCCCGTTATTCACCATCAGTTGACCGACTCCGGCAAAATCTCTGGCCTTATAGGAGGACTTCTTATCCAGCATATCCTTCAGTGCATTGCGGGCAATATCCAACTTCCCAACTTCCATGGATGACTTGACCAGCGAAAATAGAGCATTCTCTCCTTCCGGTGAATTAGGATAAGTAGAAGCCAATTGATTGAAGGTTTTCACCGCCTGATTGAAATCATTCAGTTCGAGCTGAATGGAGCCAAGTTGAGCCATGGCTTTGGGTGCCAACTCGGAGTTCGGAAATTCATCCAGGAACTCCTTGAAGAACTCCAGCCCCTTCTTTCGCAAAGGAACCACCAGGTTGGGCGGATTTTTCACCCGCGTACAACAATACCCCCGATAAAAACAGGCCTTTTCATACAACTCTTTGTTCTTGGCTGTCGCATCCGCTGAGTTGTTGTACTGGCTGGTATCAGGCTTCAGCCATCCGATCAAGGTGTTGAAAGCCTTCAGCGCTTCGATGTAATCGTCCGTTTTCATGTAGGAATCCGCCAAACAGAACTGCGCCTTGGCTCGGTCGTGACCCGGCTGCACGGTCGGCAGGTAGACAAGAAAACCCTGAATAGCCAGCTCGTAATTTTTATTGGCGTACTCCGCCCAAGCCAGATTGCTCATGGCCTTGATGGAGTAGCGATCGTTGGGATACTCGTCTTTCAGACGTTTGTAATAGGTGGCGGCACGCGCCTCATCCCCATTCTGCTTAAACAGTCCGGCCAACGTATACAGAATCGAACTGGCCCGATCATGCTTCGGGAAACAATCCAGATACTTCTCATAGGCGTAAGTATAGGCATCCGGTTGCTGCTGATCAAAAAACACCTTGCCTACGGCTAAAAGCCCCATGGCCGCCTGATCGCTGTCATAATAACGCTCGCCCAGATAGCCGATGGTGGTTTTCGTCATCAGCATATCTTTTTCATGAGCGTAACAGAGAGCCAGATTGATCAAGGCCCCCACGGTTTGCGGTGTATCCGGATAGGAACCCAGCATCTTGAGATACTCGGCAATGGCCCCCTGATAGTCTTGATTACGAAGAAGGTTATCCGCCATTTTGAAGGCCTGCTGCGCCGCCTGGGCCTTGTTTTTTCCCATATCAATGTCCACCACTTTGCCATAGGAATCCTGAAGGATACTGATGATGGCTTCCGCCTTGATCCCGGCCTTCGGCCCAAACTCGCTGTCCCCATATCGGATAAAGACGTTGTAATACTCGCCCAGGGCCTTTCCATACAGCGCCACCGCCTCATCCACCTTCTTCAGGCTCCCCGCGCTCTCGGCATTTTCTTGGTAAAGCGAGCCCAGCAGGTAACGGGCTTCGGCCATGGGACTCTCCTTCATAGGCTGGCCCGACTCTTTCAGGAAGAGGTCAATTTGCTTCAGAATATCCATATAATCTTCCAGCGTTTTCTGCGCGCCGACCGCATTCCCCTGCATAAGCTGGATATGAGCCATGGTGCTGATGGATTGGCCAAACCAGACGTCCAATCCGCCCCACTGAAGTTGGGTGCAGATGTTCTTGGCCTCTTCCAAAACCTGATCGCGGGCTACACCCACGAGTTTTTCAGCGGAAAGCAGATAAAGTTTGGCACAATCGGCCAGAATAATGCGTTTGGTCTGGGTATCCGGATTGGTGGAAAGGATGCTTTTGAAGGCATCCGCCGCCCCTTTGAAATCTCCGGCATCCTGCAGCATCTGCCCAAACTTATAGGCTGAATCCCTGTAGAAGCGAAGCAGGTCCGGGTCCGAGGGCAGGCTCCCTTTGTACTGCTTAAAAAACTTATCGTAAATGGCCCGTGCATCATCCAGACGGCCCAGGCCGTAATATGCAGAGGCCAAAGCTAATTCAATCGCCTGCGCCTTGGGGTCCCCCGCCGGGAAAGATTTCAATACGTCGTTGGCCTCATCAAATTTTCGATAGCCGATCAGAATCTCAACATTCACGATCTTGGCGCTGGATTCCATGTCGGGGTACTGCATGAGCACACGCTTGACCACCTTGTCGGCATAGTCAGGGAATTTCAACTCAACGAGGCCTGAGGCAAATTCCAGATCGCGCTTGGGGGTATCGGCATACGCCAGAGAGCCAGCCACCACCAACAGCACTAAGGCTGCACGAAAAGCCAACCCACAACCAAACCGCCTGCCCTGTTTCCTTGTCATACACTTGCCTCTCTTCGTGCGGCTTACGCCTCAGACGCCCTGGGCGCATTAAAAAATCATCAGCATCCGACTACGTGCACGAATATAGCGCCGAGAAAATATCCCGTCAAGGATGGTGCGCCAATTATAGCTCCACGCAGAAGGCGACCCGTGCATCAATCCCCGCAGCAATAGAACAAATCACTTCCGCCGGAACACTTCGATTCACCTTCATAATGGCAATGGAGAACGCGCCCCGGCTGTCATGCGGATTACGCACATCATCAATATTCACCCCGGCGGAGGCAATCGCCGCACCTATTTTCCCGAGAATTCCGGGGCGATCCGGATATTCGAAAACGGCGGTATGGCCACGAGGCTCAAAATACAGTTTCTGATAATCATCTATCCTGGAGATCATCAGATTGCCCTCCGTGACGGTTCCGCGAATGCTGACCTGCCGGAGATTCGTCGCGTCCAAACTCCCCGTCATATCCAGCGTAATGCTGTTCGTAAATCCCTTATCTTCGTCCGTTGAACGATTCTCAAACGAGACGCCCATCTCCTTGAGATAGGCCACGGCGGCGCGATCATCCATGGAACGGTCAAAATCCTTCCCCAACGCCGCCACCATCGGCACCAGCAACCATCGTGCATAAGGCTGCAGATCGCCATAAAAACTAGTTTCAATACGACTGAGCCGCAGACCATCGCCCAACATGCAGCGGCACAGCCTGGCCAATGTATGCGCCAGCTCGCAATAGGCCTCATCCAGCCCCTCGGGAATATCCCGATTGACCACAAACGACGTGACGCCCTTCTCGTCATAGTCGATCAACTCCTCCGCCGCACGATGAGCCGCATTGATATTTGCCTCTACCGTACTCGCACCCAAGTGCGGCAGCATGATATGCGCGATGTCCACGACGCTCTTGCCCCCCTCGGCATCTTTCTCATACACGTCATTTAAAAAACGGAGCCCTTTTTCGGTCACCGCGTCACGCAGGTCTTTCTCGGAAATAATCCCGGCGCGCGCGCAATTGACCAGCGTGGCACCATTTTTCATCAGCCCCAACAGTCTTGCATCCACCAAGCCGCGCGTCTCGGTGTTTTCAGGGATGTGCAGCGAGATATAATCGGAACGTTCAAACAGAGTCGGAAGGTCCGCCATCTCCACGCCCATATCTCTCGCCCGCTCTTCAGAAATCATCGGGTCGTAGCCCAGCACCTTCACATCAAAGCCACTCATCCGCCGCACAACGAGCCGCCCAATGGCACCCAGTCCTACAACGCCCACCGTCTTATGGCTTAATTCCCGCCCCATGAACTTGCTCTTCTCCCACTTCCCCGCACGGGCCGAGGCATCCGCCTCCAACACATGACGGGCATCTGCCAGGATCAGGGCCACCACCTCTTCAGCCACCGCATTGGCATTGGCCCCCGGCGTATTCATCACATCAATGCCCCGTTTGCGGGCATGCCGGGTGTCAATCGTGTTATAGCCGGCACCGGCGCGAATGATTACTTTCAATGCTGGCAGGGAGTCGATCACCGCCTCCGTCACCTTTTCACTCCGCACGATCAGTGCATAGGCATCCGAATGCGATGCCGCCAACGCCTCAAGGGCCGTTTGATCGTCCTGTATCACTTCGTAGCCGCCATGTTGCACAAGCAAATCGCGAGCAATGCCATTCAATTTCGTCGGTATAAGTACTTTTTTCATTCGAATATCCTATTCTTCCTCATCCTCCACTTGCGGCTGATAGCCGTAACGCTGGTTGTAACCATACGAATGATCGTAGTTGCTGAAATAAGCATCCTTGCGAAAATCCACGTCGTTCACAATCACCCCCACCAAATTGGCACCCACTTCCTGAAAATGCTGTATGGTATGACGAATCGCCTTGCGCCGACTCCGCCCGGGCCGACAGACCAGTACCACCGAGCCCGTCGAACCCGCAAAAACCACCGCGTCACTAACGATCCCGTACGGAGGGGAGTCAATAATCACCCGCTCATAATGCGCTCGAGCCCATTCGATGAACTGCCGGACGCCTGCCCCGCCCAACAGCTCCGCTGGGCTCACATTGGTAACCGCCCGACTGCCCACCACATCCAAATTCGGGCAATCCGTCGGGAATGGCAATTCCTCAAAACGATTGACATCTCCCTCCGCCAGCACGGAGATTAGACCGGGTGTTTCATCCGGCATTTTCCAGATTCGGCCCACGCGCGGGCGGCGCAAATCCATATCGACGAGCAGCGTCTTCTTGCCACCCTTCGCCGACATGATAGCCAAATTGCACGAGGCAATCGTTTTGCCTTCCTCCGGCATCGTGCTGGCCACCAGAATCGACTGGCTGACATCTTTGTATTGAGCCGAATCCAAGATTGCGCGTATGCCGGCAAAGGCCTCCGCCACTTGGCTGAATTTGTCCGTGTGACTTATGCGCGCCATGTCTTTCCGTTCCCCCACATCCACCACGCGCGGCACCAGCCCAAGTACTTTCAACCCGAGATTCTGCTCAATATCCGAACTGCTGGTGACATGATCTTCCAACGCATCGGCAAAGAGAGCCAGCCCGAGACCAAACAGGCCTCCAATCCCCAGCATAAGCACCAAAATCCGCAGTGGGCGCGGCTTGGAAGGTGCCGTCGGAACTGCCGCCTTGTCCACCACCTTAATGGTCGTCGTGGTTTCATCGGCAGAAAGACGTGCCTCCTCCATGCGGTTCAGAATGCCCTTGTAACTGATGTCGGCGGCATCCTTCTCGCGCTGCAACGACGCCAGGCGCGTCTGAACCGTCACAATTCTCATCTCCATCTCCGAGGCCTTTTTGCGTTCCTCTTCCACCTTCTCCTGCAAGCTCTCGGCCTGTTTTTCCAGCAGCTTCAGATTGGATTCTGCCGACTGCATGGACCGCTGAATGGCGCTGACTGACTGTGCCCGGTTCGCGTCCGACTCTTCCATCTTGGCCTTCACTTTGGGATGCTTATCCGTGTAGCGCGTCAGCAGCGCATGAAGCTCCGACTGCGAGACAATCCAGGTATCCATGGCCGAGCGGATTTCCTCTAGGCGCGGCGTGGAGGGAGGTAACTGGCCAGACTTCTCCGGCTCTGCCGCAATTTTTTTCAAGAGATTGTGTAAATCCCGGGCCAAGACAGCTTCACTCTCGATGCCCACCAGTGTCTTATTGTAATCCAGCATGGCATCGGCAATGGTCCGGCGCTGCGTCTCCAGCACGTCAATATTGTTCTCGGCCCGCAACATCAACAGCGCCTGATCCACCTTCTCCAAACTCGCCTTCTGATGCACCACCTGATCCGTCAACCATCCCACCGCCTTTTCCGAATCACGCCGATTCTCCTGGAAAGCCAACAACTCCGCCGCACGCCCCATCATGTTCGCTCCCAACGCGGCTATTTCCGGATCTGGATCCTCGAAGGAAACCTTCATGAGCTGCGACCGGCGCACCAGAGTAAACTCACTCTGACTCTTAAGCCATTTTTTGACTTCCGCTCGGTTCATGTCCATGTCTGGCTTTTCCTCCAGAAAGACATCTGCCGCCAGCTCATACATGCTGTCGCCCTTCAAACGCTCCAAGTGCGTATTGAAAACCTCTTCGGATCGGTAATTGCGCGAATCCTCAATAATGGCGCCCTGATTCCCCGAAATGCGTGGACGGCGCACGCTTAATTCAATCGTCGTGGTGGCCTCGTAGTATTTTGTTGCCGTCAAGAGATACAAGATAGCCATCGCAAGAAAAAAAGCCATCGAAAGGGCAATCGTCAGCCATTTTTTCTGAACGACCCGAAGCAACCGCTGAAGGCTGATCTCTCCCAGGAAGTCGTTCTCCGTCTGGACACCTCCATAGTACGCTCCGGAATACTCTTCGCCGGTTTGTGCATAATACGGCACATTCCGGCGCCTAAAAGCATGCCAGCCTCTCTTGCCATCATGTCCCGAAGCTGAATTATTCTCTATATCTCTGTTTTCCGTCATGACTCAATCCTTGTTGATAATCAAAAACATGCTGTCTGCCCCCCTCTCCCACCAAGGCCAGAAGCATCAACCAATAATACAGGATGGCGGGACACCGAAAAGGTAGGTCGATAATACTGTGCGCTACTACGCAACCCAAGCCCAATATGAGAAAAAGGAACAGCGGATTTCGATTGAAACACCGTTTTTGCCTCAGCGGAAAAACAACGATTAAAATCGCACCCGACAGGCACGCAAAACCGATCGCTCCGAATTCCACCAGAAAATTCAGCGGATCATTGTGCACATTGGCGTATCCCTTGGACGTCTTCCACGTTTCCCGCGGAATATATATTTTACGCAGGTAACGAAAGCCCCACCCTCCGCATCCAAACAGGGGGTAATCTCTGGAGATGTCCACGGCAGCTTTCCAAAAGGGGTATCGTATACCCGTGAGGGAACGATCTGGCGGATTCACTAGGCGGGTAATGCTCAGCTCTTCATACGTCCGCTCCACCTCCCGAACAATCCGACCGCCCGCCACCGAATACAGAGTCCAGAAAATCAACACCGCCAGTGCCAAGCCGCCCAGGCCTACGTTTAACTTCTGAACAGGTGTCCCCCGCCGGAAAAGGTGAACCGTGCCATACGCCAAGACAAACGCCAGCACTCCAAACGCCATGGCGATGCCGGTGCGACTGAGCGAAAGCAGAGCCCCCGAAAAACAAAGCAGGATGCACCCCAACGCGATCCACCTCCACACCTGTGGGCCGTGGTGCCTCACCCCGTGAAAAAACAAGCCGCAACCCAGACAGAAATTCAGCACAAAAAAACTCGCCGCATGATTGGGATACCCGAAGGCACTAAAGAAATAGCCCGGCAAAGGATGAAACCAAAACTGATCCGACGTTCCGGACACAAATTGAAGAATACCCAGAATAGACAAAAGCCCTGCATTGATAAGCAAAACATAAAACAGTAGCAGAATGCCCTTCTGCGACCATCTCCAATGCCGAACCGCCAGGAGCACAATCCACGCCGGGAAGAACCAGCATATCATTTGCGAGGCCTCGCCCCGATTGAAAGAGGAGGGCCATGTAGGATAAGGAGGTGGCCCGTATTCCCACTTCCAAGCCTCTTGATTAAACACCAGCTCTCTGCCGGAATTCCACCACTGAATCAGCAGGAGCCCCAAGAAGATCACCGCCATATATAGGAGAGTATCCCGCCAAATCGAACGACACACAACGCGCTCACGCCCATATTTTTTCTGCAAAAAACACGCGCCAATCCAAGTCACGATGCCGAGGAGCAACAACAGCCACCGCTCCTCGAAACCGCGTCCCGAACGATCCCATGAAGTAAGCACCGGCAGAAGAGCCAGCAAGCCAACGGCCCAGCCTTCACGATGACTCAAGATGGATTTATTCAACGTCGTCATGACAAAAAAGAAGGGCGTCTTTCAACGCCCTTCATGAAACACTTTTCGAGGCAATTACGCCTGGTAAGGCGGGTCCGGCCTCGGAGGTACCGGCGTGGGCTCGGGAACCGGAGTTGGCTCAGGAGGACGATTTTCGTCGGCCGGCTTATCATCATCTCCGGCACCTATTCCCGGCTGAAAGCCTTCGGCTGGGGCGGCGCCATTGCCTTGGGGCGTGCCCTTCGCGCGCGCAACCGCCTGTTGAATCTGCACCGACGCTTCAGGCACCGCAGCAATCACAGCGGCTTCAACCGCATCGGCCGCTTCGGGCACCGCTTCAACTACGGCTTCCGCAATGTCAGCGGCAGCAGACGGCACAGCCGTCGCAACGGCTGCAGCAATATCCGCTGCACTCGAGGGCACAATCTCTGCCACGGCGGCCGCAATCTTGTCAGCCTCCGCAGGCGAAAGCGCAGCAGCAGCCGACGCAATAGCCGCAGCCGATTCCGGCGCAACCGTTGCTGCGGCTTTTGCCGCATCAACCGGCGTTATTCCTTCGGCAATCGCCTTCTCCACGGCCGCCTCCGGGCTCATCCCGCCCGCGATGTCCGAAGCAATATCTGCATAGCAGGCCATGCCCGCAAAAACCAATCCCGTCACAAGCAAATTCCACATTCTGTTTTTCATATTTCCTCCTGTATTAACCTAACAAACTCAGCATTCTGATTAGTATCTAAGCTGCAAACCGATGGCGGCTTTCCATTGATTATAATCTTCCACCGAGGAATCCGTCGTTAAATAGGATACCGCGGCATAGACATTGAAAAACTTAACCGGCGGATTGTAATCCACACGCAACTGAGCCCCGTAATGCTTGGCATTGTCATCTTTCATCTGATCACCGACCTGCACCTTCTCCAGATAGTCGTCTTCAGAATAGGAACCAGAAAGAGCCATCTGGATTGCCGGGGTCATCGCCAGATAGCCACCCAGCGCCATGGAGCTCACTTCCTTGACGTTATTCGCATAGGTCGAGGCCGGGAAAATACCATTCTTGCCCGTGATGCGGAGCGAGAGTTTCTCGGTCGCCGCCCAGGAACCTCGAACCATGTAATTGAAAATATCCTTATTCCCGGCACCCGCCACACCACTGTCATAGTGCTCATAGCCGGCTTCCGCACGAAGCTGCGTCTTGTCGGTCAGCTTGTGCTCCACGCCCAGGCGGGCAATACCCAATTCCGATTTGTCGCTAAAACCATCGCTGTCCTGAACGCCATAAACGCCCACGAGCAAACCGGCGGTCTTCTCCGTAACGCGGTAGCTTACGTCGGCCTTGCCTCGATTTTCATTCCAGTTGTAGTAGCCGGCATCCGAATAGTCCACATTGTAGTACTTGTAAACGACATCGGCTTCTAGTTTGTCCGTAAAGGCTTTGCCAAGACCGGCATCTAAATTAAAGACATCGCGCTTCGCTTTATCCGAACGGTCCCCGGTCAGATCCAACGCCACTTCTTCTAAGTTCATTGAGTCCACCAATCCGGGCGTGCGATCGTAATCATCCAGTTGAGCGTACTTCTGGTAAATGGCCAGCGCAATCATATCGCGCATACCCAACGTAAGTCCCAGGCTTTCACCCCAGTCATCCGCATTTTTATCATCGTGATCGGCATAGCGCCTCAGTTGGCCCCACAGACGACCGCTAAGGTCCAGCATGTCCGTTTTGTTCGCAACGGCCACACCGATGTCCCCTTCACCGATATAGTCATCCTGCGCATCCTTGTCGGTCTGATAGATGTTGGAATCATACTTGGCGGTCAGATCCATAAAAGGAACGATCGTCAAATTATCGATCCGAATCCCTTCACCCGGCTCCGCTCCAGCCGTCTGAATAAAGACCGGGATGAACACGAACACTGCTACGATTACACCGATTATCTTTCTCACTGCACCTCTCCTATTTTCTGGTCCTTTGCGCCCCTAGCAGGCAGACCTTGCCTTATTCGATTCTAGGGCAACCGCTAAACTATGTGCGGATAAAACCCCACTTCATGCAAACAATCAAGCCTTAATTCGTTAAATTAAAACATCATTTCCGGCACATAGACGATGTCTCCCGACTGCAGGGTCATGTCGTTCTGCACATCACCACGCGCACCCACGCTACGTAAGTTGACATCAAATTGCCGCTGCTCCCCACCATCGCCTTCGCTCGGGCGGGTCACGCGTATGCCCGTGTCCTTTGCGCTGCTGTCAAAGCCACCCGCCCGCTGGATAGCCATGCTGACCGTCAAATCCTGCGTAGGCGGAATATCCACCTTCCCTGGCTGCTTGACCTTGCCCAGTACCGTGACATATCCCCACGGTGAAGCAGACTCGGATTCTTCGTCCACCACATACTGCACCACCAACTGCGGATCCCGAAAATACACCTTGTAACTCTTCGTCAGCATCTCCGACAACTCATCCAGCGACAACCCCGCAACCCGTATGTTCCCCAAAAGCGGCAAGGACAGATCTCCCCTGCTGGATATCCGCCGATTCGGCTCGTCAATCTCCTTCTCCCCGTTGATCAAGACGGATATTTGCAGCACATGTCCCGCCCTCATCCTCGGATTCAGCGCCTCGGATATCGCCGTGGTTACCTCCTCGCTCCCGCCGGAAGGTTCCTCGCGAGCCTGTTCGCTGAACTCGACGCCTGAAAGAAAAACATTCTCCTCGCCCGCGCCTACCGATTCCAAACCCGGACGAATCAGCCCCGCCACATCTCTCCACCTGAATTCATGCACCCGCCCATCGCAATAAGCCAACCAAGCAATATTTTTTTCTTCCGGCTCAAAAACACCACCATCTTCGGAAAGCTGCACCTGCCATCCGTCGGGAACCGACTGCATCGCCAAGACCTCCTCCGCCAAAATGCCGCGCCCCTCCCCCGATGCCTTCTCGCGCATACGGATCACGCCTTCAACCGGAGCACCAGACAACAACACACCGTCTGCTTGGATAAAAAGCGCCTCGGAAAGGGGGTCCTCTTTGCTTCGATCCGCGACAAACCGAATGCCACTCAAATTGCGCAGCTTCAGGCTGATTGCCTCGGCACCCTCGCCCGGGGGCAGAACCGTGACGGTCGTTTGCTCCAGACTCCCCTGAATACGGTCACCTAAGACCGTCTCTACGGTCGCGATGCCGTTTTTCTCCAGCTGAATCAAGGTGATCAATGGCGAAGGAATCAGGTAGGTCCCATCCAACCGACGCGAAAGTTTCATCACCGAAAACGGAAGGCGGGCCCGTTCCCGTCTTCCATCAAGCATCTCCAATTCCACCTCCTGCCAAATTCCATCCATGGCCTGCGACGCAGCAGGGGAGTTCAACACCCGACGAATCCCCTCAAACCGAAACAGGTCGCCCGCCTTACATTCAATGGTCGCTCCAAAACTGTCTTTGAAGGAAAAAGCCGTCGTAATCAGCCTGGCCTTTATCTCCCCGCGACCAACAAAATTCATACCGACCTCGATCCATTCCTCGCCGTCCTCTTGCTCCACATTTTTTTCAAAGGTGACACTCGTGAGAGAGGAAAGGGGAATGTCATATCGCTTGTCATCCAGCATAACCTGCATCATGGAAGTTCCGGGATGTACATATAGAACACCGCCATCCGCTACTGTAATCCTGGCGTATCCCCGCGCATCGAAAGGCAGCCGCTCTCCTTCCATTTCAATGGCAAAGGGCTGTTCTTCCGGAAGGTTCAACCACTTCTCGGTATTGAAATAATAATACATCAAACTCTGCGTAATGAGGTCTCCGTTTACCCGATCTCCATGAATCGTTTCAACCTGACACCCCTGGGTCCCCGATTCCCGCCGGATGACCGACAAGGCAGACAAGGGGTATTCCAACATCCCAATTTTTGTAAAAAGCTTGATCGGCTTGTTGGGCATATCAAATTGCTGCGTCGCGTCGCCCGAGGTATACCGGGCCGACACATAACGCGCCTCGCCCGCTTCAATGCTTCCCGTAACAAGCAACGCAAAACCAAAAACTACCGTCATTCGCGTCATAAAAAACCCCATATCAGCTCCTTCTACATTCCAAATCATGAATCAGCCCTTCTGCTTTCCAAAATATACAAGCCATCGACGCATGTAAGCCGACTTCGCTCCGCATTTCAATCCCTATCCGCGAGTCATGGCCCGCATCACCGCACAGACCTCGCACACATCCTCATCCGAAAGTGCGGAGCCCGAAGGAAGACAAAGCCCCTTGCTGAACACCAGCTCACTGACCGCACCGCCCACCATGCGATTTCCCCGAAACACCGGCTGCATGTGCATCGGCTTCCACACCGGGCGCGCCTCGATATTCTCCGCTTCCAGTCGTTGCACCACCTCAAGCGGAGTGGCACCAAAAACAGACGAATCAATCTGAGCGACCGTCAACCAATGCGTCCCCCGCGACCAAGCTGGCTCCGGCATAAACGTAATGCCAAGCACACCTTCCAGCTCCCGCCGATACAAATCAAAAATTTTCCTACGCCGCTCCACCCGCTGCTCCAAAACCGTCATCTGTCCCACCCCCACGGCGGCGGCCAGATTACTCAGCCGGTAGTTATAACCGACCTCCGTGTGCTCATAATACGGCAACGGATCGCGTGCCTGCGTCGCCAGCTTGCGGGCATGACGAATCAACTCCTCGTCATCACTGGCCAGAATCCCACCCCCACCGGTAGTGATGATTTTATTACCATTAAAGGAATAAACCGCCGCATACGCACCGTACCCCGCATGAAGCCAATCTCCTTCACCCGCTCCCCCTCCTCCACCGTCTGACTTCTGACTTCCGTCCCCCGTCTCTGGTCTCCAGTCTATGGTCCCCAGTCTATGGTCTCTAGTCTCCAGTCTCTCGTCTATGGTCTCCAGTCTATGGTCTCTAGTCTCTGCTCTTCCGTCCCCCATTCTCTGGCCTATAGTCTGTAGTCTATGGTCTCCAGTCTCTGCCCCGTCTCCAGTCTCGGGCCCTCCGTCTTCTGTCCTCCTCGTGGTCCACTCTCCATTCTGCATTCTACATTCTACATTTTGCCTTTTATACCTCGCCCCCATCGCCTCCGCCGAATCACAGAGTACCGGCACGCCATACTGCCTGCCCAGAGCAAGAATAGGCGGCATGTCGCAACACTGGCCATAAATATCCGTGGGCACAATCGCCTTGGGCCGAACGCCGCGTTTGGACAACCGTTCCAACTCCTCCGCCAGCAGCTTTACATCCATATTCCAGGAAGCCTCATCCGAATCAATAAATACCAATTCCGCGTCCTGAAAGGTCGCCGGGCTAATACTGCCGATAAAGGTCAGCGAAGAAGCCAGAATCACATCCCCCGGCCCAACATTCAGATGCCGAAGCGCCAGATGCATCGCCGCTGTCCCGCTGGCCACCGCCACCGCATGCCGAAACCCCGTATACGCACAAACCTCCCGCTCAAACCGCTCCAGCATTGGCCCAACCCCTGCGAGATAGTTTGTATCAAAGGCCTCCTCCACCATCACTCGTTCCCGTCCGCATATGTGTGGGGTGGATAAGAATATCCGCTCAGACCTGCTCATAGATATCTCCAGTCGTTTTTGGTTCATGAAGATCATATTTTCGGATGATGGCCCACAGTTTGTTTAGTGCGCCAGGCTCGTCCTGAAGCCTTGCCAATGACAACAACTCGGCGACCTCCTCCAACAAGACTTGGGCCTGAACACCGCATGCCCTATGCACCATTATTTTATCCACATCAGTCGCCGACACCTGCTCCCCGTGTGCCACCAACTCTTCATACATCTTTTCACCCGGACGCATCCCGGTGAACTCGATGGCGATATCCACCTCCTCCATCTTACCGGCCAGCTTGATCATCTTTCGGGCCAAATCCACAATTTTAACAGGCTCGCCCATGTCGAGAATATACACCTCTCCACCGTCCCCCAACGACCCGGCATGCATGACCAACTCAACCGCCTCGGGGATTGTCATAAAAAAGCGGGTCATTTCCGGATGCGTCACCGTAAGCGGCCCACCCGCCTCCAACTGCCTTTTAAAAATCGGGATCACACTACCATTGCTTCCCAGCACATTCCCAAATCGCACAGCCGTCGTCACGGTTCCGCTGTTTTTAGCGGAACTCACAAGCATCTCCGCAATCCTTTTGGTAGCACCCATCACATTCGCCGGTCGTACCGCCTTGTCTGTGGAAATCATAACCAAGCGCTTCACCTTATGCTTGATAGCGGAATTCAAGAGATTCTGCGTTCCCCAAACATTATTCAGAACGGCTGTGACGGGATGCCCTTCCAGCATAGGGACATGTTTGTAGGCAGCCGCGTGATATATTATATCTGGCTTCCACCTCGACATAATATCATTCAATCCGCCCTCATCTGTAACAGAACATAATGCCGGAACGATCCCCGTTTCACAATTCCCTAGTACATCCAGCTCCCTTTCGATTTCGAACAGCGGTGTTTCAGCCACATCCAGCAAAATGATTCGGGAGGGCGAAAAGGGCATAATCTGACGGCACAATTCAGAACCGATCGAACCACCCGCACCAGTCACCATGACACATCGGCCCGCTACATCCTTCTTCACAATCGAAGTATCCAGACGGGCTGGCTCGCGGCCCAGCAAATCGTCCAATTGAATCCCACGGATATTATCCATGGCCGTATCCCCGGTCAGCATGTCATGAAATACCGGCAGAATACGGAAACGAAGTTTCTCCCCTTCACAGGCGTCCACAACCTGTCGCACCAGCGTCTTCGACACATTCGATATCGCAAAGAGTAGATCGGTCACCTGCTGTTCCTTGACGACACGCAAAACCTCGTGGGTTTCCCCTAGAATGGGATAACCGCGAATCAACATTTTCTGCTTGGCTGAATTGTCATCCAGAAACCCCGTAATCAGCGGTGACGCATCAAGGTCGCGCTCCAGAATTCTCGTAGCCGTTTCTCCCACGTCCCCCGCGCCAATGATAAGAACGCGCCGGCGCCGACTCACGCTCGCGGAAGGCCCACGCTTCAATTCTTCACGCAGGACGCGAATCACCATCCGAATCCCCAAGAGAAAACCCAAACACAAAACGTAATCTATTATGTAGACCGATCTTGGAAACCCGTGCCCCCACACCAACAGCAAAGCCAGCACATTCACCAAACTGGCCACCGAAACCCCAAGGACTATCCGCTTCAAATCGAACAACCCGGCATAATGCCACAGCCCCCGATTTACCTTCATCCAATCCATCACCAGCATTTTAACAGCATAACACAACGGCAGGGTGAGCATCATCATCCCGAAATAGGACGACGGAATACTGAAGTCAAAGCGCAGCAGAAACGCCCCAATATACGCCGCCACAACCAATGATGATTGTGCCAGCAATGCCAGAATCCGATGATGTTTTAACATTTGCCTAAACATGATTCACCCATTCCTTATTTCAGCAGGATACGACCAACTCCCCGCAATAGAGGCAAGTGGAATTGCGGTTATATGAGGTGCCAGCGCGAAAGCCTTATCCCCGGGGTAAACAACCCAAAGATGCGTAAGGCTCAAATCATTGAGCGCACAGACCATGGAAGGTGTCTTTTGGGGGGTACTGGTGTATTTCACTTCAACGGCCCAGTTGAGGCCATGCTCCTGCCAAAACAAGTCCACCTCGGCACCAGAATGTGTAGCCCAAAAAGCGAAGTCCTCGCTTCGTTTTCCAACCGCATGAATAACCGAATCAAGAGCAAACCCTTCCCATGACGCCCCCAGCTTGTTATGTGCGGCCAAATCTCTCTCTGACATAACCGACATCAGAGCATGCAACAATCCAGAGTCGCGAACATAAAGTTTGGGGCGTTTAACAAGCCGTTTTCCAAGATTCGTGTTCCAAGGTTGCAGCAAGCGTACCATAAAGGTCCCTTCCAGAATATCCAGATAGCGCCGCACGGTCATGTCGGATACGCCAAAAGATCTGGCAAATTCCGCGTAGTTGATCACCTGCCCGTGGTAATGGCAGAGCATAACCCAAAAACGCCGCAGCGTAGCCGATGGGAGCGTAATGCCCAGTTGTGGAATATCACGCTCCAGAAAGGTGATGATATACTGATCCCGCCACCGTCTGCTTTGCTCTTCATCCAAGGCGATGAAGGAGAGAGGAAGCCCCCCCCGCAACCAAAGCCTGCGCCACTGATCCCCGCCTACATCATCAAGCCTGAAACCACTCAGTTCATAGTAAGCAATACGACCCGCTAATGACTCCGACGACTGACGAATCAGATCACGTGAAGCGCTGCCCAAAACCAAATAGCGTTGATCTTTTCGAGTATCCACTAAATATCGAAGCAATGGGAAAAGTTCTGGAACGCGCTGTATTTCGTCGATGACGATCAGCCCTGAAAGAGGTTCAAGAGTAAGTTTCGGGTCTGCCAGCAGAGCCTGGTCCGTTGGATTTTCCATATCGAAGCAATGCCGCGTGCTAAATTCCCGAGCCAACGTTGTTTTTCCAGACTGACGCGGACCAAGGATGGCGACCACTGGAAATTCATCCAGCAGTTTTTGTAGGGCCACCTTGTCATCGTGTCGTTCAATCATCATGCTCGTAGCCTAGACCGACCGCATTGAAATATCAACAGGCCGTGATGATATTTCAATGCGACGGGCGGGGGTCCCGGTTGCTTGTTCCCCGCCATCCACGCGAATCAAACTTCTTTCCTCATTATTCGGACGACCATCTCTAGTTTTTGTGGATGCTTGTGAGGACCTCTTCTTCCCGGTTAGGGCTTCATTATTCACGCCTGCTTACGCCTTCGCGATCTTTGCGACCTTCTGTGAAAAATCTTACACCCGCTTCGCTGGAGAACACGGAATTCACGGAGATAAGAGACCCCTGTACATCCATGTCAAAACTCTTCTCTGTGCCGTCCCTTTTTCGCGGCCTTTCGCGCATTTCGTAGTTAAAATATATTTTCCCCGGAACCTCTCAAAGAATGGAAAGAAAATCGCGCCAAGGGCATGCCTGCACCCCTGGAGCCAAAGCCCGGATGCCTGCTGGAGTCCTGGGCGGTTGATGGACAAGATACATCTCTATGGAAGTACCCGCCAGGCGTTTTTTTTTCAAAGACTCGGCTAAGCGAAGCATGGGTGCCGCCATGTCTGGGGATGCCGTTCGCCCCGACTTGCATTCCGCCAGCAACAACCCACCACCCCTCCGTGGCATCAGAAAGTCCACTTCAAGTCCCTGCTCGTCACGAAAATAGTATAATTCACGCCTTCCACCCGCATTCACTTGGCACTTCACAATTTCCGCCGCTATAAACCCCTCGAATAATACACCTGCAAAGGGAGATTTAGCTAACTCCGCCGCCGTGTCTATTCCCAGCAAATGACACGCCAAACCGGAGTCTGTCAGATACACCTTGGGTGATTTGACCAACCGCTTGCCCAGATTCTCATAAAACGGGGGAACGATTAAAATCTGCTCCGTGGTCTCCAAAATCCCAAGCCACTGTGTAATCGTGGGCACACTAACGCCCAAAGGAGTCGCCAAATCGGTTTTATTGAGCATCTGCCCATGGCGACTTGCCACCAAGGCCAGAAATCTTCGGAATGTCGAGAGATCCTTCACGGCTGTGATGGCCCTCACATCTCGCTCCAGATACGTTTGCAGATAGGAAGAAAACCATATCCTTGCGTTCTGTGGTCGAGCCAACACCTCAGGATACCCCCCTCGCAACACCCCAACCTTTACACTCTCCGCTGAAGATAACGGGAAAAGCTGAAAAATGGCCGCGCGACCGGCCATGGACTCCGAAACGCCCCGCATGAGTGACACTTCCTGCGAGCCCGTTATCAACCATTGCCCTGTTTTTCTTGGCTGCCCATCAATTCGCGAACGAATATGGGCAAACAACTCAGGCGTATTCTGAATCTCATCAAGCAAGACAGGAAACTTCACCTCATCAAGAAAACCTTGCGGATCATTCCGCACGCGCGCGACAACTTCAGGATCCTCCAGCAGATAATAGTCTGCTTTCGGGAACATCCGCTTCAGCATCCACGTTTTCCCTGCCCGTCGCGGCCCCGTCAATACCACGGCAGGAAAGCCCCTGACCGCCTTCATAATCCGCTCTTCAAGTCTTCTATGAATGTGCTTCATGAATGAGATATCTAAAGCATGACTTTACAATACTCAATATAATTCGCAATGAATTTTCGACCAAAAACCCTCTTCATTTGCACAACATCAACCACAACGATTTCCCCGCGAAACACGCCAATCCACGCGAATCAAACTTCTTTCCTCGTTAGTGCTTCATTATTCACGCCTGCTTACATCTTCGCGATCTTTGCGACCTTCTGTTCAAATACTCTTTTCACCACCCGCTTCGCTGGAGAACACGGAGTTCGCGGAGGATCAATGATACGCCCAATATCATGCATAGATAAGGCGGTCAATTTTTCATCCAGGTGATACGTGTCGTTTCCGGGGTACACAATGTAAAGGTGCTCAAGATTTAGTGTTTTAAAGGCTTCCCGCATAGAGCGCGTTGTTTTGGGCGTTTCGAGATATTCTCATGCCAGGGTGGAAGTTGCCGGAGCAGAAACGAACCTTCCAGAATGTCGGTATGCCGTTTAACCGTTTTATAGGATTTTCAAGGTCGAAAAACGTCGCTGGACCAAGGGTATTTGCCATGATCCGTGCTACCGTCGTCTTGCCGCACTGCCTTGGTCCCAGTAGCGCCACAATTCGACTACGCCCCAACGCCGTACGAATATGACCTTCAATCTGATTTCTTTTGATCATTGTTGTTGAATAATAGACACCAAATGTCGACATTTCAAGGATAAAGGAGGCCGCGCTCTTTTAAGTGGTCGCAATAAATACAAATTATTTGCACAATTCGCTTTATTCGCGGGCAAAACAATCAGCGCGATTTGTTCCGGATGGTTCTTTCTCTGAAACGGAACTCCACGTTTCCATGGCATCGAGAAGTCCGATTGCCGTAATATCGGAAGCAAGCGGAAATCGCTCCGAGCCTGGATACACGACGTAAAGATGATCCAGTTTCAGATCTGTTATAGCAATGCGCATTGAACGAGTTACCGAAGGTGCGCTGGAATACTTAAACTCTGCTCCCAACCGTGATCCTCCCATCGTGTAGAACAGATCCAACTCCGCACCGCTTTGGGTCGCCCAGAAATAGGCATACCGCTCTTCAAGAACCGAAAGCAGATTCTCCAGGGCGAACCCTTCCCACGATGCGCCAAGCTTCGGGTGCCCTTGCAGGACGTACAGGCTATCCAAATTGAGCAGTGCATGCAACAATCCACTGTCCCGTATGTAGAGTTTTGGTGATTTTACAATTCGCTTTCCGGCATTCTCGAACCATGGCGGTAACTGTCGAACGAGAAATGCGCCGATCAGCAAATCGGCATAATGACGTGTGGTCGGGTGGGTAATCTGAAGTGATCGTGCAATTTCAGAGGCATTCCACGTCTGTCCATGATAATGCGCCAACATGGATAAAAAACGCCTCATGGTATCACGATTGGGCGAGTGTCCGAAGCCGGGCAGATCACGCTCCAGAAAGGTTCGGATAAAATCAAGGCGCCATTGCATGCTTTCCTCGTCTGTCTCCGCCAACAACGACAACGGAAACCCGCCCCGAATCCATAGTCGCTGCATGGATTCCTTGCCAAGCTCCTTGAGATTGAACCCGTGCATATCGACAAACGCAACACGTCCTGCCAGCGATTCGGAAGAGCCGCGAATGATGTCAGGCGAAGCACTTCCAAGGATCAGGAACTGAACGTTTAACGGTTGTCTGTCCAGCAAGACTCGTAAAATCGGCATTAAGTCGGGCAGGCGCTGAATCTCATCCAGCACAACCAGCCCATGTAGAGGTTCAAGAGCCAGCATGGGGTCTGCAAGTCTGGCCAGATCCGTTGGGTTTTCCAAATCATAATAGGCCGACGTCTTGTGGGTTTTAGCAAGCATGCGGGCCATGGTTGTTTTGCCACATTGGCGCGGACCCAGAAGTACCACACTTCGATGCCGGTCAAGAAGGTTGCTTATTTTTCGGTTTAGCAGAACTCTTGAAATTGTTTTCATTCTTGTATATTGAAACACGCGCTTTCACAAAGCAAGCTATATTTGATAGTCTTCAAACCGAGAGGTCTTAACGGGCAAGGATTTATTCATTAGCGTTGATTGGCGTTATTCACGGGCATAACCCTTCCCGGATTTCCGAACACCGTCGCCCCATCCGGAACATCACGGATAATCACACTCCCCGCGCCAATCGTGCACCACTTGCCGATCTTTATCCCCGGAATCACCGAACAACCGACGCCCAGCAAGGTACCCTCGCCAACCGTCACCCCGCCGCAAACCCCGCAGTTTGGGCCCACATGCACAAAGTCTTCAATGACACAATCATGATCCACGGACGCCGCCGTATTAATGATGCAATGCTTCCCAATGCGCGTATCCGCCTGCACCACGACCCGATGCATAATCACCGTACCTTCACCCAATGTTACCGATTGATCCAGAACGGAGGATGCGTGACAGGCCGTCCCGAAAAGAGGTTTGATTTCCATAGCCACTCGTTTCCGAATGTCATTATTTCCAATCGAAATGATCGCCGGATGAATATGCTTTTCAGGGAGATACGCCCCAATCACCGGAACGCCCATCAACTGGGTTATGGCAAGATTCCGATCGAACAGATTCAGAACGCTTCCGCCACAGGATCGGATAATATCCATGATGACCTTGGCATGTCCGCTGGCCCCGAGTAATTGAAACGTTATTTCATTCATTTTCCGCACCGGTGAATTTCGACATGGTTACGTGATGATCGGAAGATATACCCCGCCGACTCACAACACTGAATATAGTCAACCCTATGATTTTTAAATCTAATAAAAAGGACAATCTGTCCACATACCAAACGATCCCAACCACTCAGTACTTTTACCCTCTCTATCACAACCACCGAGTGCGGTCACCCTCTCTATCACAACCACTGAGTGGCTTTTACCCTCTTTATCACAACCACTGAGTGCCTTTTACCCTCTTTATTGCGACCACTGAGTGCCTTTTACCCTC
>CAZBEO010000008.1:45400-46550 GCA_964490935.1 uncultured Verrucomicrobiota bacterium
CTCTTTATTGCGACCACTGAGTGCCTTTTACCCTCTTTATTGCGACCACTGAGTGCCTTTTACCCTCTTTATTGCGACCACTGAGTGGTCGCAATATCCCCCGCCACCCCATTAAGCCTGAGACACGCCTCCCGATCCAGCCGGGCATAGCGCGGAAATGCACCCGCCACCGAAATCTCCAGCAACCGGCCTTCGCAGCATAAATCGAACAGCCGCCCGCCGGGCTTGTAGCGTTCGCCGAAAAAACGGTGTGTTAGCCGGATCGCGTGGCCTCCTTGTTTTGCCACCACCTCCAGCACCCGCCGCTCAAATGGTGAAATAAACGGAGAAACAAAGACGCATCCTTGCTGCAGAAAAAACTCCAGCCTTTCTGCAATGGCGGGCCATTCCGCTTCCGTGGTGCGACGGGAGAACTGGACCCGCACCCGCCGTGGATGCTCCAGCAAAAAAAGATTCCCAAACCCCCACAACGGAGTGCCATCTGCAAGAGTTTTCACGATGGTCGATTTGCGGAACAAATCTGGATGCGCCTTACGTAGCCGATACCGACGCACATTATCGCGAACGTATGCCACCTCTCGATCCAAGTGCGCACGATCAAACACAAGGCTGTCATACATGCCCTTCTCAAAAACGCGCACGCGTTCCTTGCCGAGCGTCTCGCCGCAGGCTCGATTCACGCCGAGCTTGAACCCGCGGATTATGCGCTGCAGTGTAACGCCTTCGGGCAGTGCCTGCACCACATGCACCAGAACATGCAGATGATCCGGCATAATCTGGTACTGTCCAATCTTGAGTTGCGGGTAATAGCCGGGAATCCCGAGCAACTCCTTCTGCACCAACCGCCCCACCTCCGTGAGGGCGAACTCCTCCGGCGCAATGCGACAGAGCCACATATCAGGGAGCGTCTTAAGCGTGAGCATCGCCACGCCCGGGAGCGAGTAGTCATAGTTATTTCGCGGGCGGTTTCCCATAATTTATCGTTCCGACCACTGTGTGCTTTTACCCTCTCTTTGCGACCACTGAGTGGTTTTACTCTCTCTTTGCGACCACTGTGTGCTTTCACCCTCTCTTTGCGACCACTATGTGGTTTTACCCTCTCTTTGCGACCACTGCGCGCTTTTACTCTCTCTTTGCGACCACCGCGCGC
>CAZBEO010000008.1:46650-61059 GCA_964490935.1 uncultured Verrucomicrobiota bacterium
TTTTACCCTCTCTTTGCGACCACTGTGTGCTTTTACCCTCTCTTTGCGACCACTGTGTGCTTTTACCCTCTCTTTGCGACCACTGCGCGCTTTCACCCTCTCTTTGCGACCACTGTGTGGTCGCAAACAGCCTCCACAATCCGCTCCGCAGCACAGCCATCCCACAACTCCGGGCGCTGCGGTCGTCGTTCGCTGCGCAGTGTAGTTTTGAATTCCGCTTTCAGCCTTACTGCATCATTTCCCACCAACACACTCGCGCCCCCGTGCTCCCGCAGCGTGATCGGCCGCTCCGTATTCCATCGCATGGTTAGGCATGGCGTTCCCAACACACAGCACTCCTCCTGCAATCCGGTTCGATTTCATGAAATTCGGGCGAGCCCCCACACCACAGACATGATTTTTAATGACATGCCACCATCTCATTTTTCGCAACCTTTCGCGCATTTCGTAGTTAAAAAGTATTTTCCCCAGCAGTTGCACAGAATGAATTTTCACAATCCACGGCACAAGCCGCTTTAAGAATCCAGCAGCTCATCCAGCAATATGATTTTTACTTCGCCTATGCGTTTCAATGCTTTGTCATTAGTGATCAGCGCCCCTCCGTGCTCCATAGCGCATGCGACTTGAAGCATATCGGGCAAGGCCAACCCATACTTGGCTCGGAGGGAGCCGGCCATCACCCCCGTTCTCCAAGAGCACTCACAAAGCATCACGTTGGGAAGATTTTTCAAAGCCGCCTGATAAGCATCCGCCAAATCCATTCGGCCAGCGCGAAGCGGTTTGACGATTATCTCCGCCATGGTGATCGGTGAAATGGTTCCCGCAAATAGGCCAGCCTCAGTCCATTCAAGCAGCTTTTCGCAGCACGACGCGTATTTTGGTTGATCCTCCAGCAGATAGATCAACACCATAGTATCAAAAACCACACCGTGTAAATCCTGGAGAATCGGAGGTGTCTTCACGGACGCCCTTCCCATTCCCCACGTAAGCGGCGTACATAATCCGTCGCATCCATGCCATCCGAAAGGTCTTTCCCGAGCCCTCGAAGCCTACGAGTAGTAACGGGATAAAACACCAGACATCCCGGTCGCACCTCGACGTTCACGCGACTCATGGGCTCGATCCCCAAACTTTCACGACCTTCCTTGGGAATTACCACCTGAAAACGACGCCCTACCTTGGCGGTCATCATATAAACCTCCTTTTGTCACCCTTTTTGCTAAACAACATACCCCATCTCGAAAAATACGTCAACGGCGTGTTTTTCATATTTTCGCGCAATCGGGAGCAGCTCCGCCCACAGAGTGGACAAATAAATCTTGGTTACGGCTATGCTGCACCAAGCAAATTAACATCAATGAGTGATTAGCTCTCCCTTCGTTTCCTTCGTTACCTTCTGTTCAAAATCTCCTTTTTCACCACCCTCTCACGCCTTCGCGAATAAGCTATGGCGCACAAGTCGCTGGAGAAAACGGAGTTCACAGAGATAAGAGACCCCTATACATCCATGTCAAAACACTTCTCTCTACCGTCCCTTTTTCGTGGCATTTCGCGCATTTCGTAGTTAAAAAACATTTTCCCCAGCAATTGCATGGAATTGTTTTTCACAGAAGGACGCAAAGGGCGCGAAGTATTTTTAGTATTGCTATGCGATTTCTTTGGTATTTTTCGCATTAACCCCATGAAAATCTGTGTAAATCTGCGTAATCTGTGGACAAATAAATCTCGGTTGCGGCTATGCTGCACTAGGCTTTATCGTGTTTTTTGTGGCTAACCACCGCATTTTTTAGCCTTTGCCCCCGAATTTCGCCAATCCAAGCCAATCAAGCCACCCATATCACCCTATTCGCATTCATTCGCGTCATTCGCGGTTCAAAACCAGTAGCTGAGTAGTATGGCACCTCTCTTCCAGAAACCTCGCAAACCTTCCGTCCCCGCAAATCAATGACTCACCCCCCTTCCAGCAATCACATTCCAGACCGTCAGCCATATGATTCTTAAATCCAACCAAAATGACCGATGTTCAAAATACCAAGTATCCAACTCCACTTTTCTGGCAATAGAAATAGTATCGCGCCCGTTAATCTGCGCCCATCCGGTAATCCCTGGCTTCAAAACATGGCAACCCGCCTTTGTGCGCCCCTCGATCTGATCATCCTGATTAAACAAAGCCGGACGGGGACCCACAATCGACATATCGCCCCGCAGCACATTCAACAGTTGCGGAAGCTCATCCAAGCTGGTTTTTCGTAAAAATTCCCCAATCGGCGTAAGAAATGCAGTGGGATCAGCCAGCAAGTGGGTGGCAACCTGCGGCGTATCCATTCGCATAGTACGAAATTTAAACATATTGAAGTGTGAATTATTGGCCCCGATCCGATCTGACACATAGAACACCGGACCTCTAGATGTAAGCCGCACAGCCAAAATACAAAACAAAAACAGCGGGGAAACGATACATAACCCCGCCAAAGCCACTCCAATATCAAACACTCGTTTCATTCCATTCATTACCATCTCAACTTACCGCATGGTATCTGCCAATCGCTTCAGCTCCGAGCTCATATCCGAAGGCGGAACCCAACCCAACACCTGTCTAATCTTTGAGCTATCC
Organism: uncultured Verrucomicrobiota bacterium; assembly: GCA_964490935.1. Taxonomy (GTDB): domain Bacteria; phylum Verrucomicrobiota; class Kiritimatiellia; order RZYC01; family RZYC01; genus JAQVYB01. The sequence goes on from CAZBEO010000008.1 coordinate 49,265, forward strand.
AGCACTAACGATCCAAACAACCGATTCACTTGATCCGACTTGCCCAACATTCTTCCCGCAAACCGCATCATGCACAAGGGCACCGGAAGTAAGAAGGGCCGACGCCCCAACGCAACAGCCATGCGCCGCACCAATTCAGGCGACGAAACATCCTCCCCATCGCTGATCACAAAGGTTTCTCCGCCAGCCATTGGATGCTCCACACAGGCAATCACCGCACTCGTCAAATTGGTTAATCCTAGGAAACTACGCCTATTCTCAACACACCCAAAAGGAAGTGGCAATCCCTTCTTCACCGCCCCCATAAGCTTCTGAAAATTCGCCTTCACGCCGGGACCATAAACAAGCGGTGGCCTCAAAACCGTGACCTTCATCTCCGACGCCGATTCAATCTCCCTCAGAACCTGCTCGGCCTCCCATTTCGAAACCCCATACGGATCAGCCGGACGGGGCACATCCGCTTCCGAAAAAGCCCGTGGCAACACCACGCACCCATCTTCTTCACCCTTCACCCTTCTGCCCTCATCCTTCTCCCCCACCTCTGTATTTTCCCCATGCACTTTGATAGAACTCATAAAAACAAAGCGCTTCACCCCAGCCCTTGCAGCGGCTTCTGCCAGTGCTCGCGTTCCGCCCACATTCACACATCGAAAAGCCTCAAGCGGATCGCTCGCCACCTCATTCATAACATGAACCCGGGCCGCCAAATGAATGACGATATCCACCCCCGTCAACGCAGCACGCCAATCCGTCTTTCCCCCAATATCGCCCACCACCACCGACTCACACCCGTCCGGCAAAGGAGCCGACTGCCACTGAGCGCCGCGCACCACGTGTCCACTCCGCACCAGCTCACGACAAACCGACGTGCCAACAAACCCATCAGGCCCTGTGACTAAAATATTCATACTCAGTTTTACTGCAAATATGCCAACCACGATACCGCGTGCCTATGGGCTTTCAGGCCCGCAAATGACTCGAATGAACGCGAATTTGTTTTTGATAATTGGGGAAGATGGGCTATGAAATCCTTTATTAAGCAACGGTCTTCGCGTTCATTAGCGTCCATTCGCGGTTCAAAACTAGTAGCTGAATAGCAACCATATTTGTTTCAAACGCCCACCCGTTTAAGCCTTCTTCATTCATCATTTTTTATTTTTTCATTTCCCCATACACCCGAAACGTATCATCCACAACCTTCTTGATCCCAAACTCACGCACAGCCAATGCGCGGCTCGCATGCCCCATTTTTCTTCTTATATCCGCATCCCTCACCAGTAACTCAATCGCATCTGCCAATGCCACAGCATCCCGCGCAGGAACCAACACCCCATTCGCCCCAATCTTGAGACTACCGCGAATTTTGTAACCGTTATGTTCTTGGTTCTTGGTTCTTCGTTCTTGATTGTCAAGAAGGTCTGTGGTCTGAAGTCTATAGACTGTCGTCTTTCCACCACGGTCTTCCGTCTCTTGTCTTCCGTCTTCAGTCTGCGGTCTATGGTCTGTGGTCCTTGGTCCGTGGTCTTCAGCCTTCAGCCTTCCACCCTCATCCTTCTCCCCCAACCACTCCACCACTTCCCGGCATCCAGGCACATCCGTGGTCACAATCGGCAACCCACACGCAGCAGCCTCAACCAAAGACTTTGGGAGCCCCTCACGATAACTTGGTAAAACCGCTATATCAGCATGTCGATAAATCTCCGCGATATCGGACCGACGCCCAACCCACTCGACACAACCAGCAGCGACCGCCCTATCCAACACCTGCTGATCAATGGCGTTTGGATTCAGCAAATCAGCATCTCCAACCAAAATAATCCGACAGGTACATGCACGTTCCTTCAGTATCCGAGCAGCCTCAATCAACTCAACCACGCCTTTATCCCGTAATAACCGTGAAACCATTACACACACGGGAACCTCATGTTCAGTCGAATTCTCTGCCGGACAAAACTCAGCCAAATCCACCCCGGACCCGCGAATAAGTCGGATACGCTCCGCGTTAACCCACGCATTCCGCTCCATAAAATCCACATCATTCGGATTCTGCAGAATCAGAAAACTATTCACACGATTGAAAAGCCAACCAAACAACCTCATCAGCGGCCCTCGAATCAATCGAACAGCTAGCCGACTTGAAGAAAACAAAAAACCCATCCCAGCCAACGCATTCACTACACAGGGCACCTTGCATCGCCAGGCAGCCAGTGAACCATATAGACAGGGCTTCATCGCCACATGATGCACCATATCGGGACGTTCCTCTCGATACAGGTGCAGAAGGTCTTTAAAATATCCTATATCCCCGACAGGATTGAGCCCCCCGCGATTTACATCGATGTGTAAGGCTCGAATACCAAGTTGCTCAAGTTGTTCCCTGCAAGCTCCCACCCGAGTGGCCACCACGACATCCCAACCCCGCTTTTTAGCCTCCATCGCCAAAGGAAGCCGGTGCGATACAAAATACCAATCTTCCGTTATGACAAACAACAATTTCATACCTTACTCGATTCAACCTAGAAGGGTCTTCCGCTGAATCACTGAAAGAAAACAGTTAACACACCGAGCATTTAAACTCCAATATGCTGTCGATAAAACGGGCTGGACTTTTCAGCCCACGGAACTTGAACGGTTTGACTGCCGTGCTCCTCACATTCAACGACCGGAACATCCGCTTCGAGAACCGTCTTAAACTGACAGATGTCAAGATGCCGCCAGCGGCGGGTGCGCCACTCTTTGATATGCATACGACGGTGACACTGCGGACAGGCCCAGACGGCTTTGGAATCCACGGTCAAGTACACGTCAACAGTTAGCGCTTCCGTATCAAGCCGTACGGAATCGACACGCCAAGGGGTCGTGTCGCCAAGAATTTGCTGGTAAAGAGATATATCTTTCATGCGGTAACTTTAAGCAGATACGGACTGCCATGTTGAGCAAATAATCCCCCCATAAACTCGGAAGGACCGAAAAAGACCTAGTCGTCGGGGATGGTTGAAGGAATGAATCGCAATGTAAATCTGGTAACGAGAAAAGCTTTCGGGGTCAGGAGCTATGAAGTTCTTAAAATGGCCCTGTTTCACACGATGGGAAAGTTGCCGGAACCAGAATTAATTCACCGATTCTGCGGATGAGGCTGTTTTGTTACGTCGTGTCGGACTGTCGGCATTGTTAGAGCCTTCCCTGCATCATTTTCGTTGTTGCAAAACGATCTGATATGCATTGAAGACCGCCTGTGCTGCCCGTTCAGATGTGAATGCTTTTAACCGCTGTCGTCCCGCAGTAATAAGCGTCTCACGTAAATTCACATCAGTTGCTAAACGGGAAATGCCATGGGCTATGTCATCGATACATCTAGGGTCGACATATAGCGCCGCATTGCCAGCCACTTCAGGTAAAGCAGACGTGTTTGATGTCAAAATCGCGGTGTCTGTAGCCATCGCCTCTAAAAGCGGAATACCAAAGCCTTCGTGCAACGAGGGAAACGTCAGCGACTCAGCCAGCCTATAGATAGATACCATGTACTGGTCAGGGATATAACCAGTGAATCTAATGTACCCTTTTTCGATTGCATTGTGGACAATACTCTCAAGCTCACTGACGCCAAATGATTTACGCCCAAGAATAACCAGATCGGGGAAATCACCACCAGCCATCCGCCGTGCCTGCAGGTAAGCCTGTACCAGTCTATTTAAGTTCTTTCGTGGCTCCAGATGTCCAACATAGAGCATGAACCGCTTCGGCAGATTAAATGTCTTGGCGGTTTCAAGAAGTTTTTCAGGACTGACGGGGACAGAAAACTCAGGATCAGCAGGAATATGAGCAACCGAAACGCGGTTAGAGTCAATTCCAAAGAAGTGGCAAATATCCCGTTTTGTATCTTCAGAGATCGCAATAATGTGGGAGGCGTGACGGATCGAATAGCCAACAACACATCGCAAAAAAAAGAAACGTCCTTTTGCGTAAGTTTCTGGGAAGTGCAAGAACCGCAAATCATTAACCGTTAAAACAATCGGAGCTAAAGAACGCGGAGTGGGATAATAGGATGTGTGAAAGAGATCAAGTTCGTCAGCGTTAATTTGTTGTGGCCAATAACGCAAGCCCTTTAGAACTCGCTGATAGGTCGGGACCGAGGGAATCGGGGTTCTGGTGCCGTACGCGAGAAATTCGTGTCCCAACAGTTTTGTTGTTAAACCGTCATCTATGTCATTTGCCAAATAGACACGTGGTGTACAATTGTTTTTTAGCAACAATGGCAAAAGAGCCTGCAACGTGTTCAGTTCGCGTTGCCGTGTTCCTGACGATCTGGCATGAACGATAACGTCATTGATTCCAATCTTCGGCATGGGTTATACGTCTCCAGCTTGCTTCTGCAATACAAATTCAATGTTGTCACCCAGCCGTAGCGTGCCTGAAAGCAATCGGGCGATTCTGCCAGCCAGATCGTGTTTAATGGCGTGAAGAATCGAGGGTTTGGTGATTGACTTGGCACGAGATGTATTTGGCGAGCGCGGTTTGGCGCGGCCAAAGGGGAACGGCATGCCGCCCAAACGGGAAGAAACGAAGTCGAGTCGCAACTCCGTGCAGAGATGCTGAATGGTTCGCAGAGTGAAAAATCCGACATGATCAGGAGAGTGTTTGATGAGCCTCCAGTCGTCCTTGAAACGTCTGGCCGCTAGGCTTCTGATGTAGGGGGTTTGCAAGTACAACGTCCCTCCAGCCCGCAACCGCGAGACGGCCGCCTTCATGATTGGAATTGGATCTGTTAAATGCTCGATCACTGCCCATGCCGTCACGACATCGAAATTGTTAATATCAGGATCCAGATCTTCGATGGAAGCATGAATGGCTCGCTTGCCCAATATCGCTTGAGCTTGACGATGGGCAACTGCCGACGTCTCTAGCGAATAGGCGTCCCATCCTAGATTAAGGGCGGCTGCGATAAAGGCGCCGTTACCTCCGCCTACATCGAGAAGTTTTCCTGGTTTACCTTTTATTCGAAGCAACCTATGAACGCGCCGTTCTAAAGCACGATTCATTGGGGGTGACGGGGATACATAACACCCATACTCTTCCCCATAAAAGGCGTTTAGAAATGCCGCAGAGGGTAGAGGCAAAACAAAATGATAATCACATACTAGGCATTGATACAACCAAGCATCAACGTCTACTTCCTTCCGCGTGATTGCGAATACGCGTTGCGGATGCGGATGATTACAAACAGGGCATCGTTGATTACTCACGTTTACAGTTCCTTTTTTGCCATGCCTCGGTATGGCTTAGAATTTCGCTGTAGTAGGCATTGCGCCTTGGGCGAATACTATCGATATGGTATTCGGTGGCTTTTTTAAAATTGCGCTGCGATATCTCTGTGCGCAATACCAGTGATTGTATAAATTTTGCAATTTTAGCGGCCAGTTGCTCACTGTCGTTGGGCGGCACAAGTGCCTCTGCGCCGAGTAGTTCACTGACGCCACCAACGTTGCTGGCGATTGCTGGCAGCCCACGAGCCATGGCTTCAATCAAAGCTTTTGGAAGACCTTCCGTTAGCGATGGGAGCACAAAGAGATGTGAGGCGTCTAGCAATCCACGTAACTCATTCATATTTTCAACGTGTCCGCATAAATGTACACATTCGGTCAACCCCAGTTGTTTGATTTTCTGTTCGATAATGGGGAGGCCTTCCCCCCCGCCCACGAGTGTCAGATGAATGTTAGGATATTGACGGCGTAAAAAAGCCACTGCATCAAGCAACACATCCTGCCCCTTGTAAAGCGCTTTGCCGCATGAACCAACGTGAATCAGATGTGTTCCAATTTTAGGATGTTCATTGTCATACGCATGAAAATAATCATCAGTCATTTGAATGGACGAAAAGTGCGTTGTAAATGCCTCCGCGTTTGGCGGATAATGTTGCTGAAGCGCTTTTGCGGTGACATAAGCCGTTGCGGCCGCTCTTCGGCATAATAGCCTCTGTGCATAACAAAGGAGCGGCTTTAAAACCCGTTTAAACGGAACCGAACTGGCGACACTGCTTCCCAAGGCATCGGCAGGATCACCAACGACTTCTACGCCAAAAGGCCGCTTGGTGCGAAGCATTTCAAAGCCAACGAAGGTGGAGGCTAGTGTGGGCATCCGTAGGCACACGGCGGCATCCAGATCTTTTGATATTAATCGAGCAAGGGCGAGCAAAGATTTGAGAGTGCGTAGACTTCCGTCGTCCGTGGAAATAGGGATAAACGAAATGTGTTCAGACGTTGTCGCTGGAAGCGTGCTATGCGGTTGCGTGGCAGTGAGTCTTCCGCTAAGAACCACACTATCGAACACGTCCAAATATCGCGACCAAAATGTCGCTGTATGTACCGGATGACAAGGGAAGATCGCCTTGTCATCAGCAGTTTTGAAAAATTTAGTTTCAGTTGGAACATATACACGCATAACGTAATGCCTTTCGTGGTATGCTCAGGAAAGTGCAAACTTCCTGACCACGTCATTTGGGAAGCATGTTGGACGAAAACCAATCTAGAATCAGAGTATCGCAGTAGAAAATAGACGTTTCCATCCAGGGTTCGGAGCATGCGGGAGCTATGGACGAATAGGACGTCCGTGGCGGATGTGCGTTGTGTTTTTCGAATAACGGAATTTGTCGGCGAGAACCAAACCACCCCAAAGCAGCATAAGCGGGTAATATGCTGTTAATTGAACGGCCAACAGTAAACAAGCTATCATCGGAGTCAATATACGGAGCAAGGAACCACCGCTTGCATCTCCTATCCGGCAGAAGATTGCTAAAAATATAGGAGCCAACAACATTCCAATCCATCCTGTATTTGCGATAAATTCTTCCAATATACTCGTGGTCATTGACCAGCCCCAAAATCTTGGCGCGCTATAGAATAGAGCTGAGGTTAAATATTGAGCGTAAGGCAATGGTTTATCGGGCCAGAAATCGCGGGGTACAAGCGTTGTCAGATGGAAGAGAAAACTCTGCCCACGATGCTCCAGAATTTGCATCTCATCAGGGTGCATTTCAGCAAATATTGTCATTTTGATTACGTCGTCACGTCCATAATCAACCCGCATGTTTTCGTACAGAGTTCTTGTCACCCTACCAGTGTATGATTGAAAGAAAAAAGAATATCCAAGCACCACAAGCATTGTTATCATACCAAGTTGATAAGCACGCTTGCCGCGGAGTACCCCTCGATGTTGTAATCCTAACAATGCAAGAATTGCAGCAAGTGCTACAATATTACGCTTCCCGTGCAACCAAATGCTTATGAAAACAAACGGCACCGTGAACAACCAAAAGGATAAGGCAGGTCCTTTCCCATAAATGTGTGGTTTGGCGTTTACAATGAGGGTTGCCCATGCGATGCAAGCAACATAACAGGCCAAGGACAATTGAGCATGGAAACCGCTGTCGCCTAATGATGCCCTAAGCGTTCTACTGAATAACAAATACTGCCCTCTTTCAGGAGAAACGAATGCAAGAGCGAAAGGCAGAAATAGGAAAAGATGCGCCACTATGATCAAATTTTTTTGTCTGCTTGGAATCGCTAACGCATCCCTTTGACAAAGTGGAGGCACTGTAACCGGAACTATGTGTTTATTAACACCAAACAGCAACCATAAGACAGGTACAACACTTATATAGGCGCAATATATCAAATTAGTCTGCAAATCACTCGTTGCATGAATAAACCCAATGAAATGTGTGTATGGAGGTTTCCCAAAAACTTCGTCAAAAAAAAGTGGTAAAGCACAGAAAATGAAATGGACCAATGTCAAACAATCAACAGAATGTCGAAACCCACGCGCTATTCTGCGACCGGAATATAACGCCAAATAGGCCAGCCACAAAAAAGTTATCCAGTTGACAAACGATAACATCTGTCAATTTCCGATTCTATGATTTGTTTGGCTATCATAAAGCGAGCAAAGAGCACTAACGCTATTGTTTATGGAGAAAGGGCTATCCATGAGCTGCTTCAAAGACTCTTCTGTGGTGATAGACGACTTGTCTTGCTTGCTTGACAATACAAGATCTGCCCAGTGCTCCGCCATTTTGTAGAGGCCAATAAATTTGACAGCCTGATTAACAACAGCCGCTTCACTGGGTACGCGATCGCTCGCGAAACAGGGTATCCCTGCCGCTTGTGCTTCAATCAGAACCAGCCCCAAACCTTCATGATGCGACGGAAAGACAAACGCATCCATTGCACCCTTCATCAGACGGGGGATGTCTGCACGCTGGCCAGCAAAAACGACATGCTTGTTGAGACCAAGCGCATGCACTTTACTTTCAATAGTGGGTCTTAGTGGACCGTCACCCACCAGGAAAGCACGGCATTTGGGTTCTTTACGGACTGCCTCCGCAATAATATCAATCAGAAAAGAATGGTTCTTCTGTGTTGCAAAGCGACCAACGTGACCTAAAACAAAAGCGTCCGGTGGAAAGCCGAACTCTGCACGAACTTCAGCCTTGTCAACGTGCGCTTTGAAAGGAAGCAGATCAACTGCGCAGTATAATAGTTTCCATCGCTCATCACTTTCCCACTCCCCGCCGAAAAGATCTTCTGCTGCCAAACCGCTGCATGCAACACCATGCGTTGCGTATTTAAAAATCATCCGCTGTGTATTGCGCAGATACATCCTCCGCATAAAGCCGGCGCGGGTTTCTTTCAGTCGCGTGTCATTATGGCTATGGGCGATCCGCATGGGGATGCCTGCATGCTTTCCAAGTAAGCAAACGAACCCACTAAAGTGATGCACGTGACTATGCAAAATGTCGTATGGTCCGCTTTCTCGGACTAAGCGTTTGAAATTTCGACCATATTGCAGCGGGTTGCTTGGCTTCAGGCATGGGATGATCTTGCAACCCATCTCGCGGAGTTCATCGTCATAAGCGCAAGTTTGCTTAGTAGTCGTTAGAAAATCGAACTGATAACGATTCTGGTCGATGTTTCGCAGTACATGCATGAGCCATGTTTCAACGCCGCCGCGATTCATGCCTGCAAGGACGTGGAGTATACGGGCTGGAGCTCCTTTGATCATCTCTTACCCTTCTGCCATACTACCGCAAAGTTGGCACCATCATCAGAAAACGCTCCTGCATTTAGCTCGCATTGGGTTTTCCATTTACGCGGAAGCGCACCCTCATAAAAAGGTCCCATATAAGAATAAGAAGTTCTCCAGCCAAGCTTCCAAGCACCAACGAAAGCTGTCTCCATTTCTTGGAAACAAAAGCCGCGTCCCGATTCTGCTTCGTTAAGTGAATGAGCAACGTGATAGTCTACAATGCGCCCCATTAAAGATTTAGGCGGACATTTTTGAAACAGACCAAGCGTATAAGCTTGTTGGGCTGTTTTTGCTGCAAGCGAGTGTTTGTCGAGGTCAAAAACGTCCTTAACTTTTCTTAGTACTTCAGCGGGTGAAAGTAATTGTTTAAGCCGTCTTGAATGACGGTAGTCTGAGTATGTTTTCATACAGGCTTGATTGAGATAAAACCGTTTTGAGGGTTCGTGACCCATGCACCAGAAACTGTCGGACGTCGTCATGTCTGAAAGTGTCCGGAATGTCTCTATCGGATCCGGCAGGTGGTGTAGGAGTGAATTTGTGATGATGAGGTCAAAGGGTACACTGGCCTGTCCTTTGACATCCTCCCAGTCCGAAAAATATACAGGATTGGTGCAATGTTCTGAAATCTTGTTCTGACAGCATCCCAGCATTTCTTTTGACGGGTCGTAACAGGTCAGGCATTCAATCTTTTCTCCAAAATGCTTGATAACTTGGCTGGCCTCGAAGCCTGTACCACATCCATAATTCAATATCTGCCATGTTTTATTACTTGAATGTGACGATACAAAATCCAGCATTTTGCACCATATTGGGGGAAGTTGCTCATGTACTTCAGGATGGCGTTGGTCGTAGCTTTCAGCTTCAAATGAGTGATGGATTTGATTGATTTGAACAATCATCTGATCCATTGGCAACGTGGGCCCATATTCTTGTAGGATGTTTTGCATAATTACGGGTTCCTGTGTGCAGTTGTTTGCATAGCATGTACGATGGTAATAGAATATAAAATTAAAAGAACGACGTTACCAATCAGCAATGTTAGAACGCCGCCCATAAGCCCACGGGGGATGAATACATACGAGACTATTAACGTGACAAGACAAGTTACAATAGCAAATGGCAGTTGAATTTTAAAGCGCCGTGCGCTGGTTACGGCATACCCTAAAAAAGACACTACGATGGCTATCACATTGACCAGCATAAGCCATGAGAAAATAGTTGAATAACTAGCATAATCGGGGCTGTAGACAAATGATAGCAGCCATTGCCCAAACAGAACTGCCCCAATAAAACCGATGCTACCGACAATTCCACCAATGCCGATTAACTTCCAAAGTAGTTTTTTAAATGCGGCAAATTGGCGTTCTGCATAGTACCTAGCAAGGCGGGGTACGCATGTCTGCCCCATCGCGGAAACAATGGTACCGGTGGCTATCATTAGGTAGGATAAAGCAGCAAAGTAGCCTAACTCTTCGGCACCAAGATAGTGTTCAATGAAATAGCGGGGTATATTGGTTTTAAGCGAGAGAAGAGCCAGAGTTAAGCCTAATGGCAATGCAAGCCAAGCGAGTTGAAGTAGAGGGCGTAACGTGAATGTTGGACGGACTACGCAACGAGTGTCCGTTGCGCCTGCCGTCTGACTGGTTTCGCGTAACGTTTTGCCGACATTCGGCAAATCATACGACACGAGGACAGCACCCCATGCCGCCGCCAGGCCGCATACGCCTGCTGTCACACTACCCGTCGTGTAAACCAACCCGCCCAACATACATAAAGCCAGCGGGCCTTTAATCATCCGGGATCGGGCGATTCTGTCCATTCTTTCGTGACGCTGGAGAAGGCCATAAAAAACATCCGCGACAGACTCGAACGCTTTTGAAAGTGCAACAGCAAGAATGATCAATCCCGTCGTCCGGTCGTAATTGCTAAACCCGATAACACCACAAAGGATGGCGAGGGCAAGAACGGTCGTAATTAAGCGGAGCCCAAGATAATGCCCAAACTGATATTCGTCGCGGGCATCGGTTGCCTGGACTCCCCGCAACTGTAATTGGCTAAAAAGAAAAATCGGAGCGGTAACAGCTAGCCCCAAGGCAAAGAGTCCGACTTTTTCTGGTGACGTCAGTTTCGCCAGTACAACCAGCATACCCCACTGGCAAGCGGCATAAACAATATTGCCCGCAAAGTTCCACGAAAAATTACGTCGCAATGAAAGCGGCTTACCTGCCTGTTCACCTTCGTCGAGGATGAGGGTACTATATTTTTGTTTTAAGAAGTTGAGCATTGTTCTTTGTTGCCGCTGAGCAGCGTTTTTAAAGTCGTTAGGACCCGAGGGGTCATAGGGCCATGGTCCTATAATCTACAGGCCATGAGATCAGTCCTATAATTTAATACTTTGCTTGTGGTTGGCCAATACTCGAAGCCCGAGGGGAAGCCCGAGGGGTCAGTCCTATATTTTATGTTTTGCCCATGATTGGCATGGTATCGCGAACTGAAAGACACCACAGAGGACGGGGTAAATTCGACAGCCAGCGGTATTAGATGCTGTTGGTAGCGGCGGGCGCGCATTCAACAGGTGCTTCTTTGCTCCCTTTGTTACCTTTTGTTCAAATTTCCGGATGGTGTAAGTCCTCGGTTTTAGACTATAGACTTCAGACATTAGACAGCTCAGACCCCAGACTTTAGACACGAGACTTTTCCGCCTTCTGATTCCT
>CAZBEO010000009.1:0-60894 GCA_964490935.1 uncultured Verrucomicrobiota bacterium
GCTCCGTTCAACAACGTTTTATCCAGAATGCCGCCGATAACACCCTGCGCAAAATTAACGTAATGGACCGCGGCACTCAGGATAAAACGCTAAGTGTTCGGCAAAATAATGAGAATCACTTTATGATTGACTCGTATATGTGTTGAATATACATATCGCCTATGAAGAAGGATTTTCCAGTATTCTCAGGATTCGATTGGGATAGCGGCAATCAAGAAAAGAACCTAAAGCATAACGTTATTCACTGGGAATGCGAACAGGTCTTTTTCAATCAGCCACTGATCGTCCTTGATGACGAAAAGCATTCAGACAAGGAGGTGCGTTTTGCCGCATTTGGACAAACCGACACAGGAAGGAAGCTCACCATCATATACACGGTGCGGGGAATTTTGCTCCGCGTAATCTCTGCACGCGATATGGACAAGAAGGAGCGCATATTTTATGAAAACTTCAGCTAGTACGATACCTAAGTTCAAGACAGAAGACGCAGAGCGCGAATTCTGGGCGTCCAACTCCCCCTTAGACTATTTTGATACGGGCAAAGCCAAAAAGGGTTCGTTTCCGGATCTGAAACCCTCATTGAGATCAATCTCGATTCGGCTCCCTGAAGATATGCTTGATGAGTTGAAAATATTGGCAAACAAGCGAGACGTCCCCTATCAAAGTCTTGCCAAAATGTATTTGTCTTGGGGGATCCGGTCAGAACGAAACCGCATGAAGGCAAATTAATTTCGAACCAGCGGGTGGAGCCTACCGTGAAAACGCCCGCTGATTAGGTCAAAGTTTATGAGCACGGGTGGCTCACCCGTAACGTTCTCATTAGCTAGAATAACTTGATTTTTTATGCTAGTTCACTATTCTGGCAAAGAGTAAACACAGTAAGGAGGCGACTATGATTGCAACGCTTTCGTTGAAGGATATGACTATCGAAGACAAAATATCAACGATGGAATATTTGTGGGACGACATCTGTAAAACATCCTGTGATTATCCGTCACCTAAATGGCACGGCAAACTTCTTGAAGAAAGGGAAGACAATCTCAAAAAAGGTAAAGATAAATTTGAAGATTGGGAGACGGTAAAAAGGGATATTTGGGATTCGGTAAAGTGAGCATTGTATATTTAAAGTCGGCAAGGCAGGATTTGCTGGAAGGGTTTTTATTTTACGAATCAAAAAAAGCCGGATTGGGTCTGTATTTTTTAGAATCAATATACTCAGATATAGACTCGCTTAACCTCTATGCAGGTATCCACTCCTTACACTTCAACAATTATTACAGGCTGCTCTCTAAGCGGTTCCCCTTTGCGGTGTACTACAGAATTGATACTAATATTGTAAAAATCTATGCGGTCGCTGACTGCCGAAGAGACCCTGCGCGGATAAGAAATAAACTTAAATGAGAACAAAGAAATTCACCGTACAAAGTTTTGCGGAGTAACGTTTTGTGGTGAAAGCAAAGACCACAGGCCGCAAAATCTTTGCCGGTGATTCCGAACGTTCGGAAATAATAGCTATTGACGTAATCATAATTATGTGTACTGTAATATGCAAATAATGACACATACAAAAGGTTTACAATGAGAACCATTCAAATGACCCTAGATGATGATTTGGTTTGCAATGTCGATAGTGTAGTCAAAACTCTGCATACAACGAGATCGGCGTTCACAAGAGATGCATTACGGCAGGCAATAAAGAATATGCAAAGCAAAAATCTCGAGGAAAAACACCGAATGGGCTATGCGAAGAATCCAGTCGCAAGCGGTGAATTTGACATTTGGGAATCTGAGCAGAATTGGGGTTATGAATGAAACGAGGAGAAGTCCGTTCCTATAAATTTCAGCATCCCGACAAAACTCGACCTGTCCTCATTTTGACACGAGACTCAGTTATTGAATATTTGGGAGAAGTAACCGTTGCTCCCATAACAACAACCATCAGAGACATTCCAAGCGAAGTGATTCTTTCCAAAAGCGATGGAATGTCGAAGGATTGTGCCGTTAATTGCGACCACCTTCAGACGGTCTCAAAAGCAAAACTTGGTTCCTTGATTACAGCAATATCGAGATCGAAAATGAACTTGGTGCAGGCTGCTGCTTCTTTTGCTTTGGGCTTTGCTGAATAAAGAACTTTCGAAGAAATAGATGGGGAAAACATTAGCCACCTGCACGCAATAGCGTGCTGATTCGGTGGCGAAGAAAAGAGAGCATGCGGAATCGCACTCGGTGAAGAGATTGCACAGGATGTTGAGAACGCGTAAAAGAGAACCATTACCGAACAAAGAAATTCACTGTACAAAGTTTTTCGGAGTAACGTTTATTGGTGAAAGCAAAGTCCACAGGATGCAAAATCTTTGCCAGTGATTCCGGACGTTGACCAAGAAAATGCGAGTTGACGAGTTGTTCTGATTTCTGTACGTTTACGTACAGATTGGAGCCGGAATATGACAATGGTAACGTTGACGGATTTCAGAAGTCACGCATCAGGTATGCTGACAAGAGTTGAGCACGGAGAAACCCTTGTAGTGCTTCGCCACGGGCGTCCTATTGCAGAAGTATCGCCTGTCATAAAGCAGAACAGCGGGCAACCTTCGTGGAAACGACAAGCTCTGCGCTTGTCAACAAAGGGCGCTGGGCTTTCTTCGGCCATTCTTGAGGATCGTGCCCATGAAAACGTTTCTTGACTCATCTGCGTTTGCAAAGCGGTTTGTGGATGACGTCGGAAGCGACAAGGTTGAGGGCACCTGCGCCCAGGCCTCAGAGCTGGGATTGAGTGTACTCTGCGTGCCCGAGATCATATCTGCACTTAATCGGCGACGAAGGGAGCGTTTGCTCACCGCAACACAATACGCCGAAGCAAAGAAGCAACTTCTGGATGAGGTGCGTGATGCGGACATCATCAACCTTGCAGTACCTGTAGTTGGCTCTGCCATTGGCGTTTTAGAAGCAAGCCCGGTCCGAGCCATGGATGCGTTGCACATAGCCTGTGCGCTTGAATGGGGAGCACAATTATTCGTCTCATCAGACAAGAAGCAACTGCTCTCCGCGCGGCGAGCAGGAATGAAAACGCAACAAGTATAAAGCACGACATCGTGGCTGTTGAGCGTCTCCTGCAATTGAGCAACAAGCCCCTGTCGTTTTCGTCCGGTTGCTAAGGGCCTACGTGCGTGAAGGGGCGTCGCCCGCCTTTTGCTCCAGGATGCGCTGAACGCCTTTCGCGGTTTCCATGCCGTCGAAAATGGCGCGGACGACCAGGGATTGCCCGCTCACCATATCGCCTGCGGCAAAGAGATTCGGCACGCTGGTTTGATGATCGGCGTTGACCTGGATGTTTCCACGCGCATCTTTGGCCAGTCCGAGGGCATCGGCCACTTTGTTTTCACCGGGACCAACAAATCCCATGGCCAACAAAACGAGGTCGGCTTCCAATTCAAATTCCGTGCCCTTCTTTTCCACCATCTGGAAGCGTCCGTTTTCTTTGACCCACTCCACCTCCACACATTGCAGACCGGTGACGTGTCCCTCTTTCCCACGGAACTGGCGGGTGTTGACGCACCAGCGGCGGTCACCGCCTTCCTTGTGGCTGCTGGATTCGCGGTTAGTGCGCGGCCATTCGGGCCAGGGATTGTCCTCCGCACGCTCGGCGGGCGGCTTGGGCATAATTTCGAGCTGCATCACGCTCGCGGCACCCTGCCGTAGCGAAGTGCCAAGGCAGTCCGACCCGGTATCGCCGCCGCCAATCACCACCACGCGCTTATCTTTCGCGCAGATGATTTGTTCGGCGGGAATCTCCTCACCATCGTCGATTCGATTCTTCTGCATCAGAAAATCCATGGCAAAATGGATGCCCTTGTTTTCGCGTCCGGGCACGTTCATGTCGCGAGGCGCACGCGATCCGCAGCAAAGGCAGATCACGTCGTAACGGTCTTTCAGATAATGATAGGACACATCCTCGCCCACGCGCACGCCGCATTCAAAGGCGATCCCCTCCTGCTCCATAAGCCGGATGCGCCGATCCACGACCTGCTTATCAAGTTTGAAGTTCGGAATACCGTAGCGCAGGATGCCGCCGGGACGTTTGGCTTCGTCGTACACGGTAACACGGTAGCCCGATCGGTTCAGCATTTCGGCGGCGGAAAGCCCGGCAGGACCCGAACCGATGACCGCGACCAGCTCTTCCTTGCGCACGGCGGGCGGGATACCCAGCAAGCCGTTCTCATAGCCGTAATCCATCACGGCGCGTTCCATCTGTCGAATCGTCACCGCGTCGCCACCGAGCGCGGCCACACACGAGGTCTCGCATGGTGCGGGACAAATCCGCCCCGTGAATTCGGGGAACGGATTGGTGGCGAGCAGGAGTTCGAGTGCGTCGGACCAGCGCCCCTGATACACCAGCTCATTGCATTCGGGAATCGCATTCGAAAGCGGGCAGCCGTGGCCATGACAGAACGGCGTACCGCATTCCATGCAGCGTGCCGTTTGTTCGCGCACCTGCTCATGCGTCAGATCCTGCTCCACCGGTTCAAAGTCCAGCAGGCGTATGCCCACCGGACGGTACCCCGCCTCTTTGCGCTCATCCAGAAAACCCAGTTGCTTAGTCATTGACCACCTCCGCACGCTTTGTCGCTTCATCTTCCCGGCTGAGCATGCCGAGCACTTTCTTATATTCCATCGGGAACACCTTCACGAAATAACCCAATGCCGTTTCCCAGTCGTCGAGAATGGCCTTGGCCTTCGGGCTTCCAGTATAGGCCAGGTGTTTTTCAATCAGTGTTTTGAGTTCCCTTTCCTCGGCCGGACCGGCGACCAGCTCCAAGTCGATCATATCGAGATTGCACCGTTCATCAAAGAGGCCGGTTTCGTCGTACACATAGGCAAGACCTCCGCTCATGCCCGCACCGAAGTTCACGCCCGTGGGTCCGAGAATGACCACGCGCCCGCCGGTCATGTATTCACAGCCGTGGTCGCCCACGCCTTCCACCACGGTCTTCGCACCGCTGTTGCGGATGCCGAAGCGTTCGCCAGCACGCCCGTTGAGATACAGCTCGCCCGATGTCGCACCGTAGAGCAACACGTTGCCTGCGATGATACTCTCGGAAGGATCAAACCCCGCCTCTTTGGCAGGACGCACGATGATCTTTCCACCGGAAAGCCCCTTGCCCACGAAGTCGTTGGCCTCCCCTTCGAGAATCAGGGTCATACCTTTGGAAGCAAAGGCTCCGAAGCTCTGTCCGGCGGACCCGTTGAAGCGCAGGGTAATGGTATCTTCGGGCAGGCCTTTCTGCCCATAACGCCGCGCTACTTCGGAAGAAATAAT
The DNA here is from genome assembly GCA_964490935.1 of uncultured Verrucomicrobiota bacterium. Taxonomy (GTDB): domain Bacteria; phylum Verrucomicrobiota; class Kiritimatiellia; order RZYC01; family RZYC01; genus JAQVYB01. The sequence continues at coordinate 5,318 of CAZBEO010000009.1, forward strand.
CGCCCCGACCGTTCGGTGATAATTGCGGACCGGCACCTCTAATTCCACCCGTTCGCCCTTTTCGAGCGCAGGAGCGAGGCGCTCCATCAATTCGAGATCTAGCGCCTGTTCCACGCCGTGTTCCTGCTTCTGCATGCAGCGCACCTCGCCGGGCTGCGCATCGGGCCGATAGAGTATGCGCGAAAGATCCACGCCTTTCGCCTTCCAGAACCCGATGGCGTCATTCATTTCGAGCAAATCGCTTCGCCCGACCAGTTCATCCAGAGTGCGGATGCCGAGTTGCGCCATCCAAGCACGCACTTCTTCGGCGATGAAGCGGAAGAAGTTGATAAGGTGCTGCGGATCGCCGCGATAGCATTTGCGCAGGCGCGGATCCTGCGTGGCCACACCCACCGGACAGGTGTTGCGGTGGCAATCACGCATCATCACGCACCCGCAAATGACCAGCGGTGCCGTAGCAAATCCGAATTCCTCGGCGCCGAGCAGCGCGCCGATCACCACATCGCGCCCGGTTTTGAGCTGGCCATCCACCTGCAGCCGTACCCGACTGCGCAGATGATTCAGCACCAATGTCTGCTGCGTTTCGCTCAGGCCCAGTTCCCAGGATACGCCCGCGTGCTTGATGGAGGAGAGCGGCGAGGCCCCGGTGCCGCCGTCGCAACCGCTGATCAGAATCATGTCGGCCTTGCCTTTGGCCACACCCGCCGCGACCGTCCCCACGCCCACTTCCGAAACGAGCTTCACCGAGACGCGTGCTTCGCGGTTGGCGCAGTGCAGGTCGTAAATCAACTGCGCGATATCTTCGATGGAGTAAATATCGTGGTGCGGCGGCGGAGAGATCAACGTTACGCCGGGGGTGGAATGACGTACGCGGGCGATTTCCTCATTCACCTTGTGGCCCGGCAACTGCCCGCCTTCGCCGGGTTTCGCGCCCTGGGCGATTTTGATTTGCAGTTCGCGCGCGTTGACCAAATATTCCGCCGTCACGCCGAAGCGTCCGCTGGCCACCTGCTTGATGGCGCTGCACCGCGAGTCGCCATTGGGCAGAGGTTGGTAGCGGGCGGCATCCTCGCCGCCTTCGCCGCTGTTGCTCATGCCGCCAATGCGGTTCATGGCAATCGCGAGCGTCTCGTGCGCTTCGCGGCTGATGGATCCGAACGACATCGCGCCGGTGACAAAGCGCTTCATGATGGTCTCGGCCGGCTCGACCTCCTCGATCGGAACGGGCGTGGTTTTTTTGAAGCGTAAGAGTCCGCGCAGCGTGCTCTGGCGCTTCGACTGATCATTGATCAGCTCGGCATACTGCCGGTACTTCTCGACATTGTTTTCGCGGGTGGCCTGTTGCAGCAGGGTGATCGTCTGCGGGGTCCAGAGATGGCGCTCGCCATCTTGGCGGTAACTGTAATGCCCGCCCGAGGGCAGCAGGTCTACACGCAGCAGCTTGCGCCCCGCCGCTTCACAGCGTTCGCCAATCTCGCGGGCGATGCCATCCATTCCGATGCCTTCCACGCGCGACGGAGTGCCCTCGAAATATCGCCGAATCACCTCCTGCTTGAGTCCAACCGCCTCGAACACCTGGGCATTCCGATAGCTTCGCAGGGTGGAAATGCCCATTTTTGACATGATTTTCAGCAGACCCTTGCGCAGGGCATTGATGTAGTTTTCGATGGCACGGGTCACCGGCATCTCTTGCGACAACTGTTTTTTCACCGCCAGATCGGCGATGATGTCATAGGCCATCCAGGGATTAACTGCGGAGGCGCCGTAGCCGAGCAGCAGGGCGATGTGCATCACCTCGCGTGCTTCCCCCGTTTCCACGAGTAGGCCGGTGCGGGTGCGCAGACCCTTACTGATCAGATAGCGGTTCACCGCCGCCACGGCCAGCAGCGCCGGGATCGGAACGTGAGGCGCATCGACTCCTTTGTCGCTCAACACCAGAATGCGGAAGCCGTTCTGCACGGCCTGCTCCGCCTTGCGGCACAGGGCGTCCAGGGCGTCCTCGAGGTCGCGTCCGCTGCCGCCCCGAGGAAACTGCATGATCAGCGTGGTACTGCGAAAATCTTCGTGCGGAAGTTCGCGTATGCGATGCAGGTCATCGTTCGACAGAATCGGGTGTTTGAGCTTCACCAGGCGGGCATGCTGCGGGCTTTCGCGCAGAATGTCGTCCGTATTGCCCAGAAAGGTCATCAGCGACATCACCAGCTCTTCGCGGTAGGGATCAATCGGCGGATTGGTCACCTGCGCGAAAATCTGTTTGAAATACCAATAGAGCAACTGCGGTTTTTCGGAGAGCACGGCAAGCGGCTGATCGGCACCCATGGAGCCGATCGGCTCGTGTCCGGCCACGGCCATGGGCCCTAGAATTACGTTCAAATCCTCCCGGGTATAGCCGAAGAGCTTTTCGCGGAAGCGCAATTTTTCGGCATCAGCGCAGACGGTTCCCACGGCGCCGAAGAAGCCGTGGATATCAATACGGTTTTCATCGACCCAACGACGGTAGGGCTGCTGACGGGCCAGCCGGTTCTTGATTTCCACATCCTTCATCAGCCGGTGGCCGACGGTATCCACCAGGATCATTTCACCAGGACGCAACGCGCCTTTTTCGCGCACCTCTGCCGGGGGGATATCCAGTACGCCGGCCTCGGAGGCGAAGACCATGAATCCGTCGTGCGTGACCGTGTAACGTGCGGGGCGCAGGCCGTTGCGATCCAGCACGGCGCCGATGAACCGTCCGTCGGTATACGCCAGCGCGGCGGGGCCGTCCCACGGCTCCATTAGGCCGGCGTGATACTCGAAAAATCCACGCAGATCGGGGCCGATGGGATATTTCACTCCCCAAGCCTGCGGCACAAGCATCGCCATCGAATGCACCAGCGACCGACCGGCCTTGCAGAGCAGCTCGAGCGCATTATCCAGCGCGGCGGAATCACTGCCGCCTTCTTCAATGATAGGCGTCACCTTCAGCATATCATCGCCCAGCACTTCCGATTTCAGATTATTCTCGCGCGAGGCGATCCAGTTACGGTTGCCGCGCAGGGTATTGATTTCACCATTGTGCGCGAGCTGGCGGAAGGGTTGTGCCAGCGCCCACGAGGGAAACGTGTTGGTGCTGTAGCGCTGATGCACCACCACCAGTGCCGACTCCAGCTCCGGATCGTTCAGGTCCGGATAAAACGCCGCAAGCTGCTTCGGCAGCATCAGTCCCTTGTAAACAATCGTCCGTGCCGAAAAACTGGGCACATAAAAGAGATCATCCGGCCCCAGTCGGGAGCCCAGCCGTTTTTCGCATTGTTTGCGGACAACAAAGAGTTTCCGTTCGAGCGCATCGCCGGAGAGACCGGCGACAAAACATTGAGCGATATGCGGCATTTCGGCGCGCGCCTTTCGGCCTAGCGCGTCCGGATTCACCGGCACCTCGCGCCAGCCCAGAAACTGAAGCCCCTCCCGGGCGACGTTGTTTTCGACTTCGTTCATGCACCGCGCACGGACCTCCGCATTACGCGGAAGAAAAAACATTCCGGCACCATACGCATCCGGCGGCGGCAGTTCGATATTTCGTTCCAGGCAGACCCGACGGAAAAAACGGTCCGGAATCTGGAAGAGCAGACCAACCCCGTCTCCGGTTTCCGGATCGGCGCCCGTGGCGCCTCGGTGCAGCAGATTTTTCAGCACGGCAATGCTTTTATCGAGGATGGCGTGCGATTTTCCGCCATGAATGTTGACGAGAAACCCTACGCCGCAGGCATCGTGTTCGTTATTCGGATCATACAGGCCCTGCTTCCTCGGGAAGCGGGCCAATCGCTGGTGAGCCAAATCCTCTTCGCTGCGTTGTTCAACCGGCTGCATGATTCAAATCTCCTTTTTTATTTTATTCGGGAGGACTTTGCCCCCGCACATCCGGGGTCACACCGTAAATATTCACTTCTTCCTTGTGCAGCCCTATTTCAAAAGTCCCCAGTGCCCACTTCGCGAGAAAGAGATTCTCACACCCAGCCCCCAAGGCACGAAGAGGACGGAGGATTGTCTTTCCTCTGTGATCTCTGTGAACTCCAGCGAGCCCGTATCACGGGTGAATGAGTGGTATATTATTCTCACCATCCGCTATTTTTCCCACCACCCGCTCCGCAGGAGGGCACGAGGGCGCGGAGCAGCATAGCCACAACCGACGACTTCAACCATTTCGCCGTACATCACATCATGAACAACATTTCAGCATACGAGGGCAGTGGCCAGAGGTAATCCGGAATCAGCCCTTCGAGCTCGTCGGCAGGCACACGCAGCGCGTGGGTTGCTTCGATCATACCGGGAATATCCCCTTCCACTATTTTTGCTTCCAGCGTTTTGATAGCGGCCAGCATGACTTCCGTCTGCGTGCAGATATCGCCCAGCAGGGAGAGTACGCCCGAGACCGAGCCGCCGCTGACTTCCTTCACCGCCTTGATGCCGTCGGCCAACTCCGACTGCGCACTGATGCAGGCGGGGGCGATCAGCGTCTTGGCGATCGTCACCGCGCAGCGGGCCTCGATCAGCACCACGCGCTGATAGCCTTCGATGTAAACTTCGTAGCGGGACTCCAGCTCGCGCTCGGTCAGCACATGGTACTTGCTGAACAGGCTCCGCGCCTTTTCGGTACGGTATACCGCCAGCGCTTCGGGCGTCTTGCGGAGGTTCGGCAATCCGCGGCGTTCCGCTTCGATCACCCATTCTTCCGTGTAGCCATCGCCATTGAACAGCACCCGTTTGTGTTTCTTGACGATATCGCCCAGAATGCTCTGCAATGCCGCGTTGAACTCTTCGCCTGCGGCCACGGCCTTTTCCATCTTCGTGCAAATTTCGTCGAGCGCCTCTGCCACAATCGTATTGAGCACCACGTTCGCTGCTGAAGGATTCTGCTCCGAACCCACCGCACGAAATTCAAACTTGTTGCCGGTGAAAGCAAAGGGCGAGGTGCGGTTGCGGTCGGTATTTCCTCGCGGCAAGCGCGGAATGGAATCCACACCCAACTCGATGAGGCCGCCCTGCTTCGAGCTGTTCGCGCCGCCCTGTTCGATCTGCTCGATGATGTCAGTGAGCTGATCGCCTAGGAAGATGGAGATAATCGCCGGAGGCGCCTCGTTGGCACCCAAGCGGTGATCGTTGCCGGCTGTTGCCACGGTGGCACGCATCAGGTCGGCGTGTACATCCACAGCCTTCATGAGCGCGCAAATCATCGTCATGAACTTCGCGTTATCATGCGGGTTATCGCCGGGGCTGAGCCAGTTCTTGCCGTCCGGCCCGCAGACCGACCAGTTGTTGTGCTTGCCGGAACCATTCACACCAGCGAAGGGTTTTTCGTGCAGCAGGCAGCAGAAGCCGTGTTCGTCGGCCACCTTGCGCATGATTTCCATCGTGAGCATGTTGTGATCCACCGCCAGATTGAGTTCCTCAAACATCGGGGCAATCTCGTATTGTGCCGGGCAGACCTCGTTGTGGCGCGTACGGGCCGGAACGCCGAGACGCCAGAGTTCCTTGTCCAGATCCGCCATGAAGGCCAGCACACGACTCTTGATGGCGCCGAAATAGTGATCTTCGAGCTGCTGATGCTTCGCAGGCGAATGCCCAAACAGGGTACGCCCGCACTGCAGCAGATCCAGCCGCATTTCGTAAAACTCCTTGTCGATCAGGAAATACTCCTGTTCGGCCCCGAGCGTAACCACCGAGCGACTGCCGTTGCAGTCGATCCCGAACAGCTTGCCCAGGCGGCAAATCTCTTTGTTCAGAACATTCATGGAGCGAAGCAGCGGCGTCTTTTTGTCCAGCGCCTCGCCGTGGTAGCCGCAGAAAACCGTGGGGACGCACAGCGTAGCACCCGCGGCATCATACTTGATGAAGGCGGGGCTCGTTGGATCCCAGCCCGTGTAGCCGCGTGCTTCAAAGGTGGCGCGCAAACCGCCCGAGGGGAAGCTCGATGCATCAGGCTCGCCCTGAATCAGCTCTTCGCCCGAAAATTTGGCCAGGGCACCGCCTTCGCCATCCGGCACCAGAAAGGAGTCGTGTTTTTCCGCTGTGGCGCCGGTCAGCGGCTGAAACCAGTGCGTATAATGAGTGGCCCCGCGCTCCATCGCCCAAATCTTCATCGCCTCAGCCACTTCATTCGCGATTCCCGGATCAATGGTGGCCCCCACATGAATCGTGGAAGAGAGCGACTTGAAGGCCGCCTCCGAAAGATATTCGCGCATGACCTTCAGACCAAACACATTCTCGCCGAACTGATCCACCAACGTCTGCATGTTACTCATTATTCACTCCTTCAGTTAAAAAAACCCGACGGCATCATCCCGCCTGCCGGTGCACAAGATCACCCGACACACGCGAAACCACCGCGCCGGACCAAGATAGAGCAAATGCCGTGCCAAGTTTTTCTATATCTCCGCATAATCCTCGCAATCAACGACTTACGAATACAGCAAAAACCTGTCGTTCCGCATCACGCGCAAATTAACTACATTTATGAAGTATTTTTCCGTCTGTTATTACAATAATGCAACTAACCGGGCCGCTTCCCCTTCCGTTGAAGAGGAAGACCCCGTCCGAACGCTCTCCCGCCACCGACAAGTTGACCGCACACAACCCTTGCCGCCGCTCGGGATTCCCTGTTATATAGGCCAAGTGCAAGGGAGCCGTCAATCTTACAAAGGATGTTATCATGCTTAGCTTCGCCGAAGAAATCTATCTGCTGGCCCTCAATGAAACCACCGGTAAGATCGAGATGCCAAACAAAAATATTGTGCTGAACAACGCCCTGGTCGGTGCCGTATTGGGTGAACTCTCCTTCTTGGACAAAATCGATTCCGATGCCGAGTTCATCTACATCCTGAACACCGAACCCACCGGACGCCCCGTCATTGATGTCGTCCTCGAACAACTGGCGGCGCTTGATGGCGATAAGATACCCACCGCCAACTGCATCGGCAGCATCTTTTTTTCCGCCGCGCCGCTCGAGGAAATGGTCCGCAACCAACTGATCGAAAAGGGCATACTCAAAGAGGAAAAAGGCCGCATACTCTGGGTCTTCCCGACCCGACGCTACCCCATCATCGACAACCGCGAAATCAAGGACGTTGAAACCCGCCTGCGCGAGGTTCTGCTGAGTGATGACATTCCGGACCCACGCGACACCGTGCTCATCGGCCTAGCTGAACTGTGCGGATTGCTCGAGCAGATTCTCTCGCCGAAAGAATACCAGCGTTGCGGCGAGCGCATTGCCCTGCTTTCCCGCATGGATTTGGTCACGCAGAAAGTGCGTTCCACCATCGTGGAAATCTGCAACCAATTCGCCTCCCCCGCCACCTGGGACGCCATGATGTAGTGGAGCCGTCGTTTCACGCAGAGCCGTTCTCTATGGAAAGCGAGCGTCACGCGAACCGTTGCAGAGATGTTCTCACACGAAGGCGGTAGCGTAGAGAGTGACGGGCAACTCCTATGAAAAATGAATGTGACTTCTCGGACTCTGTCCAGAATCCCTATGCCAAACTTCCGATTTCGGCGCACGGTCCAGCAGTTCACGAACCGCCTGCGCACAGGATTTCCCCTCGTAAATCACGGCATACACCGCTTCGGTAATCGGCATCTCCACTCCGTGCTTTCGGGCCAACATACGGGCAGGCACACAATTCCACACGCCCTCGGCCACCTGTTCCATGCTTGCGCGTATCTGCTCAATGCTTTCGCCGCGTCCAAGCCGTTCGCCGACCGACCGATTGCGGCTGTGCCGGCTGCCGCAGGTGACAATCAGATCGCCCATCCCGCTAAGCCCGGCGAAGGTATCGAGCCTGGCACCCATGGCCAGGCCCAGCCGAGTGATTTCGGCCAGACCCCGGGTCATGAGGGCGGCCTTGGTATTGTCGCCGAAGCCAAGTCCGTCGCAGGCCCCTACGGCAATCGCGATGATATTTTTGACGGCACCGCCCAACTGAACGCCGAGTACGTCATCGGAAGTGTAGACGCGAAAAACGCTGCTGGTGAATATCTCCTGAAGGCGGTCCCGTTCTTCGGGGAGGCTACCGGCCAGGACCACGGCCGTCGGCACTTCGCAGGCGACCTCTTCGGCGTGGCTCGGGCCGGAAAGGGCCGCCACGGAGGGGCGATCCAGTATCTCCCGAGCGAGATCGGTCATGAGGCGACCGGATTCCTCATCGAACCCCTTCGTCACGCTGACCAGAGGCGTCTCGGGGGCAATCAGGCCCGCAAAGGAGGAAACTACCGGCTTGAAATAATGCGAGGGTACGGCCACCACCACCAGCGAGGTGTCTCGCACGGCTTCGGCGCGGTCCGCCGTCCAGGAAATCGCCTCCGGCAGGGCGACCCCCGGCAGAAACTTACGGTTTTCGCGCGTCGTGCGAATTTCATCCAGATACTTCTCGAAAGGCCCCCAGACACACACCTCAAAGCCATTTTTTTGAAGGACCATGGCCAGGGCCGTCCCCCATCCGCCATCTCCGATTACGGTTGTTTTTTTCATTTTCTTTTTCCTTCCGTCAGCCCGGTACGCTGTTTTTTAATCGCAAACGTATTTCTTATTCTTTAGAGGTATACGGATTCGGATGGGGCCTTGGCAAAGCTATTTTTGATTGGAAGAAGGTATGAACGAACAGACGGAGCAGAACTGGATTATCGTGACCCTCGGGATCGGCACCGAAGAAAGCGAAGCGGCAGCGGAGTGGGTTCGCGGGGCACTGCAGGTGGAGCCTGTGGAACTCAGCCGCCCGAATGCAACGGATGGCTGGCTGGAGCTATACTTCACGGAACCCGTGCGCGCCCAATTGGCGCAGCGTGCTCTGCTTCGTCAGTTCCCTGGTCATGCCTGCACCGTACGCAACTGTTCCGCACGCGATTGGCAGGCGTTCTGGAAAAACCATTTTCACACGCAGCTCGTTGGAGAACGCCTACAGATCGTGCCAGTCTGGGAGGAGGTCCCCGACACGGGGCGTTCCACCATTTTGCTGGAACCCGGGCTCAGCTTCGGGACGGGCGATCACTTCACCACCCGCTTTTGTCTCGAACAGATTGATGAGGCCTTTCGGCAGGAGGTGCCCCAAACCATGCTGGACGCGGGCACCGGCAGCGGCATTCTGTCCATCGCCGCCGAAAAACTCGGATGCACGCACATCGACGCCTTCGACTTTGATCCACTCTGCCTGCAATACACCCGCGAAAATCTGCTGCGCAACGGGACGCAACACATCCACCTCTTCGAACACGACGTCACCCTCGGCATCCCGGGAGGACCCTACGATCTCGTCTGCGCGAACATCTTTTCCCGCCTGCTCATTCAGTGCGCGGAAAAGCTCGCCCGGGTCACGCGGCGACGGCTGATCATAACCGGTATTCTTCAGACAGAATCCGACGAGGTGAGCAGCGCCTTCCTGGCGCAAGGTGCCCGCGAGGTGATTTGGGACGGCAATGGCGAGTGGTGCGGCATGGTGTATGACTTTTCAATTCCACCGTTTTGATCGGGCGCATCTGCGAGCGGTGCCTACGGCATCTCTTCATCAAGCAGACTGCGGATGAGGCGGGTGAGACGATCATCCAGAAACGGTTTGGGGACAAAGGCATACTTCTCGGGCAGCAGGCCTTGACGGGCGAGCTTTTCATCGGGATAACCCGAGGCGAGAATGACGCGCAGTTTCGGATGGCGTTCTCGCAAGGCATCGGCCAGTCGTACGCCATCGATATCCGGCATCATGATGTCGCTGACCAAGAGGCGGACGCCTGCCAGGAGTGAGTCTTCGAGGGCCAGTGCCTCACGTCCGTTTTCCGCTTCCATCACTTCGTAGCCGAGAGATTCGAGTAGGCGGCGCGTGGTTCGGCGCACACCGGCGTCATCTTCCACTAGGAGGATGGTTTCGCGCCCGAGAGCGGGCGGAGGAACGGGAGGTGGTTCGATCAGCGAGCGGGTGGTGCTCCGCTCCATTGGAAAGAAGAGGCGAAATTCGGCCCCTTTCCCGACGGCGCTGTAGACGCTGACGGCACCCTGATGCTGCTGCACGGTGCTGTACACCTGATAAAGCCCGAGTCCCGTTCCCTGATCTGCTTCTTTCGTTGTAAAAAAAGGTTCGAAGAGGTGCGGGAGAACTTCTTCGGAGATGCCGTCGCCGGTATCGGCCACGGATATCATGGCCAGCAGGTGTTCCGGGTCATCCGGTTCGCCGAGGTAGAGGTGATCCCTTTCCCGCGTCAGATCGCGTACGGCCACCGTGATGGTGATTGAGCCCTCGTACCACATAGCGTCGCATGCATTGATCACCAGATTCAGAAGGGCTTGTTCCACCTGAATGGAATCGGCCCGGATGCACACGGGGGTTTCAGCGAGTAACACATGCAGGCGCACTCGGTCTCCCGTGACATGACTAAACATTTTTTTCATACCGGCGGCCAGCGCACAGAGGTCCACCTCTTCGAGCACGTTCGGTTTGCTGCGCGACATAATCAGCAGGCGGCGGGTCAGCGCGGCGGCCTGCTTGATGACGCGTATCTGCTCATTCAGGTCGGCAACCGCCGCTGATGCCGGCGGCAGGGTGTCGCGTGCAAGGATGGCATTGTTCATAATCACGGTCAGGAGGTTGTTGTAATCGTGCGCAATGCCGCCAGCCATTCGCCCAACCGCCTTCATTTTCAGCGACTGTTCCAGCGCTTCGTGCAAATGCCGCTCGCGGCGAAGGCGAAGCGGGGCCAGATGCAGCGCACGGGAAAAATCGGACGGAGCCACGGTGGCAGGCGGAAGCACATCCTGCGCACCGGCCAGCAGAAATTCCTCGGCGGCGTCCTCGTGCGGATGATGCAGCAGCACCACAAAAGGCCATCGCCCAGCATATCGGCGGATGAAGGCCGTCAGGGCTTTTCGCTCGTCAGCATCCGAATCCGCCAGCACCAGATCGGGACGGTGCTCACACAAAAAAGGTCCGGCCTGTTCTAGATCGGCGCAGATGCTGACGTGCAGGCCGCCCACCGCATTCAACAATGGGGCCATTCGATCTGGATGATGCGTGGGGGCGATGATCCTCAAAACATTCATGAGGGTGAAATGTAGGCCTGTGCGGCGTTTATTACAAGCTGAACTCTTCCCGCGTTATGCCTTCAGGCAGGCCTGCACCACCTGCTCCACATCAGCCAGGTCCATGGGCTTGCCCAGAAGTGCGCGGGCGCGAGCATAGTCGCCGGGCGGAAGCGTTTCGGGCGGGTATCCACTCATCACAATGACGGGTGTTTCGGGGCGCAGCGCCAGGATGCGCCGCAGACATTCTCCACCCGGCACATCGGGCATGTCGTGATCCAGAATCACAGCATCAAATGTTTCCGGTTCGGCGCAGAAGCGCTCGAGCCCCTTTTCGGCCAGACATTCGGCCACCACGTGGTATCCCCTGCGCTCGAAGTAGCGGGAAATGGATTTCAGAAACAGTTCTTCGTCGTCAATCATCAGGATTGTGATCATGCCTATTCCGTTTCCTGTTATTTCACCCATCGGAAACGTGCAACATAATACGCTGGGCAATGTCCTGCAACGGCTTTATTTCACAGGCGGCATTAATTTTCGCGGCGGCGGCGGGCATGCCGTAGACCACGGAAGTCGCTTCATCCTGGGCAATGGTCCAGGCGCCGGCATCCCGCATGGCGAGCAGCCCTTCGGCACCGTCGCTGCCCATCCCCGTGAGCAGGACCCCGACGGCATTCGGCCCTGCAAAACGCGCCACGGATCGGAAGAGTACCTCCACGGAAGGGCGCTGATGATGCACGGGCGGTCCTTCCGCCACCTCCACATAGTAGCGCGCACCGCTTCGGCGCAGGACGAGATGAAAATTTCCCGGGGCGAGGAGGGCAATGCCCGGCTGAACGGTATCGTTCGTACGGGCTTCGCGCACTTCGATGTCGCACAGGCTGTTGAGGCGTTCCGCGAAGGTGGTGGTGAAGACCGGCGGCATATGCTGAACGATCACGGTGCCCGGTGCATTCGCGGGAAAGCTCGTCAGCACGGCCTCAATGGCTTGGGTTCCTCCGGTGGAGGCCCCGATGGCCACGATTTTGTGCGTGGTCTGGGCCAGATGCAATTTGGGCGCAACCGACGGCGTCTCACTCACGAATGGTTTTCGTTTGCACACATCCACGAAGGCGGCGGCTTTGATTCGCTCAATCAGGCCCTCAAACATGATGTCGGCGGCCGTCGGCTTGCAGAGAACATCCACGGCACCATCGTTGAGCGCCTCGAGAGCGAGGCGGCTTCCTTTGGGCGTCAGCGACGAAACAATAATCACCGGCAACGGATAGTACTTCATCAGTTTGCGCAGAAAGGTGAGGCCATCCATGCGCGGCATTTCAATATCCAGCAGCACCACATGCGGGCGCTTTTGCACAATCATATCCCGTGCGACGTAGGGGTCGGGGGCCGTACCTATCACGGTGATTTCCGGGTCTTCTTCGAGACGTTCCTTCAGGCGCTTGCGCACCAGGGCCGAATCATCCACAACCAAGACCTTGATGCTCATGTCGTCTTCAGGCCCGAGGCAATAATCAGTGGTTCCTCATCCACCATCACGGCCAGCGATTCCGGCAGGGCGGCGGCGGCCTGGCAGTCGGCGGTGCTGATCCTCTTGAGTTCGGGCACGGAAAGGTCAAAGATCGCAGCCTTCCCGGCCAGAGCCACCAACAATTCTCCGCAGATCACGTTGACCAATTCCTTGAGGGCGTCCTCCGCGTGTTCCGGCGTGAGTTCGTCCGGCTCCATGCCCAGCACATTGGCCGCCAGCAGAGAACAGAACGACGGAGCCGCAGAGAGTGAGAGCCAGCCCGAAAAGGGGCCGGAAAATTTTATCCCGGCGTGCAGAAACATACGCCCGCGCAGCGGAGCGAGGCCCGATTCCACCGGAGCAAGGAACATGAAGGCAAACTGCTCGAGCACGTCAGCGGCCACGTCATACAGTATTTCATGCACATCCTCGCCGGAAAGCCGGGAAACAGCGGGGTTATCGGTCATAGCGTCTCCTTGAATGAACTCATTCCTGAAACAATCCTTCCACGACCTGTTTCAGTTTTTCGGGGGAGAAGGGCTTACTGATGTAGGCCTTGATGCCGGATTGCTCCAACTCCCGTATGCGGGATTCGCTGCGTTCCGTGGACACAATCACCACCGGGAGGTTCTTAAGCGTCTGGCTGGCGTGCATGGCCTGCACCAACTCAATCCCATTCATCTCGGGCATATTGATGTCGGCAAACACCAAGTCAATCCAGCGCCCTTCCATTACCTGCAGGGCTTCTTTTCCATTGCAGGCCAGGCATATCTCTCCGATCGGCAGGCCGGAAAGCTGGAGGGCCTTCTCCATGAAAGTGCGTGCGAGCAGAGAATCATCCACCACTAAAATCGTATAGGCCATAATCGAATTTACCTCCCTTGCAATCCAAATGCCGTGCTGAAAGCCTGCACCTGCTCCAGTGTTTCCCCGGCAATCCGTTCAATCACCGTCTTGCTGAGCGGAAGTCGCTCCCGCACGGCCTCGTGGAAGTGGTAGCTGAAGCCGTCCACGCCAGCACCGGGCCCCTGGCAATAGGCTAGGAAATCGGCTACATGCACAATGCCGTCGAGCATTCTGTACTCTTCGGGTGCCTGCTCGGGGTCGTGATGATGCCGCGCCGCCTGAATCAGCAGTTCTGGAAAATTCCAGTGGCTGAGGATGGCGGCCCCCGTTTCGGCGTGTGTCCATCCCAACACCCTTTTCTCCGCCTCATCGAAAGAATGTTTTTCATGCTGCACGAGGTGCAGGATGGCGGGTTGTTCCTGAACGACAAAATCACTTAGGAGCACCTTGCCGATATCGTGCAACAGGGCCGCTGTAAAGGCGTGTTCCGGCGGCGGCGCTCCGGGAATCTCCGCGCAGATTTTTTCTGCGGCCAACGCTGCCCACAGCGAGTGCTCCATGAGTTCGCTGGCGCTTAAATTATATCCTTTAAGAGGATTCGAGAGATGGCCCGCCACATGAAAAGCCAGGAGAATTTCAACGGTGCGGCGCACCCCGAGACGAACCACGGCCTCGTGAACCGACTTGATTTCCCGGCTGGCACCGAAACGGGCCGAATTGGCCAGCCGGAGCAGATTGACGGTGATGCCCGGGTCCACTCGCAGCTGCTCGCTCAACACCCGAATGTCCGTCTCCTCCTGCTTCAGCTCATTGAGCAACTGGGCCACGAAGACCGGCATTCCGGGAAACTGCTGCACCGAGAGCCGTACACGCCTTCCGTAGTATTCGGCCAGCTCGGGGGGGATAATCAGCGGGGTGGTCGGGTTCAGGTTCACAACTCCTTTTCCTCCGATCCGGTTCGCACATAGAATCGCCCGCTACTCAGCTCCAGGCGCACCGTACGGGAAATGCCTCCGCCCACATCTTCACTCGCAATCAGCAGGCTATTTTTCCAGAGTACCTTTCGAAAAACGGTGTAGTTACGCTCGCCGATGCGAAAGAGGTCTTGTCGGTCCAGCACCCGTGCGCCGCCTGCGACTTTGACCACTATATTTTTCCGAGTACACCCGCGCTGGAACATCTGCTCCAGCAGCGTCGTCACGCCCGTATCCACAAACATGGCCGGATTTTTTTTGGCCCGTTGACTATCCGTAGAGGAAAGCGGAAGCATGCTATGCACCAGTCCGCCGATCTTCAAGGCCGTGTCGTAAAAGGCAACTCCCAAACAGGAGCCCAACGAGTGCGTAACAAGTACATCATCCGCAGATTCCGATATCGCCATTTCCGATATACCAACGATTATCTTAGCCATACTAACGCTCAGATCAACTTAGACGGGCACTACCGCACTCGCTCACTCGTACCATAGTTTCAGACACTAACACGTCCCACTGAAGGATCAAGCTAAATGGAAGGGCAACCCCTATTTCACGCGTCCGGCGAACCGCAGCAGAATGCTCCGCCTCCGCCGAAACGGAGGCCTCTGGAATCACCGGGTTTTTCTCCGGCATATGGGGATAAAGCACCATCAGCATACCCCAGGCAATGAGACAGGCCAGCAGAGAGGAAAGTGCGCCGATCTTCAGCCAGTCCAGAAAGCGCACCGTGCAGTGTGATTGCTTTTCCAGCATGCCCAGCGCCACGATATTGGCCGTGCTGCCGATCAGCGTGATATTGCCGCCGAAGCACGCCCCGAAGAGCAACGCCCACCAGAGTGGTGTGGTGGCCACCGATCGTCCCAGTTCCTTGATCACCGGCGCAAAGGCCGCCACAAAAACCACGTTGTCCACAAAGGCCGATCCGATTGCCGTCGTTGCCATGATGACCGGAATCAACACGCGCTGATCGTGTCCGAAAATCCCCACAAAATGCCCTGCCAGCACGCCGGTTACGCCCGTATATTCCAGGGTGCCTGCAATGGCAAAGAGCAGCATGAAAAAGAGCAGCGTCCACCAATCCACTTCGTGTTCCACGTAATAACGGGCCCGCTGACGGCGCACGATCATGATCACGCCCGCGCAAATGAGCGGGGCCACCAGCAACATGCTGTTCGGCCCCAGCCCAAAGAACGTTTCAAGCTGATGATGCGAGGCAATCAGCGTCAGCGTAAACCCCAGCACAAACAAACTTCGCTTATAAAGGCACCTTCACCTTCGGAACCAGGCTCAGGTTTCGGTCCATGCGGTCCTTGAGGCGTTCCTGAAATTCATCCATTTCGCGACGGAACCAGAACATCGTCAGCGCCACCGTGGCGGCCAGACTGACCAACATGATCGGAAAGGCCCAGTAAATAAAATCTTCAAATGAAAACCCCGCCTGCGTTCCAATGAAGATGCCGACGGGATTTCCCATCATGGTGCCTGCGCTGCCTACGTTGGTACACAGCACACAAATGATAATGTACGGTGTCGGGCTCAGCTTCAGACGCTGACACACCTGAAAAATCAGCGTGGCGATGAAAATAATCGAGGTCACCTCGTCCACCGCGCAGGCGAGAAGCGCCGAGGCCACCGCCGTCACCATCACGAATTTGCGCCCGGTAATGTTCGGGATGGAAATGATGCCCTGCACAATCCAGGTAAAAAACCCCAAATCCCGCAGCGCGCCCACGATGATCATCATACCCACCAGGAAGAGGATCACCGGCAGCGCTGCCGCCTCCACAAAATGCGGAATGTTCAATGAGTTGGTGACAATCAGGACCCCGATTCCAAGAAAGGCAATGGCCAGACGAAACGCCCAGAAAAAAAGCGACCCCAGAATGATCGAGAAGAATACCGCCGTGGCCGTCTGCTGATGCACCTCCATACCGAGCAGTCTCGATGCGAATCCGACTCCCACACTCAAGCCCAGCAACAAGAGCAGACGCCGTATAAACTGCCCCACACTGATTTCCATGGTTTCTTCCGCTTCAGCCATAACTCCATCCCGGTTGCGCGGGGCGTGCCCCGCTCTGTGTATGCCCCAAACCCCTGTCCGAGCCGTCTCTTACGCCCAGAAAAGTTGAGCCACAAAATTCTGCACATTAACCACGCCGATCAACTTACCTTGCTCCGCCAGCATAATCTGCCGCGTCCCGCTCTTCAGAAAATCCTTGGCCAACTGAATGGCCGGCGTGTCTGGGTCCATCGTGGTAAACCGATCCCGCATGAAATCCGCCACCTTGGTCTCGTGATCCATGCGCAGCAATTCAGCAAAGGGTTGAAAATTGACGATCGGCGTCAAATCCTCCATCCAGAGAAAATGCTCTGGAAGGCTCAGATGCAGCAAATCCTCGATCGACAGCACACCGCGTATATCGCCTGTCTCATCCACCACCGGAATGTCCATCTGCCGCTGTACGCAGAACGCCGAGATAGCCGACGCCAGATCGTTTTCTTCCCGAAGCGTCACCGGCCGCGCATTCATCAAATCACGTGCCACCAAGTGCGCGGGGATACTGCGCACACCTGCCGTCAGCAGGGCATAGGCCTCCGATGGCGTCTCGCACAGCCCCAGCCGAAGGCGCAGCGACTCTTCCGCGAGCGACTTGGAAAGGGCCGAAACCAACTTGAGATACGCACTCGGGTCCGACTTCGGGGTCAGCACCAAAATGAGGATGCGCACCATCTCGTTATTTTCGGGAAACCGCACGCCCTCGTGCGAGAGGCCCACCGCCACCATCGGTTGGGTTAGGCCATCCATCCGTGCATGCGGAAGAGCGAGCCCCTCGACCAGCACCGTCGAGGCCAACTGCTCGCGCTCCATGACTGCATCAATCGCGCCCTGGCGGTCGAAACCGCCCACGTGCATGAAAAGCAGGCTGACCAAACGGTCCACCGCCTCGTGGGCGGAAATAGTTCCCATGCGGCACAGTATGTTGCCTTCGGCCAGATATTCCGACACCTTGATTTCACGTGCTGCAGCCGCCATATCCGTTTCCTTTCAGCCAACCGTTTCAGATCACAGAACAAACGAGTAGGATAGTGCCGCGTGCCCCCAAAATAAAGACCTTTTGCAACCGAAGATTGCTCCGAGGGGCCGTGCGCTTTTCCCTTGTATTTACCCCCCTCCGTGTCTCAGGATGCACTTTGCCCTTGAACGGTTGAAAGGATACTTCCATGAGCAAAGAGCAAACAAAACTTCCGATGGAATGGATTGAAAACACGCGTGCGCAACACCCCAGCGAATGCGAGGCGTTGCTTCGTCTGCTACCGCAGGGAATCACGGGTGTGGCCCGTCAGTTTCATCGCCAGCTTGATGGATACCGCATGAGCCCATTGAAAAATCTCGCCGCGCTGGCCTCCATGATTGGAGTCGGCGGCATCTGGGTGAAAGATGAATCGCAGCGTCTGGCCCTCAACTCCTTCAAGGTCCTCGGCGGTTCCTTCGCCCTCTACCAATTCCTCCGGAAACGACTGAACATCCGCGACCGCGAACTCACCGTCAGCGAACTGAAATCGGAAAAAGTGCGTTCACAGATCGGCGACATTACCTTCGCCACCGCGACCGACGGCAATCACGGGCGCGGCGTGGCGTGGGCCGCCATGGAACTCGGGTTCAAGTGCGTGGTCTATGTGCACGAGCGCACCTCCAAGCCGCGCATCCGGGCCATCGAAGAATATGGTGCGAAGGTGAAGGTGGTCGCCGGCACCTATGACGACGCCGTACGCATGATCACCCGCGACGCCAAGGCAAACGGATGGCAGGTCATTTCCGACACCTCGTGGGAAGACTACGAAGACATTCCTCTCTGGGTCATGCAGGGCTACACCACCCTCCTCGCCGAAACGCAGGAGCAACTCTCCGCACAGGGCATCACCCGTCCCACGCACGTATTCGTCCAGGCGGGCGTGGGTGCGCTCGCCGCCTCTGTCATCGGCTACTACTCCCAACTCTTCGGGAAAGACCGCCCCATCACCGCAGTGGTGGAGCCGGACAAGGCCGCCTGCCTCTTTGAGTCGGCCAAAATCGCCGATGGCGCTCCTCACTCCGTCGGAGGCAATCTCAACACGATCATGGCTGGGCTGGCCTGCGGCGACCCGAGCCCAATCGCCTGGACCATACTCGACCACTGCACCGACTTCTTTCTTTCCTGCCCCGACTATGTGGCGGCCAAGGGCATGCGCGTCTATGGCATCCCCCTCCACGACGACCCCTTCATCATCTCCGGCGAATCCGGTGCCGTAACCCTCGGCGCGCTCATGTTTGCCACCGAAGCCGCCGCTCTAGCCGACCTGAAGAAAAAAATGAAACTCGATGCCTCCTCTCAGGTCCTCCTCATCAACACCGAGGGCAATACCGATCCCGAAGACTTCCGGCGCGTTGTCTGGGAAGGGGGCGACCCTGTGCCTGAAGAATTCCGCTACGCCCAGCATGGTGGAACGTAAGTTTGCTAGTCCTCGTCCAGGTCCTTGGCGGAAACCTGATTCGTGGAGGCGGCATCCACGGCGCGAATCACTGCCACGATGGGGCGGTGATCCGAAGCCTCATACGTCAACGCGTTTCGGACGGCATGCGTTTTCTCCCTGTTGATTTCGGACAGGAGTTCGCCGTTGACGAGAAAATAGTCGATGCGGGCATAGGTGTCGTCCTCGCGGTTGTAATGCGTCCAGACATCGCCCCGGTCATCCTCAGGGCGCAGATCAAAGAGTATGCGGCGACGCTTGCCCATGACTTCCCGCAGGGCGGCGGACTGAAAGGAATCATTCAGGTCCCCCAGCACGAGGATGTTTTCTGCTGGATTTTTTTTCATGGCCTGGCGAATGTTTTTATTCAGTAGGCGGGCCTCGTTGCGCCGCATTTCGGTGTGGCCCATAGGAGAAAACACCTTGGCTTTCAGATGGGCACCCAAAATACGGATGGTATAGGAGGTGTTCACCTGAACGACTACGTCGATGAAACCTCGGGCGACCGGCAATTTGGCTTCGCCGATGCTGTAGATGTCATCCAGGTGCGATTCGCGGGCGGCAAATGGGAAGCGGCTTAGCAGCGCCATGGTGATGGTGGTCTTCCCGCGACGCAGATACTCAACATGCTCATACCCCAGTCCAGTCTCTTTCAGCGCAAAGAGAAATTCCTGAAAGACGGTTGGGTCCCCCATTTCCTGAACCGCCAGAATATCCGGATTCTCGTGACGGATTATTTCAACCACCGCACGCCGTTCTTTCTCGGGCTTCGGATCATTCACCTGCCCATCGCCGTCGCGATCCTGCAGGCTGTATTGATGCAGGTTGAACGACATCACCGAGAATTCATCAGGCCCGGGTACATAATTCGGCGCGGAGGAAACCGGCGTTCGACCACAGCCGGCGAGCAGAAGCAGGCCCAGCGAAGCCAAGGACACCCGACAAATTGCTTGAAGACACGGAAACACCGTACGCGCCTGATTATTTCTTGTAGGCGCGTTCGATGCGGTCGGCCACATCCTTATAGCCGATGTCCACCGCATAAATTTCCTTGTAGTGCTCCACAGCCTGCTCTTTTTGTTCCATCTGTTCATACAGCGTTCCCATGGCATAGAGAATATCCTTTTTCCCTTCATCCATCATCTGCAGCTCCGCAGCGGCCTTTTTGAGCTGCTCCAGCGCAATATCCAGCTGACCCTTCTTTTCGAAACAGAGGGCCAGATAATATAGCGATTTGGTGCGGCGCTGAGGGCTGCGTTGTGCCCGCTGGAATTGCTGTATGGCCGCGTTGAGATCATCCTGTTCAAAGAGCAGCTCGCCGTAGTTGAAGGCGAATTGCAGGTCATTCGGATAGCGCGTCACGCATTCGTGTGCATTCTTGATGCGGAATTCCAGGCGCTCGGTCTCTTTGGCGGCGGCCTCCTCCTCGCTTCCCGCCGCACGCAGGCTTTCAATCTCCTGATCAAACACTTTCACGCGATAGGTGCTGATCGCCAGGTCTACCTGTGGGTCCGGTACCTCGGCTTTTTGTTGGGCATCCGTCAGCACCTCGATGGCCTTTTCAAAGTTCTGACTCTTGGCATATAAATCCGCCATGGAACGGTAGAAATTAATATTGTCAGGCTCCTGAACGATTTTCTGTTCCAATTCGGCGATCATGGAAGGAATGTCCACGACCGACTTGACCGCTTTGCCCTGCTGTTCGAGGCGCTCGGCTTCTTTCGAGTCCTTCATCTTGTCGCGGAAGGAACCCTCTTTCTCCCAGTTCCCCTTCTTCATGGTGGCCAACGCGGAGGCGTCCTTCAGGGCCTTAAGCGCCTGCTGATCCTTCGGGTGCAGCCTCGATACGATTTCGAGGCAATCACGCCCCTTCATCGGCTCATTCATGCTGATATAAAGGGCTCCAAGGCGTTTCAGCAAATCCACATCGTTCGAATAATAATCCCGCATCATTTCCCAGGTTTGGACGGCCACTTCAGGCATATCCGCCGCCACGGCGGCTTCATCAAGCAGCTTCACGAATTGCAGATTGGACGGGTCTTTCTTCAGCAGATCCTCCGCCGTGCGCAGGGCCTTCAGCGGCTTCTTTTTCAAAGCGCCTTTCGCACTCATCACCTTGATGCTGCCCATCAGCGAGGAAATCTGGTGACTTCCCTTTCCCTTGCTTTTCTTCAGTTCAGCCAAGCGCAGATATTTCCGCGCGATCAACAGTCGGGGCTCAAGGTCCAGAACCGAAAGCAGCATATCGATCCCATAATCCAGATTTCCGCGCTCTACGGCGGAAAAGGCTTTGTTGTACAAATCCCGGACCTTGCGGGGTACCTGCTCAATGGTGACTTCTGCCATACCTCGGCTCCTTTCATACTAAATCAGACTGAAAAATATACGAAATCCCGACCCCCCTTACAACCATGGAATACAAACATTCTGTGCGGAGGTTTGCGAGAAACACTCTTTGGGGCTGGCCATCACTTCATCATTGTGGCAAAACACGCAACCTGTGCAGTTCTATCGGAAACATGAATGAATAGAGGACTCTTCAACTATCGGACTATGGCGACTCTTCTGCTTGGGCTCATCCTGCAGCAGGCGAGGGCTGCACCCGATTTCAAGAGCGCCTCCACCTCGGATGGGCGACAGGTTGTGCTGCTAAAAAACATCGCACGCACCTACGGGCTGGCCTATGACACTCCCCGAAAAGACGCTATCACGCTGAACAGCCGCTGGACTGACCTCGAATTTACGTCCGGCAGCCGAAAGCTCACGGCCAACGGACTGCTCATCTGGCTGCTCGAACCCGTCCTTCAGGTACGCAAGCGCCCGGCCATTGATCTCGAAGATGCCCAATTACTGATCGACCCACTGCTACGCCCCGATGAGTATCTGCACCGAAACGGCTACCGTGTCATCGTGCTGGACCCCGGCCACGGCGGACGTGATCCTGGTGCCCGAAGCAAAAGCGGACAGGAAGAAAAGGACATCACGCTCGATATGGCCATCCAGGTGCGTAAAATTCTGGTCAATGCGGGTTACCGTGTTTATCTCACCCGCGATAACGATCGCTATCTAACCCTTGATGAGCGCCATGTGAAGGCACGCAAGTGGAAGGCAGATGCCTTCATCAGCATGCACATGAATTCGAGCGTCAACCTGACTTCGCGCGGGCGCGAAACCTTTGTCCTCAGTGCCTCCGGCCATCAAAGCACCAACGACCAGGGCCGGCCCGATTCTTCCACCCGCCTCAGCCACCCCGGAAACCGATATGACGCCGCCAATGTCGTCCTCGGGTATTATCTACAAAAAAACATGCTTAAAACCATTCCAGGAGTCGATCGCGGGCTCAAACGTGCGCGTTTCCACGTCCTGAAAAACGCGCCCTGCCCGGCCGCGCTCGTCGAATGCGGATTTCTTTCCAATCCCGAAGAGGACCGCCAGTTTTCCGGTGCATCCTACCGGCGCAAGGCGGCTCAATCCCTAGCCGACGGCATCATGGATTATCTCTCTGCGGTCCAGCGTGCCAAGGCCGCTCAACTCTGATGGTTTCGACCTACTCTTGGACGGTCGGCTCGAAATCCTCGGGCCGTTCCAGGCTATGGCGGATAATCGCCGAGACGTCCTCGGCCCGTACCCCGCGCCAGAATATCCGCCAATCGCCGCTGCGGAAATATCCGTCCGACTGTTTTTCATACCACTGGTTCACGGGATTGGTTGAACGGGCACGCCAGAAAAGGCTGGTATGATCCTTCAGTATGGCCTCCCACAGCTCCTGCGCCAATCCCGCGCCGCGCGCCTCCACCCCTACCGCGAATTTGGACAGATACGCACCCACCGGCGTCTTTTCCAGAAGGGCGGCGCCCGCATACTCACGCTCCACATAGGCTTCCTGAATCGTCGCAAGAAACGCCCCCCCAATTACCTTTCGTCCGAAACTGGTTTCCAGCAGAGCCAACAGCCGCTGGCGGTCCACCTGCTCCAACTCCGTATACCGATCAATGATGGACCCCCGACGAATCACACAGCCTGCCCCCTTCACCGTGAACAACTCCTCCATCAGATTCCACGGCGTCGCCACCGAAAAATGAAGGGCTGCATGCTCGTTCAGCAGGCGCTCGGCCATCTCCACAATAGGCCGGTCCTCCTCAGCCAACACCGGACGGTCCTGCCTAGCAGTGTAATAAAAAGGCAACGGCTCCCCGGCAGGCGTGCGCAACGGCCCGCCCGGTCGTATGAGATGTATCCGCCGGGCGATGCGTGGGGTCAGCGCCCGCAACGCCTCCTCAAGCGTACTCTCCGGCGCCGATAGAATACCGGTGTGACGACGCTGACGGCAATCCGCCAAAAAAGCGATAACTTGCTCCATCTCCCCGCCGCTCCACCCGCTGCCCGGCCCAAGCAGTTCGTAAATGGAATACGGCTGCGACTCCCCGTGCAACAGTATATCACGCATTTCTGGCCCACTCGCTCCAGGCAGCAGAATCACCGGAAACAATTCCAGCCGCCGCAGCGTGTCCAGATCAAGGGCAAACGCCCTAACCGCATCCTCGAATCCCGTACGGACCGGACAAAGCACCGCAAACGACGCCGTGTGGCTCTCCTGAAATTTCTTCAAATAAAATTCGTACTCATCCCGACGGCCAATGCTGTCGAGAAAAAGACGTATCGTTCTGTTGAGCAATATGGGCATAAGCCTTGTCCACCTTCCAATAGGCCAATAAAATCATGCGTGTTTTACGATACCCACCCGTTTGCTGACAAGCGTTCCTTGCGATAGTGCTTTTCAGGATAACATTGATAAGGGTCCACCACCGAAACGCCTTCACCCCAACACGCGGCACAGCGCGCCTTCAGGCGCGCACTTAAACGACGTTGATTGACGGACAGCAGGACCACGCTCGGCGTCGGAATGGCTTGCGGCTTCACCACAGGAATCCCTGATAAATACGCGGCTCCATCGGCCGAATCATCGACGATCCAACGCGGCATAGGCAAGGCGGCCTCTTCCAGCAAGTTAAGCAACCACTTCGTATGCAACCCCGCACCGAACAGCACAACCTCTGAATGACAGGCCTGCAACGCCGACCACAGGGAAAGAAAATGACGAGCCATCATTTCGCCCTCCACGGCCCGTTCATCCACTCCGTTCACACGCTGAACCCACCCATATAAATCAATCCGCTTGTGGGGCTCCCAGCACGCTGGCAAGGATTCATTCCCATCCTTAGTCCGCCAGGCGCGAGCCTTCATATTCACGAGCATGAAAAGCATTTCTTCTTCCAACCAGACAGAGCGCCCCTCCGCACGACTTTCCGCCACTAACTCGTGCTTCATGGTTCGCTTCTGATAATACAAACATCCTGGATTCAGAATCCACTGCCGAACACGCGCCGCAAAATCGCGGCACACCTCAACCCCGCACTCCAGCAACAGCACCCAGTCATTCACCCCAAACTCGTCGCGCAGCCGCTGCACCATCGTCGCCGCCGAGAGCGGGCCTGCCGCGTCCAACCATTCCGCGCCGGACGGCTTCACGGCTTCCATGCTCGAATCCGGCCCGACCACAAAGGTTCTATCAAACTGAGCCGCACTCGATTTCACTTCCGCAAGACCCGCACTATCCTGCAAAAACATCAGAGCAACAATCTGCTGAGGGTAAATGCTTCGATTCGTTGGATCAATGCGTTGCGCGTTGTCACTCTGCGGCAAATACCATTCCGCCGAAGGCTTATAGGACGAAGAGCCGCCTGCCGTGTCGGCCAGAGAAATCACCTCCACCCCATTCGCGCGCACCTTGGGACTATGCACTTCCTGCAATTTTTTCAGCAACACCGGCGATACGTCATCAATCTCATCGTTCGCCTGACGACGGGGCGACTGAAGAGCCGCACCACACCATTCACACCATTGAAGCTGATCCCCGAAATCTTCCGGCTTCCGTCGCCACCATTCCGGCTCCACCGGCCAACCGCCCGGACCATCAAACAACCTATCCAGCGCCCCAGCCACCTCGCAAAAAAACGCCCCCTTGGGTGTAATGCAACTGCTCCACAAATTCTGAACCCAGCAGGCATCCCGCAATGCAAACCACTCCTCATCTGGAATCCCCAGCTCTCGCCGAGTAATCAACAACGCCTGATGCAGCCCCGGATTGGCGTGGTCATTGATGCACTGATAATCAAAGACCTCCTGAATCTGCTCATAATTCCGATAATAGCCCGCCCCCAGCGACGTCCATAACCCGCGTTTGCACTCCACACTGGATAGTTCTTCCGTTCGATATTGTGAAAAATCAATCAAGGGCTCCTGCGCCCTTCGACTGCGGTCCCTGGACCCAATCACCGACGCATAATAATCCACCATACGCTCAAAATCAGGATGCAGCGTCGGTTCCCCACCCATCACACCGATCATGCCCGGAAAATCCGCCAATGAATCCACCGCCCGGGTAAACGTGGTATACTCCATCATAAACGGTTTCACATGATGTCCGCAAAAACGTGTACAATTCGAACACGAATGCGGGCAGGCATTGGTGATATCAATTTGGATGATTTTTTGTTCAGCAGGTGATTTCATGGTTCGTTGACGGACTTGTTTAATTGTACGCACGGGCGATGCCACGGGAAGGCGCTGAATAAATCGATTACCGGAAAGTCGGGACCAAACAACTCATGGCATCGCTTGCGAATGGCGGCTTGATGATAGTCGGATGCAATCAAAACGGCATCCATTGATGCGCTCGAGGCGGGGTCCGGTTTGCTCACGGGAATACCTTCAATTTCCGACGGAACGACATCGCCATCATCCAATATCACGACCACGTTGGGCATGGCCAGGGATGCTCCGTCGCGCTTCATCAATGCCAACAGGCGATGGGTATACAATCCCGCTCCAAACAACGCCACTCGGCCATGTTCGCGGGCGCAATGGGCAAGCCGCTCCAACAGGTAACACTGAAGCAGGCGCTCCTGCCACAAGGCCGTGCGCGGTCCCCACGTCGGATAATCAAGGTCGCCCTCGATCAATTGCAGCAACGCCTGCGCCGCTCGCTGGGCAGCATCTCCCCGATAATATACCAGTTTGTCGATCAGCCTTTTTCTAGCGTTGCCAGATTTTTCAGGATGAGCCAAAGCTTCTGATACAGCCCCTTTCAATTCAACCAAATCGCGTACGATCACTCCCGCATCACGCCCCCAGTATCCGACTCCATCGGTGCCATGGCGCTCAAAAAATGACGGCACATCATAAAAGACGACCGGCTTATCCTGTAAAATAAATTCAAAGCTCGCCCCGCTGGCATCCCCAATCAGCACATCTGCCGCCACAAAATAGGGATTGCTGCTGCCGGTCACATGCCGCACGTTCGGACGTTCCGCCTCGATGGCCTTCATCACCGCCGCCCACGCGCGACCGTGGTGTCCACGCTGGCGAGCCAACACATTCTGTTGATCCAGCGAAAAATGATGCAGCCGAACCAGCACATTCACAGGGAGCGCTGCAAGTGCCAAAATAATCGCTTCACCAGCTATCTCAAGCGAGGCCTCCTGCTGATACGTCGGGGCATATAACACAGTAGGCCGATCCACATTCAGTCCAAGTTTTCCCAGCACTTCTGCCCGGCAATAGGTTCCGTCAAAAAGACAGTCCGTCTTCGGTGATCCGATGGGAACCACTTTCAACGAATGAACTATTTCCGGCCATTTTTCTGTATATGCCTCCCACGATCCGCAAAACATGGCCGGACCACTAGCAAAAAGGACATTATTCAACCCTACGGTATTGCCCAGAATGTCTGCGGGAAAGGTTGTTTTTTTATCCGTCAATCCGTGGTTAATCGTGATGCGCGGAATATCCCAGCGGGAAGCAGTACTGCGACAAACTGCACCTGGCGCTCCGGGCTGATCATTCACTAGGGCCGAAATATCCGACCAGTCGAGCGATGGATTCTGGCTATCCACAAAGCGCAGCCGATCCGACTCCAATTCACGATAGCCAGTTCGAACCGCTTCCATCTCTCCGACCGGAGCGGCAATCACCGCATCATGCCCCAAACGAAGCCACTCCCGCACTAAGGGAACCAGATGTTCGACCAACCCCCCGACATCATGCTCGAACAACACGGTATATTTTTTCTTTTTCATATCCATCACTGAATAATATCCCAGCGGTCCGGTCTCAGCGGGGCATCATGCCGACAGATAACCTTAATCTCCGAGCTGGAAATCACCGGAGTGCGCGGCAAGTAAACCACCTCACAGACATCTCTGAACTCATCAAATTTTCCAACCCAGTCATCCCCCATCACCAGCACATCAGCCCGGTACTTTTGAATATACTCGCGCTTTTGGGCTAAGCTTTCCTCCGCAAACACCTCATCCACATAACGAATCGCCTTCACAATATCCAATCGATGCTGCAGCGGGTACACTGGTACATGCCCCTTTTTAGACGCATTCAGCGCATCCGAGCTCACCCCCACGACCAGATGCTCTCCCTGCGCCGCGGCCCGCCTCAAAATATTCAAATGCCCGATATGAAATAAATCGAACGTCCCAAATGTAATTACCCGCCTAGTCATTAGCAAAACCACTTCTTGATAAGTTTAACGTTCCTTGTAACTAAGTAAAACATATCGCCAAAAATTTTATGTCATTTTTACGTCAGCAATTCTTCAAAGGAAACGCGCGGCAACACTTCCAGAGCTCCACCACAGGTCGCATTATATAGTTCCCGACCATGCGCTTTGTAGGCATCCCGTGCCACACGATAGCAGGCTTCCAACGGCTCCATTCGCGGCTTACTCCAACGATAGCCCTTTCCAAAATATCCGGGGTGAAAATGATTTGGATCACTGGAAACGGAGGTCAAGATGCATCCATCCTGATGGCACTGCTCCGAAGTTACCGCATACGTATGATCCACCCCAATGAGATAAACAGGGCTGCACCCCATGTATAATGCAATTTGGAGCATGGAATACGTTACCGTAAAATCAATCTCCAAACGCAGGCTGATATCATCCGAGAATTGTTCGGGCCAATCGCTGTGATGCGCATGTAGAAAAAAGCCGTTGGTAATCCAGGGCGAAACCAAGTGAGGGAAAAATTTCATCCAGGGCAGGGCGTTGATCTCGTTGGCGCGATCCATGGTCAGCACACGGTCGATCGCCGTATAGTAGGTCGGCTTGAAACCCTCAAGTAAAAAGACATTATTGGCCGCAAAGGTAATTTCATTTCTTGCCATCAGGCGACGCGGGTCCGTCTTCAAAAGGCTCGGCCCGTTACCAATCACAAACGCCCGTTGACCGGCATGTCTATTGCAAAAGACCTGAATCTCTTCGCGTGGGGTGATTTCGTAGTGCTGATGAGGCGGACGGAAATGCGCGTGGGCATCGCGTACCGTATACACGCTCCCCGAGTAATTCAACGTCGCCAAATTATTCTTCATGCGTTCCGTGGCTTTGATGGTTCCCAGCAAAACGCTGGCGGGCCGAAACCGATCAATCCCGGACACAACTCCGCAAACGGGAATCCCGCAAAAGCTTTCCCGCTCCGAAAGATCATCCAAAAAGGCGGTTGGCTTTAAGCCGCGTTCCCGGCAAAAATAAAAAAGTAGCTCCCCCACGTCCCCCGCGCCATAAATACAAAAGACCTCATCCTTCTCCACCATACGCAGCGCGACCGAAAAGGCCGACTCCACCGCTGCTCGTGCCAGGGATGCCAATTCATCTGGATTTTTCATTGTCTGTCCATCCGTCTTTGATCCTTGCCCGCCCTGATCCAAAACCCCTTTTCCATTTGTTGTTGGATTGAAAAACGTCGCCACGTGGCAATGCCTCGAAACCCTTTAAGAACGCCCGTACTTTACGACACCCTGATGCGCCCTGACAAGCTCCAGAAAAGAGTTCCTTTCTTTAACCCGCGCTTGCAACGCCGGACTTTTTGAACCATAATTTGATGTTTCCGTATAAACAAAATACACCTTAGCACCTAAACAAACGACCTGTAACAGGAGAGGCAAAATCCATGAGCATTGAACAAATCACCAAAGCCATTCGCGACGTGCCGGACTTCCCCATTGCCGGAGTACTCTTTAAGGATATTATGCCGGTGCTTGCCGACGCCAAACTCTTCAAAGAAACCATCGACCTCTTTGTCGCCCGCTACAAGGGCCAGGGAATCGCCAAAATCGCCGCCGTGGATGCCCGCGGATTCCTCTTTGCGGGTGCCGTGGCCACTCAAATCGGCGCAGGCCTGATCCCCATACGCAAAAAAGGAAAACTGCCCTACAAAACCATCGAGGAGACCTACAGCCTGGAATACGGCACCGCCACCCTCACCATGCACGTGGACGCCATCCAAAAAGGTGAAAAAATCCTCATCATGGATGACCTTCTCGCCACCGGCGGCACCGCGCTTGCTTCCGCTCATCTCGTGGAGAAACTCGGAGGTCAGATAGCTGACCTGGCCTTTCTCGTTGAACTGGACTTTTTAAAGGGCCGCGAAAAACTGGCTGGTTATCCTCTGTATGCACCGATCGTCTTCTAGCCCGGTCGCAACGGGGGCGGGCCATGCAGGGGAGAGAAAAAACATGAACAGGACCATTGCTTGGATACTGTGTTGCCTCACGCTGGGCTTTATCTCGGCAGGCCGTGCACAAACGCAAAAAATGATCGTCTACGAAAAACCGGCGGCGGCCGAGGTGCTCTGGGCCGTCGCCGTTCCGGAAACCACCGAAACCTTCGCCTCCCGATACGACAAGGAAAAGACCCAGGTCGGCCAGGCGCAGGCCGTCCTCGAAAGAGAACTCCTC
The DNA here is from genome assembly GCA_964490935.1 of uncultured Verrucomicrobiota bacterium. GTDB lineage: Bacteria > Verrucomicrobiota > Kiritimatiellia > RZYC01 > RZYC01 > JAQVYB01. Next base: position 34,998 of record CAZBEO010000009.1, read on the forward strand.
GATGCCGGATTCCGCCTGATTTCCCTGCCGCCCACGTCATCCACTCAAACCCGAAATCAGCTTCTCCAGGAAGCGCTCGCCAACGGTGCGGACTACCTCATCACCGGCGAAGCATCCATCAGCCGCATTCTGAGCAGTGAAAGCGGAACCGTTGCAGGGGGATTCACCCATCAGAATAATCACGGTGGGCAAACAGCAACGTGGGGTTCCATCAATCAATCGGAAAATGACGCCAACATACAGGTGCGCATCCTGCGGGTGGTCGATGGCAGGCTCATGCAAACCGAAAGCGCCGTCTCCACAGGTGCCATCCGCGCAAAACAGGGCGGCGCTCAGGGAGCGCTCGAAGACGCCACTCGGCACCTGCTGCGCAACCTGATCCCGGCCATGGAAGATATCCTCCGCGACCACCGGCGTGAACAACGATCAACCACAACTCAGCCCGAATGAAAAAACTGCGCATCTTCCCGGTCCATGAAGGACTCGCCCTTCCGTCGGACACCTCCGCCCGCGCCCCGAACCCATACGACCAACTCGATCGACTCCCGCTTACGCTTGAAACCTGCGGAGACTTCGAGCAAACCGACCGACCCGAAAAGGCCCACGCAATCGTCGTCGACCTTCCCTTCAGCCAATGGATTGCCGAAGCGCCCTCCATACCGGAAGGACAACGTCGCTGCCTGGATGCCATCCATGCGCTCCCCTCCTTCCGCGATCCCGCCCAGCGCCCCAAACATGCTTTCATCTGCGGTCATCCCGACTTCCCAGGTACGGAAATACCCGAAGCCACCATCTTTCAACCGGCAGTATCCTTCCCCGACGATCTGCCGCGCATCCATCCCATCCCCTGGCTGTTTGACGAAGCCTCCACGCCGTCCCCATCCGCCGATTTCTGTCTGTGCGGACAACCCGACGACGCACTATTCCGCACCGTCGAAAACGTAGCCGCCGCCTGTGGAAGCCTGCTCCGGGCCGATCCCGAAAACGCCGCCGAAACCATCGCCCAAGCCCGCTTCGCGATCTGCGTATGGAACGGCGGCGCGCTCGACTCCGCGTTCTATCAGGCCCTCGCCCTCGGCCGCATACCCATTCTCATTTCCGATGCCCGACGACTCCCCTTTGATGACCTCATCGACTATTCCACCATCGCCTTTCACATCGGCATCACCTCCGAAGAACTCGCCCTCATCCCCTCCATCCTACGAACCGACCAGGCCACACTCGATGCCATGATGGTCCAAGGACGCCAAATTCACCGGCGATTCTTCTCCCGGTCCAGCCTCCCGGCACAGCTCGCCCGCATCCTCGAAACCAGACATCCCTCCGCTCCCGAACCGCCACACGCTCAACACGAATTTCCACTGACCGACGCCGCCGGGCACCTTCTCGATGAACCCCGCATGTTCGCACACATCTGGAGGCAACTCGCGCGCGCGCACCCCGCAGAAAGCAACAAAGCCCTTCTTTTTCTGGGTGCCGGAAAATTCCTGCGCCGATTTCTTGATGCAGGTGGTCCCTGGAAGAATCAAACCCATATTCTCGGCATCGCCGATGACGCCGCCCACATCGGACAAACCTTCGAAGGATATCCGCTCGCCTCGCCGGACGCCTTTCCGTCGCACGCCTTCAACTCCGTATTTCTCGCCACCGATTCCTGTGAAAAAAAACTGGCCGAACGCTGCCGCGAACTCTTCGGTCCCGAAACGCCCATGCTCAGCCCGGCACGACTCGCCGCAAAATCCGCCGGCGAATGCAGCCACCCCGCCACCACCCCGCCACCGAATCCAATCGGGCGCAAATCATCCGGGTGCTTCATGCGCCGACTCGAAGGCCTTCTCGTCTGTGTGCGCTATGGCGATTACCTATCCTGGTCGCTCCCCGGCAACCTCCCGCATTTTGACCGGCTCGTGGTCGTCACCTCGCCCGACGATACCCTTTCGCAGTCCATTGCAAAACAGCACGGCGCCACCGTCGTCCTCTCTGACAGCTATCTTCCAGAAGGTGCCGTCTTCAACAAAGGCAAACTCCTCAACGAAGGCTTCGAGGCCCTGAAACTCGACGCCTGGGTCCTCGTATTCGACAGCGACATTCTGCTTCCCGCCGGACTCCGCCACCGCCTTCAACAGCGCTTTCTCCATCCAGACTGCCTCTATTACTCCATACGCCTGGATGCCCCTAATCACGACACCGAGTATTGGCTCACCGCCTTTGAATCCAACCCGGCCCTGCGCGCCACCCTGCCCTTCAACCGCCCCGGCGCCAATCGAATGCCGTGGGGCTACTTCCAGCTATTCCACGCACGCGAATGCCCTCCGAGCGAATCAGGCGAACCCCTCTATTCCGAACGCTTCCCCAATGCAGGCGATGTCGACTACGAATTCCAGGCCCGATGGCCGTCCGAACGAAAAATCCTGCTCCCAGAAGCCGTCGTTCACCTCCCGCACGGCGCTGAAGGAATCAACTGGACCGGTCGTGCCAGTCGCCGCCTCCGCCAGCGGGGTCAGCCCTTGACATTTGACATTTGAGCCAAACCCACCGCTTCTTCTAGGCCTTCCATATCTCTTGCGATTGATTCGTCATTCAAACGACGCTCATGCAATCGTTTCAACTGCCGACTCACAGCAGAACCGCTTCCCATGCCAAGCATCTCTCCGATGTTTCGCTGATTCAGGCCCCCATACTTGCCCAGCAGGAAGGCCGCCACCGGTCGTGCAATGCAATCATACTGCCGAACACAAATATCTTTGGGTTGCATCCCATAATGCTTTGACGTCAGAAGGAGTATCTTCGACGGAGCGACCGGGCGCAAAACATGACGGAACGAAACGTCTTCCTTCCGTTTCGCCTGACGCACCGCCGCAACATACAGATTGGCAATCCGCTCCTGAAAATCGTCGCCGCCAATGGCCAGAGAAAATCCGCGTAACACCCCAAGGAACTCTTCATCTGTGTTGGCCATCGCAGCCTCTACGAAACGACAATACGCCTGCCGTTGGTTTTTCTCTGGGGTTTCCATCATGGCAAGAACCGGCCCCTCGGTGACCATCTCATACGGTTGTGCAAATCCTGCATAACCCATATAACTACTCCAACGATAGGTGCGCAACAACGCCCTTCGCTCAGCAAACGACTTCGTCTCCATCCCGTCGGCAAACACGGGATTCAGGTGAATATAGCGACTCAGTCGGAGTAGATATTCATTGCCCTCGACCAAGCGGGCACCAAAACGCCCCTGCATCAGATGCCCCACCCTATCATGCCGAATATTGTAGTACATCGTATAAGCGGTCTGCAGCTTATGCATGAATGCCGAGAGATTCGCCTGTGGCGTTTCCACCAGAAGGTGGACGTGATTGGTCATGAGACAAAACATGAACAGGCGGATACGGTGCTCATCGACATAGGTGGCCAGTCGCTCCATGAACCGCCTCCGGTCGGCGCTGTCATCGAACAGACGTCGCCGCTCCACGCCCCGCATCGTGACGTGGTATATTGCCCCTTCATACTGCATCCTCAGTTTTCTTGCCATGATGCAACGATAGTGCGGAGCGCATCGAAAAAAGCAAGTATAGAAATATCAAATATCAAGGGCTGACCCCGGGGTCAGCCCTTGATATTTGCGTTATTAACCCACCAGCCAACTCATCGGCTGGCTCAGCATTAAACGCGCGTGCCACCTGTCGTTTCAATAGACGAGCCTCGTTGAATTTCTGCTTATTTAATCCCTCGCCATTTTTTGACAGTAAAGGTATCGCAGCTTTTAAATTTGACGATGAAGGTCGCGATGGCCAATCCCGAGAGCCTATCCGCGCAAAATTTGTCAGAAACAAGGAGGGCTTTTTTGTGGTTTCCTGATGCAAAAACGTGTAGGGGATGCCGTGCGTTTATAAAATAGTGAGGAAGAATTCATGCTGAGAAAATTATATTTCGGGATATTATTGTGCTGCCCGTTCCTGGCGTGGGCTGCGGATATTTCCTGGACGCCGGAGTCTCCCACGCTGGATGACCGCATCACGATTCGTCTAACGGGTGCACAGCAACCGGCCAAACTCCACTGGGGCGTAAATGCCAAGGGCCCGGCCTGGAAACAACCAATTGCCCCGTACCGTCCGATCGCCTCGCGCCCGAATGGCGTGGCCATACAGACTCCTTTTCGCCTGCCTGGACGCGATGGAGTAGCCGAGGTAATCATTGGCCCATTCAATCATCCCACGCAAATCGTGAACACGGTGGATTTTGCCATTCTGTTTCAGGACAACACCTGGGAGAGCAGCGAGGGCAAGGACTATCACATTCCCATCACGCAGGCGCGCATCGAGACCACCCCCGAAAATCCCGGCCCGAACGAGGTGGTCACGGTGCAGGTACGGCGCTCAAAATCGGGCGGGCTGCTTCGCTGGGGAGTGAATGTCAGGCGAGGAGCTTGGACGCCGCCCGCACGCATCTACTGGCCGCCCGGCAGTTTCCCCACCCCGGACGGCGTCGCGATCGACACCCCGCTCCCTCCTCCTGATAAACACGGCATCAGCACCCTGACGTTGGGTCCCTTCGATAAGGGTGCCCAGGTGGTCACCTCCCTGCAGATGGCCGTACACTGGGCGGACGAATGGGATACGGACGGAGGGCGCAATTACGAAACCCGAATCACCCTGACGCCATCGAATGAAACCCCGGCCATTGAATTTGTGGCGCCCGAAAGCGGCGATCTGTTTTTCTCCGATTTCAACGCCCTTCTAAACAGCCGCAGCCCGTTGCAGCTCTGGCTGGATGGAAAACCTATTGCTTCGTTGACTGAAGAGCCCTACCGCCACGGTGTCGACGTCTCCAATCTGGCGTTTGGCCTGCATCATCTGACGGCCTCGTCGGGAGAGTCCGGTCAGCGCGCCCTGGCCACCGTCGACTTCTGGCATGCCCCGTTCTTCCGCACATCCGATTACCCTGCGGACGCGCCACTGGGCGCGACGGAATCACGGAACGGGGTCGTCACCTTCGCCCTGCATGCCCCGGGGAAACATTTTGTCTCTCTGATCGGCGACTTCAACGAATGGGATTCATCCGCCAATCCGATGAACTATTCCACCAACGGGGTCTGGTGGCTTACGCGCTCACTTGCACCGGGAACCTGGCGTTACCAGTATCTGATTGACGGCACGCAACGCCTGGCCGACCCCTACTCGACGGACGTGGAATGGAAGGATGCAAAGGGAATCGAAACATATCGTGCGGAGCTGGCCGAATCGGTATTAAACATCGGCGCGAAACCCTTTTCATGGAAAGAGGCGGCATCGTATAAGCGCCCGCCTCTTTCGAATTTGATTATTTATGAATGCTCGATTCCTGACGTCTCACGCGGCGGCTTCACGGGACTGATCGAGCGGCTGGACTACATCCAGGACCTCGGCGTCACCGCCATCGAGCCCTTGCCCTGGAACGAGTTCACGGGTGCTGAAAGCTGGGGTTACAATCCCGCCTTTCACTTTGCGCCCGAGACAACCTACGGGACGCCTTTCGAATTGAAAGAACTGATTCGCGAGGCGCATCGACGCGGCCTGGCCGTGATCATGGATGTGGTGCTTAACCACATGGATGGAAATGCGCCCCTCTTTCAACTCTACGGCGACGACTATGATGCGTCGCCCTGGTTTTATCATTTCACCGGCGAAAACTGGGGATTCCCCGATCTCGACCAAAAATCCCCCGCCTTCAAGCGCTACGCCGACGAGTTGGTCCGCTACTGGAGCCGTGAATATCGCGTGGATGGTTTTCGCTACGATGCCACACGCTGGGTCGGGTGGAAGGGCAGCAACGAGTATGGCGCAAGCTGGTTTGCCTGGTGCGGGCGGCAGGCCGACCCCACCTCGTTTCAAATTGCCGAGCATTTACCGTCGGACCCCAATCTCGTCAATCAAACCGAGATGGATTCCGGCTGGAGCGCCGAGTTCCGATGGCGCATCTGCGACATGCTGAAAGAAGGACGCTTCGACACCAACGAAATCCAACGCCTCTTTCATCCCGCCTTGGCCGGTTTTTCGAACACCTTTCAAAACGTGGTCTACACCGAAAGTCACGATGAAGAACGGACCTTCGCCGAGTTCTTGAAAACCTGTTCTCCGGAAGAGGCCACCCGGCGCGTCATCACCGCCCTGACCCTCACGCTCACTGCGCCAGGCATCCCCATGCTCTACGCCGGGCAAGAGTGGGGCGAGGCCACCGAGAAAATCGTCGGTCCAAATCCGCTCCACTGGAATCGACTGAACGAGCCCCTCCCCCAGACGATCTACCAGGCCACGCGCGAGCTGTGTCGGCTGCGCACGCGTAATGCCGCGCTGAAAGGCGACCAGCTTGATCTGCTCCAGGCGAACGGGGAAGAAGGGGTACTGGTGTTTCGGCGAACGGCGGGCGCTCAGGAGGTGCTGGTCGCCGTGAATGCGGGGCGCGGCCCGGCAGAAGTAGAGCTGCCTCTTTCGATCGGCGCTTGGCGGACGCTACCCGGCGCGGGCATTCGGCGGATTGGTGCCCATGTTTCGCTCCTACGCGTGCTGCCTCCCGGCGGAAGCCTGGTGATGGAAAAAATTCAGACGGATTGACGTTTGGAAAAAATTCGTTATTATGCCCGCCATCCTTTGTTGCCCCCATCGTCTAGAGGCCTAGGACGCCAGGTTCTCATCCTGGTAACACCGGTTCGAATCCGGTTGGGGGTGCCATTCTAGCAGGCTATCGGGCCTTGGCCCGTCATCCTGCTAGGCAACAACAGCGAGTACGCTGTTGCATCTTAGATTGATCGAGATATCTGATGTCTCTTACGGTCGGTACGGCGGCGGAAGGGACTGGCTCCATCCGAAGTTGACTTGCTTGTACCACGGATCGAGAAAATCAATCACCACTTCCTTCAACGCCCAAGTGCCGGTGGAGGGAATGTATACGCCGATCTGCGCGTGCTTATAGGCCGTCCCGTAATAGGACCGGTAGAATCCGGGAACGAGTTGAACCGGGCCGCCGCCCCATTGCGCGGTCATCGTCATACCGCTGCGGAAGCTGATATACCAGGTTCCGCCCGAATAAACACACGGGTCGGCTTTGCCGTCGCCGGAATAATCCGCCGGAGCGGGACGCGCGGCCGGCCAGCCCCAGTTCTGATTCAGAATGGTCTTCCCAGTCAACACATCCACGGCAATCCAGCCGCCGCTACTCGGGATGTACACGGCGATATCGTCCCGCCTATCGCCATTGTAATCAGCCGGAACGGGAATGACCGCTGAATAGCCAAACTTCACCGTTTTCGTTTTCCCGGAAGAAAGGCGCAGCGACCAGGAACCATCGCCCGGATAAAACACCGCGATGTCATCCCGCCCGTCGCCATCGTAATCGGCGGGCACGGGGACCACCTCGCTCCACCCCCAATTCACGTTGTAGGTTTGTTTCGTTCTGCTGCTGTTGATGGTCCAGGTTCCGCTCGATGGTGCATAGACGGCGATATCCGTCTTGCCGTCGCCATCGTAATCAGCGGGCACGGCCCTCGCGCCGCTCCATCCGAAAGAGATGTTCTCCTGGCGGGTCAGCGTGCCGTTGTTGTTGTACCAGATCGTCCAAGTGCCGGAATCGGCATAATAAACGCAGAGATCATCGTAGCCGTTTCCATCATAATCACCCGGACGATACACAAACTTGGATTCGGCAGGTGCGGCAAACACGGAGGAAACCGTCATCCCGACCAGCATGAAAAGAAGTAAAAGAAACCCGCGTTGCGCCGTGTGCATGTGTTTCATGTTGCGATCATCCCCTTGATTAGGCTGAAAATAATATACAGGGAGATATACCCATCCCCTTTCGTCAAGTCAACGCCTGTGTTTTCCGGCTTGTTATCCCGTCATTCATCCTTAACATGCGGGCGGTGAGGCAGGCACGATCCAACCGGCGCAGGCGGTGGTTCGCAAACAGAGCGAGGCGCAATGAACACAAGAAAAATGGATGCAGTGAAATGGCTGAAGCGGGCGGTAGGCACCGGATGTCTGGTTTACATCGCCGCCTTCCTGGTCCTTGCCGTTCAGCAGATCCGCTACCCCTATGAACTAGAATGGATGGAAGGCGGCATGGCGGACTCCGTGGCGCGCGTGATCGAAGGGCAGCCGCTCTACACCGAGCCCACGCTGGATTTTACGCCTTACACCTACACTCCGCTCTATTTTCACTTCTCCGCCTGGATGGCCCGCCTGACCGGTCCCGGCCTGCCGGCCCTGCGCCTGACCGCCTTTCTCGGCACCCTGGGCTGCTTCGCACTCCTCTTCCTTTTCGGATGGCGCGAAACCCGATCGCCCTTTTATGGGCTGCTCTCCTGCGGGCTCTTCGCCGCGCTTTTTCGGGCGGGCGGTGCGTGGTATGCCATCGCGCGTGCTGATACCTGGTGCTTCTTTTTCATCCTTGCGGGCATTCTGCTGCTGCGCGTCGGACAGCGCCGCACGCTGTACCCACTGCTTGCGGGACTTTCCTTCTGCCTCGCGTTCTTCTGCAAGCAAACCGCCCTTTTTGTGGCCCTTCCCATGAGCTGCTACGCCCTTTTCTGCCTCAAAGGGTGGCGGCGCGTTCTCTTTCCGCTGGTCATCGCACTCGTCATTCCGCTCAGCACGGTCCTTTTCTCGCGCCTAACCGATGGATGGTATTCGTTCTATATCTTTGAACTGCCGAGCGGGCATCACCTCGTACTCTTCCGCGTGATCTCCTTCTGGCTCATGGACCTATTCCACCCGCTCTTTATCGCTATCCTGTTCGGCGGCATCTATGCCGCGCGTCTGCTGTGTGCGCGACGATGGAACGACTTCTGGTTTCTCTTCTTCACGGCTGGCGGACTCATTGCCGCCGCTTGGCTCGTGCGCGTTCGCGCCGGTTCCTTTGCCAACACCGTACTCCCCGCCTACGTCGGCATTTCACTTTTCTTCGGCTTGGCCGTCAAGCAGGCGATAGATGCCGCTGGCGCCATAGGAGAGCCGAACTCCGACGCCGCGCCGAGCGAAAAGCCCCTGCTCCCCGTCGTGATTCTGCTTGCCTGCCTCGCCCAGTTACTGACGCTCTTCTATGACCCCACCGTCCAGCTTCCCACGGCGGACGACCGTGCCGCAGGCGACCACCTGATCCGCCTGATTCAACGCTTCCCCGGCGACGTTCTCATCCCCGCGCACGGATACCTCGCTCCCCTCGCCGGAAAACCCGCGCACGCCCAGCACGTCGCCTACTACGACATCGAGCGCGGCAGCCGCACGCAACTCATTGCCGCCGTCACCAACGAACTCAATCAGGCCCTGCTCAGTGGGCGCTTCGACGCCATCATTCTCGACTTCCCCTGGCACACCGACGCGCTGCTCGAATCGTATGAATACCGGGGCGATGTGTTTGATAACGACGTCGTATTCTGGCCCGTCACCGGACGCCGCGTTCGTCCTAAATCCGTCTATGTCCGCAAGGGCCTTGAGGTGGACCTCTCCGATATGATCCCCAGCCCGCGCCAATAAGTGGAGGGCGAGCGTACCGCGAGCCGCTGGGTTACAAACCATGTTGGAGGGCGAGCGTCCACGCGAGCCGTTCCCTCACCGAATACGCCACAACGCAAGATCAGGCACATCCGGATGGGCGATCACTTCGCGCAGGCGGGCGATACGGTCGGCATCCTGCACCGTGAAACTTCCGGCACTCTTCCGATAGAGCGGGGCCATCACCTCGATCTCCATCCCGCCCGGCGTTTCCCGCACGGAATACCACGACTGCTGCTCGAACTCCTGCAGGTCGCACGGCCCCAGCCAATACGTCACACGACGTTGCTTCAGAAAGGCGTCGATCCCTTCCGCCAGCACCTCGTCATTGTACCGGTAATCATTGATCAGCCCATCGATCGGCAGGATGCGCAGGTCCGAGGTGTAGGCAAACATCCCGGGCCAGTCATACACCGCCACGCCCGATTCCGGCGGAAGCGTTTTTTGCAGCCAGACTGCGACCCGCTGCTGCCAGCGCAGATCGGCTCCCGCCTCTAGGCGACCCAACTCGAAACTCTCGCGAATCGTCGGCGCGGAACTGCGGTAGCGCAGGGCCGCATACCCATTCACGGCCGTCACCAGCATCAGTGCAAGCGGCAGGGAAAACCGAACCGACAGCATCGCACGCAACCCGCTCACCGACGCCAGCCGATCAGCCAGCATTGCTCCGCAAAAACACAGATTGATCACTCCGGCCACATAATACCACGGCCACTGCGTATGATGACTCGTGGTGAACACAATCTGCGCCGCGTGCAGCAGAACGCCGCCGGAAAGAACCGTCAGCAGATAGCGCCGCGCGGGCGTTGTGCGGGAAAACAACGCCACGCCCAAACCGGCCATTGCGCACAACGCGCAGAGCTTGCCGATCACGCTCAACCCCGCCAGGTGAAACACCAGATTCGGCAGCGTACTCTTGATCGCCCCGCTCACCGGCATCCAGTGTCCGAACACCATCCGGTTGAACAAAAGATACGGCACAAACAAAACCAGACACCCGCCACCCAGCAGCGCCAGCCGACTCAGCATGCGCCATGTCAATATCCCGCGCGGACGCCCCATGCAGAGCAAGCCCGCCGTACACAGCATAAAACACCCCACCACAAACACATTGTCCAGCCGCGCCAAAAGTGCCAATCCCGCGCAGCAGCCAGCACCCAGCGCCACCCAGCGCGAGGCATCCACCCCCGCAAGAACTCCCTCCGCAAGACGCAACCCGGCCCACAACATCAGCAGCAGAAAAAAGCCGTTCACATACGCCTCCGAAGCGTACAGCCGTGTGCTGAAATACAAAAAAAGGATAGGCAACGCCAGGAATGCACGCCGAATGGAAAGCCGCTTCGCCAGATGCAGAAAAATCAACACCGACGCCAAGCCCATCGCCTGCTGCAATCCGATCGCTGCGTGCAGGACTAAAAGCTTGTCCCCGCCCATCAGATAAAACAACCCTGTGCAGCACAACATCCAGAGCGGATGATACCCATTCGTCGGCATGAGCTGATTAAATGTTGAGCCATAGCCGCCGTGAATCTGCGACGCCACTTGCAGGTAAAAATACGCATCATCCGCCGGGTAATTCAGCGGGTGCCTCTGCGCCGGCACCACATACGAAAGCACCGCCGCCACACTTAGAACCATGATCAGCCATCGAAACCGCATAACGCCTTTTCCCGTCCGATTAGACGATCGCATGCCCTTTGGAATATTTTCCAATCATTGGAAACTTTTTCGAGTGTTTTTCCAATCGTTGGAAACTTTTTTGTTCATTTTTCCAACCATTGGAAACTTTTTCAGTCGTTTTTCCAATCATTGGAAACTTTTTCAGGCGTCTTCTTTGCATCGTTCCAGTTCGCGCCAGGCAATGTCTTCCCGATGAAAGGAGTCGGTGAATTCGATGCCTGTCACGGCGCGGTAGGCTTCGGTAATCGCAGCATCGAGATCCGCCCCCAGAGCCGTGACGCCCAACACGCGCCCACCGGCAGTGACCACCTGCCCCTCTTTTTCCGCCGTGCCTGCATGGAAGACGACAACCCGCTCCATTTCCGCCACATCATCGAGCCCGCAAACGAGGTGTCCAGCCGTATACGCACCGGGATAACCGCCCGAGGCCATCACCACGCACACGGCGGATTCTGGACGCCAATGCACCAAGTCATTGCTCAGGGTGCCATCGATGCAGGCCTCAAAGGCGGGGACGATTTCTGTGGAAAGCCGGGGAATGACCACCTGCGTTTCCGGATCGCCGAAGCGGCAGTTGAACTCGAGTACCATGGGTCCATCCGCCGTCATCATAAGACCTGCATAGAGCACCCCCCGATAGGTGATGCCCCGGCGGCGGAGTTCGGCCAAGGTTTTTTCAAAGACGTTTTTACGGATGAGAGGCCAGACTTCCTCTCTCACCACCGTGGCCGGAGAATAGGCCCCCATGCCACCGGTATTCGGCCCCTGGTCGCCATCGTATGCACGCTTGTGATCCTGGGAGGAAGCCAGCGTCACGATGTGTTCGCCATCCACGAGCGCGAGAATAGAAACCTCTTCGCCTTGGAGGCATTCCTCCACTAGGATGCGTCGCCCGGCCTCTCCGAAAGCGCCTCGGCCCAACATGGATTGAACCGCCTCGCGCGCCTCCTCGAGCGTCGAACAAACGGCCACGCCCTTGCCGGCGGCCAGTCCATCGGCCTTGATCACCAGCGGCGCACCCTGCTGTTCCACATAGGCCAGTGCTGGTTCCAATTCCGTGAAAAATTCGGTGCGGGCGGTGGGCACCCCGGCGGCCAGCATGATTTCCTTGGCAAAAATTTTGGAGCCTTCGAGTTGGGCGGCGGCCTTCGATGGGCCGAACACGCGCAGGCCCTCGGCCTCGAGCAGATCGGTCAATCCGGCGCACAGCGGCACTTCGGGGCCGATCACGGTCAGGTCGGGACCTTCGGTCATGGCCCATTCACGCAGCCCTTCAAGATCATCAGCAGGAATGGGTATATTGGTGGCGCACAGGGCGGTTCCGGCATTGCCGGGGGCGCAGTAAATCGTATGCCTTTCAGGGTCCTGCGCGATCTTCCACGCCAGAGCATGTTCCCGTCCGCCGTTGCCCACAACCAGTATCTTCATGAATTCTCCGCCTCACCATTTCTTCAGGGTTACACTACCGGGGTGAGCATAATGATTCCCATCGCCTTGGCAAGCCCTCTCTACAGCTTTTCCCGCACGAGTGGCCCTCTGCGGGATGGACAGTCCGTGCAAATCGTTCTATCCTATGTGCAGTCGTTATTCATTCACAAAACAGCATCGGGAGCAGCGTGAAAAAGAGTCTCGGAAAACCAGAAATAGTGCCCTGCCTGGTCCTGTTGTTCATGCCGATTCTCTTCCTGACAGGCTGCTGCATCCATGCCCCATGCCCCATTGCACCCCCCTCGGAAAAGGAGGAGACAACCATGAAATCCCCGGCTTTTGTACGGATTGTTCAGGAGGACGGAAAATACTGGTTCGCGCGCGGTGATGAACGATTCCTCTCACTGGGCGTCAACTGCGTCCTGCCCGCCGATGGGTCGAAGCCGTCCGACGGACGCCGCTACAATACCCTTCCGAAACATCAAAACGATCTCGATGCCTGGGCTCAAGCAGCCGCCGAACGCCTGAAAAGCTGGAACTTCAACACGGTCGCCGGATGGAGCGACGAGGTGCTCTATGAAAAAACGCCAATGCTGCACACCCGCGTGCTTTGGCTCGGTCCCTGGGGACAGAACGATGGACGCCTCACCGATGTTTTCTCCCCGGCCTATGCCGAGGCGGTCGACAGCGAGGCGCGCAAAACGGTGGCCCCGCACGCCACCAACGAATGGCTCATCGGCTACTTCGCCAACAACGAACTGCCCTGGTACGGCGAGCGCGGCTGGCCCACCTCCCCGCACATATCCCTCATCACCGCCTACATGCACCTGTCCACGCGCTCTCCCGGAAAACAACGCCTGATGGAATTCTTCCGCGATTATTACGCTGACGACTTTCAAGCCTTCAGCAATGAATGGGAAACCGGTGCCGAATCCTTCGACGACCTGCAGGGCCGTCAGTACATCATGTCCCGCACTCGCACCGCCGCCAAGTCCGTAGCCGCCTGGGCCGGCATCGTGGCCGAGCGCTACTTCCAACTCTGCGCCGAAACCATCCGACGCTACGACCCCAACCACCTATTCCTCGGGGTGCGCTTCGCCGGACGCGCCCAGGAATCGGTGATGGCCGCCTGCGGAAAATATGCCGATGTCATCAGCATCAATTCGTATAGCAAATCCGGCGAGCCCGACGTGCCCCTGCTGACCGCCGTGTCCACCCTGACCGGCAAGCCTATACTCATCACCGAATTTTCCTGGCGCGCCGAGGAAAACGAATCCGAGTGCCGCAACACCCACGGCGCAGACGTCACCGTCCGCACCCAGCAGGACCGAGCCGACGCCTTCAGCCGCTATGCCACCCAGGTACTCGAACAGCCCTACCTCCTCGGCTACCACTGGTTCCAACTCTTCGACCAACCACCCGCCGGACGCTTCGACGGCGAAGACTCCAACTATGGTCTACTCGATATTCACGACCAACCCTACGACGACCTCCTCGCCGTCATCACCGACATCAACGCACGCGCCCCGGAGATTCACGCTCAATCCACGGTCACCACCCAACCCCACGACCCCGGCGTGCTGGCCGATTTCCGCGAAACCACCCTGCGCGGAACCAACACGCCCCTCGAAAAACCCATTCTCTTTGCCGACGCGTCAACGCGCTTCATCACCTGGGGCGACGCCGATGCTGGCGGAAAAATCGACGCGCAAAAAAACGGCGATGGCACACTCACCCTGCACATTCATCCCGCTGGCTGGGGCTGCGGCATCACCTTCTTCCCGCGTGACGCCCTGCCGAAAAATCCGGACGCCTCCGTTTCGCTTCTCGGTGCCGACCGCATCGTGGCCGACTTAGAATGCACCACCACCGTCCTTCTGGGCCCCGGCCTCAGCGAATCCGGGTGTGGCCCCGTAAACAGCCAAACCTTCAGCGGATACGGCGGAGCCGATGGCGAAGGCTACACCGGAGTCGGACGAGAAATCCAGCCCGGCAACGGCCCCTACACCCTCCCCCTGAAAGAAATAGAACTTAACCCGGGATACGGAAATCAACGGGGCAACAAGGTGGTGGATATGCAGGCCATCGAATCGCTCCAACTCTTCTTCCCCCCCAATCAACCATCGGCCACCCTGGTATTCCGTTCCCTTTCCCTTCAATAAGCGTGGAGAAACATACCGTGAAATACAAAGATTATTACGCAATCCTCGGAGTTGAAAAAGCCGCAAACGAGAAGGACATCAAAAAAGCCTATCGCAAGCTGGCCCGAAAATTTCACCCCGACATCAATCACGATGCCGGTGCCGAGCAGAAATTCAAAGAAGCCACCGAGGCGTATGATGTAATCGGCGATCCCGAGAAGCGTAAAAAATACGATGAACTCGGCGCTAATTGGAAGGCCGGACAGGACTTCTCACCGCCGCCTGGGTGGCATCCGCCGCGCCGAGGCGCGGGTGCCGACTTCTCCAGTCAAACATTCGGCCCGGAAGACTTCGGAGGCTTCAGCGATTTCTTCTCCACCCTCTTCGGTGGCGACGCTCAGTCGGGCCATTTTTCCGGCGGAGGCCCCAACTGGCGCATGCGCGGGCAAGACCACGAAGCCTCGATGGACATCACCCTCGAAGAAGCCGTACACGGCACGCGTAAAGCCATCGCCCTGCAAACCACCGACCTGGATGAACATGGACGTATCGCCCGCGCAACAAAAAATATGCAGGTCAACATTCCGCCCGGCACCGGCGACAACGCGCGCATCCGGCTGGCGGGTCAGGGCGGCTCCGGCATGGGAGGCGCGCCTGCGGGCCATCTCTACCTGCGCGTTCACATCCAGCCCCATCCCCGCATTCACCTCAAAGGACGCGACCTGCAAACCACCCTGCAAATCCCTCCGTACGATGCCGCCCTCGGCGCGCGCATCATGGTGGAAGGTCTGGATGGGCGCAAGCTCGCGCTGAACCTGCCCGCCGGAACTTCCAGCGGAACCCAGTTGCGACTAAAAGGTCGCGGCCTCCCCGCCTCAGGGAAAAAACCCGCCGGCGACCTGCTCGTGCAGATCAAAATCACCATCCCCAAAACCCTCTCCGAAAAAGAACGCGCCCTCTATGAAGAACTGAAAAAATGCGCCGACGCATAGATTCAATCAAGGGTATCCCTCTGTGGCGCACGGGGGGATAATAACGGAGAAACTGAGCACGCTTACGGCTCGCGGGACGCGAGCCGTGCGAGGGTTGAACCGCTCACTGCAACGAAATCTGCGGATAAAAATTCCGCACAAAATCATCGACTTCATCAATGTAGAGCCGGCCTCCATTAGCATCCCGCATGCCCGCCACGGAAATATAGGCCCAGCGATGCGCAACATTGCGGATAATCCGGTCATAGGCCATCCAGAACATGCGCTCGAGATGATGCGGTGTCTCGCGATCCTTCCCCACAAACCAATAGGCATAATACTGCGGAATAATCAGCGGCACATCGCCGCCGCGAACCTGCTGGTCCAGATTCAACACCATCACGCCCAGCGGATCGCGCCCCGGCAGGGCGACGTCAATCACCTCGTCCGACACAATCGTGCGCCCCTGCCCCACGAGGCAAAGCTGCGGGCGGTGAATGCTGCCCTGTTCCTCGCCGCTCATCACCAGCGAGGCATACAGCATCTTCCCGTCCGGATGCATGTATTTCTTCTTCACGATCAGCGTATCATTGGGGAGAATAGCCTTTTCAATATATGACATCCCTCCAAGCGGCGCCCCGCACTTCGGGCAGACCTCCGCACCGTTCAGCTCGCTCATCAGAAATTCCTCTTGGCACTCGCTGTTCTGGCAGAAGCGCAACTCGTCGCCGTGCCACTCACCCACCACGTCCGGCAGCGATGTCAGCACGCCGGCCTCATTCGACACGCCAACATCCACCGTGAATGCCAGCAGCAGAATTGTCACGATGAGTGCGCCGATAATATAGAGATAGGGTTTTAAAGCTGTTGTTTCCATCGTTGCAACACCTCGGAGTAGTTCGTGTTCATCAGCGCGCCGATGGCAATCATCAGCATGATCGAAACGCTGAACACAATATAGCCGGAATAATCATGATACAAACCCAGGGCGAGTTTCTCGCCCATCGCCTGAGCCACCAGCGCCACCGTGGTAATACGTGCCACGTTGCCAATGATCGCCAGCGGTATCGCGCTGAGAAAAAGCAGCCACTGCCTCACCAACGTCCGCTGCGTCAGATAGGCATACACCGCCGTCAGAGCCGTCATCGCCAGCAGCGAGCGCAACCCGCTGCATGGCGCCGCCACATCAAACTGAAAACCGCCCGCCGCGAGCGAATGAATCGCCGACCCCGATCGCTGCGCCGCAATGCCGATGCCGTTGAGCACACTCGTGGAAATGACCGTCGCCACAATACGCAACGGGAAGGTGATGCTCTCCAGAAAATTCATCGGCACGGCAAAGAGCAGATAGCCGCACGGGAACACCAGCCACTTGGCCACCTCCCAGCCGCACAGATAAAACGGAATGGACCATGTCAGCAGGATAAACGCCATCAGCGAAATACGCGTCTGTTCCGACTTGGCGCCCAGCCAATGCGCCGTCAGAGCCATAACGATCAGTATCAGCCCCCGGCGATCCACCTTGCGCGGCGCCCTCATCAGCTCCGACCGCTTGAACCACACCACAAACAGGCTCACAAACGGTATCATCCAACCGTGTGAAAAATCACCGCCCATATCCGACCAGCGACCAGCCACATAGGCAAAGGCGGATCTCCCGTACATCTTCAAATTGATGTTGTTCCCGAAAAACTGGTACGCCACAAAAATCAGCCCGACAATCAAGGCCACGAGCCCAATCTGCTGCAACTCCGCCTTCGACAGGCGGGCCAGCCGCCACCGCTCGCTCCATACTGATTCATGTATTTTTTTATTCATGAGACCTCATCCATTTCGCCCCCCTTATACACACCTGTCCGCGCCTTGTAAACGGGGCGGTCGCCCCGAATTCGTGCGAAACCCATTCGATCACTCTGGGTTTTTCACGGTGAACGCCCGCTCATCCTGCGCCGACCAGAGTACGTTTTGCCCAAACTCCGCCACCACCCGCAACCGGTGAGGACCATTCGACATCTTTCGCGTATCCAACGAAATCCCGGGCCCCGTCGGCGGTTGAAACACCGGCACACCATCCAGATAGGCCTTTAACTGAATGGGAACCCCACGCGGCGGCGGCGGGTCTAACTGCACAAAAAAATCAGCCACGCCCGAGAGCGAGCCCTCCTCGAGGCTCACCAGCGTGACCGAAAACATCCGACGCCACGGGCTCGCCAGCGGATCGCCCACCATAAAAAGCTGTAAGGGACACTTCACCGACTGATAAAAACTCTCGATCACCGTGCAGCCCTGCGCATAATATACGTAGAAAGTAGCCGCCGGAAACTTGGTCCAGATCGCGTAAGGCTCCGTGATGGTCCCCGAAGAGGCTGTCGCCCCCGCGTTGATCCAGTCCGTGCAGTGACTCTGGCCGGGATCCTCGAAAATCGCCCCGAAACTGGTCAGATGCTCCGCCATGGCCCCCGGCAGATAACGCCCGTATCCCACCGCATCCACATGCGTTCTTCCGTTTTGAAGGCCCAGGATATCCGTCTTGCCGCTGATTTCATTGGTCAACACCTGACAACGAATGTTCATTTTTGTGAGAATTCCCTGAATGGGAATAAATTGCCAATCGCGTGCCGTCGAGCGCACGTTGGGATTTTTGATCAAATACACCGTACCCCCCGGCGCGGTGCCGTCGGAAAGCGCCCCTCGAGTCAGACACCGCAACACCGACTCAAGCGTGCTCCCTCCCGGACCGATGAATCCCAGCGACATACTTGGAACCGGGTGATTCTCCAACGCTCCGCGCATCGAAACATCAAACGACCGGGCGGGCCCCACCGTACCCTTTGGCATCCCCGGGCCCGCGAACAACGGCGAAGCGTATTTACCCTGTTTGACTTCGTCCGCATTCGGCACACGCCCACGCAGAAACGTCATCCCGTGAATGGAAAGATCATCGGTGCTCCCCGTGGTCACCTTGGTGGGGAATCCCACCGAATATATCCACGCATAAATCGGCGGGAGATTTCGCTCTTTGATTTCGGCCTCCACCGGATTGAAAATCGCCGACTCAAACTCATCCCGACTGATCGCATAGGGCGGCGTCAGACTCTCCTCGGGCACCTCCACGGCAATCACATGCGAAGGCGGGATCCCCCGCATTTTCACATACTGATCGGCCACCGCCTGTGAGTCCGGCACCGTGCGATTCACCACCACCACCACCTGATGCGGACCCAACGCCTGCGCCGGTGCTACCCAGAAAAACACAAGGGCCAAAAAGCAGGCACGTAAATATGCGTCTTTTACATTCATGGCCAAATAATCTACTATTATTTGTGAAATGAAGCGGAGTAAAATATGGCTTAAACTTTGCTTGGCCGTGCTGGCTGTTCCGGCATTCGCCGGCCTCCACCCGCTTCATACGCTGGTCGTGGTCAACGACCACAGTCCCTCCTCCCAAACCATCGGCCATTACTATGCACAGCAACGCGGCATTCCCGAACGCAATATCTGCCACATTACCGTCACAACAAACAACAACCTCTCTGTAGCGGCCTTTTCCAACGACGTGCGCGGGCCCATCTTGGCAACCATCAACGCCGGGCATCTCACCAATCAAATCAGTGCCCTCGTTCTTTCCAGAGACATCCCCTATCGGATATACGATGCTGGCGCCCCGTCCTACGAAATCAACGGCCTTCCTCCGGCTCTCTTTTACGGCTATAAAAACGCCCCTTCCTATCCCATGCCCGCCTCGACGACCAACCAATACTACGCGAAGGAACAACCCTTCGCTTCCGACCTCTTCGGGAGCGCAAATCGCCAGTACCTCACGTTTATTCTCACCTCTGCAACAGGCGATCAATCCCTGAATCTCATTGATCGAACCGCCTCCTGCAACAGCACGTTTCCCACTGGCACGGTCTATCTGCTTCATACCACCGACGAGCGGCGCAGTGTGCAGTGGCCGCAATACAACGACACGTTGTTTCTTTATCGCCTGCTCAATCCCGACGCACTCGACTGCGTCACGCTCGACACCAACAACATGATCGGCCAGTCCGCCGTCATGGGACACCACCTTGGGCAATCCTCGGTGGACTCCCTCTCCCTCAACACCTACCTGCCCGGGGCCATCGCCTGCCACCTGACATCCTTCGGCGGCTCTCTCTTTGATTCGGCTCCGCAAATGAGCATCCTGACCTGGCTGCGCCATGGTTGCGCCGGATCGTACGGCACCTGCACGGAACCCTATAACATCTATCCGCAAAAATTTCCCGCCATCCCACTCTACTTCTGGTATGCACGCGGCTTTTCGCTGGGCGAGGCGCTCTATATGGCGGTGCAGAATCCGTATGAGGGTGTTTTTGTCGGCGACCCGCTTTGCGCACCGTACGCTATGCCGGCGTCACTTTCGTGCGGCGGCATTCCCCCCAATGCCGTATTGTCCGGCACCGTAACCGCCACCGTGCAGGCTGTTGCGCACGACGCTCGGCACCCTCTGGATCGAATAGACGTGTATCTGGACGGGCTCCTCCAGCAGACGCTTACCAACGTCGTTCCCGCAACCGGCAATACCATCCGTGTAACGATCAGCGGTGCCAACCGCTCCCTAACCGTCTCCTCCGGCGACACCCTCTACACGCTCGCCGGCAAGGTTAAAAACCTCATCAACCAAGCACCGCCACTTGGCATCACCGCAACCAATACCGGCGATCGGATTTCCCTGCTTCAAAATACTCCCGGTATTTCCACTTCCGGACTGGTCTGTTCCGCCCAAAGCGAACTCGGCGCGGGCGCCGAACTGACCGTGCAGACCTATGCCACGCAAACCAACTTTCTCGAGACCTCAGCCGCCGCCTATGAACAACTTATTCTGAAAGGCATCCCTTCCAGCGGAGATGTCGTGCGAGCCGTCATCACAACGCTCGATCCTCTACGCATCACCAATGAAATCATCGCCGCCGCCGGCGACACCATCTCCACGCTCCTGAATGCCCTTAACACGCAAATCAATGCCGACACCAACCTGCAAACCACCACCGGTTGCTCGGCCAAGTATCCCGGCAATCCCTATGGCACCTACTACGAATCCTACCTCACCGCCCGCACCAACACCTATGAAGGCTTGAATCTCGAAGTGGACTTTCAGGTGATTCCCGCCATAGGAAGCGCCCTCACCAACACGAGCTTCTCGGACACCTTCAACGACAATGCCGACGATCTCAAAGGCAGGGCCCTATTCTTTCTCGCCATCGGCAAAACCAATCTCAACGCCTCATTCACTCTCGACACCGACACCCTCGCGGATGGCCCTCACACCCTGACTTTCCTTGCCCGCGAAGGCACCGGCGTCGGGACGCTAAGTGCCACCACCATCTCCTTCCGCGTCAGCAACACCCTGCTCGATTGCCGCATCACCACCCCCGTGAATCTCGCCAATTACTCTGCCTCCGAAACGATTTCCATCACGGTCACCGCCTCCTCACCTAACGCGATTACCGGCGTGGTGCTTTACGTCGAGGGCAAAAAAAAGGCGCTGACCAATGGCGTTCCTTGGAACACCTCGATCAACGCCACAAACTACGGCCCCGGCCTGCTTACCCTACAGGCTGAAGCCTTCGACAACGCTGGGAACCAAACTCTCAGCGACCCTGTTCAGCTTGTTATCTATCAGGACACCGATTCCGACGGACTCCCCGACTGGTGGGAATACCAGCACTTCGGCGGCTCCACCAACGCTGTGCCGACCGATGATACCGATTCCGATTCCGCCGACAACCGGGACGAATACATCGCCTCGACCGTTCCAACCAATATGGTCAGCGTATTGGCTTCCGCCATCACACATGACCCGGCATCCACCAACATCGTCCTGCAATGGCCCGGCAGTTCCCTACGTTTTTACAACGTCTTCTACCGCGACGAATTGCTGACCTCCTCCTGGTGTGCCGCCGAATCCACCCCGTTCCGCGGGTGGGATCCCGCCACATCCTGGACCAACTCCGCCGTCACCAATACCCACCGCGCCTATCGCATCCAAGCCATCATCCCTTAATAAAAAGCCCGCGCAAGAGCGGGCTATCAGCAAGAGTCCGGGGTGCTCAGGTTTTGAAAAAAAATGACAACGTATTACAAACCGCCCTCGCGACTATTTTGACGGCATAGTGCTGAAGGCTTCGGGGAAAAGGAGGCACATCTCTCGTTTCCACGGAAATGGTGTCATACATGCCATTTAGCGAAAGGATTTCTTTTTCTGTGATCCCTCTCCCGTATGTTTTGCCCGCCTCTCTCCACGTTTTCAACACGCGCGTCTTATACAGTCCGGGATATTTATTAACGACGTAGGTTCCGTACGTCTCAAACTCGGAAAAGGCGTTCGGATCGCTCCGGTCCGCCGCATTCATAATTTTCTCAACCCATCCGCCTCCTTCCACTGGAGCCTTTTCAATGTCCGCAATTAATTCCTTCATAATGGAGGTTTTTATGATCATGTGCTCGGCGATAAAGGAATAATCCACGCTTTTCCCCATGCCCAACAATCGTTGCGTGGTGTTGAAATAGGGTTTGTGATGTTCTGTTTTAGCCGCAAACAGAAGTTTCCCGTTTTCTTCAAAGGATCGTTTTTCAGTCGGCAATGTGTCCGCATCCAAAATCAAATGCCGCTCGCCTGCATATTTAGTGAGAGCAAAACCCATTTTCAAGAATTGCAGAAAGTACCAACCTGTCGCGCGCACATCCAGCCCTTGATCCAGCATGGTTTCTCTGATTCGCCCATAGTTCATTTCTGGAACAAGCAGATCTTCATCCAGTATAATCAGTTCATACGCCTCCCGCATTGATCCCGGATAAAAGCGGAAATAAGCCTTCCCAGTGATTATATATATTGGACCAGCCTTAAGATGACGGCGAATCGCCCTAAGGGTTTTACGAACAAACAGGATATCGCGATACCCAACGCAAATCGCAATACGAAGTGAGTTCGTTGGGTTCGGCACAGCCATTTCATTGCAGGTTCGTATCTTGACCGAAATACATCTCCGTGCATCATCAGGATTCCTTCCGCCACTCTTTCTTCTGTCAGAGTTTTAAGCTCCTGTACAACTCTAGATACAGACCGGTCACGCGGTCCATGGAAAACTCCTCGCGGGCCCGCTGTAGCGCTGCGCGTCCCATCTTCTCACGCAATGAGCTATCACGGGCCAAACGAATCACCTGCCCTGCCAAAGCCTCCGGGTCATTTTGCGGCACGAGAAAAGCATCCGTTCCATCCCGATATATTTCCGTATTAACATCCTGTATGCGTGCTGCAACCGAGGGAAGGCCGCTGGCCATAGCTTCAATCTGAACCGTGCCGAACCCCTCATCTTGAGATGCAAAAACGAAGACATCGCTTTCACGCATTAATCGCGGTACATCATCACCCGAAACAAATTCCACGGAATCTGTTAGTCCCAACGAAAGAACAAGCTGCCTCAACTCGCTTAGGCATTGCTCCTGGTCTGATCGCCTTGAATGAAGCGACGTTCCTATACGAAGATGCACATTGCTTCCTCTTTTGAGCATGATATGAACAGCTTTTGCAAGAACATCAAACCCTTTAAGCGGAATCGTATAGCCCACGGATATCAATCTTAGAGGCCCTTCTTTGTTTTCATATCTGCGTTCCGGGTATGCATAAAGAGCGATGTCAACGCCATTAGGAATCAATGTAATCTTTCCCTTGGGAATTCCTGCTTTCAAACCATATTTCACCTGTTTGCGGCTAATGCAGATGAGATGATTTCCGGAATACGCACGAAATTGCCAGCGGTTCCTTGTTTTCCGAACAGCTTCAGCGGTATCCCATTCATTAAACGTATTCTTGAGAAGCGTCTGCTTGCCCAGTAATCGTGCGAAAGCGGTAAGTGTTACCAGAACTGAAGCGCCGCCATGTACGTGAAGTATATCGAATTCCCCTCGAAGATGCCATGCTAGTATAGCTGCAAGTAGAAGCGTGTATGGTTCGGTCCACCATCGGCGAAATAGTGGGATAGTATACATGGGACAACCATTATGGCACATCTTCCTGATTCTGAATCCGCGGGAGCCTCTCTCATCGCTGATGGCTAGATAACATAGCTTAACGCCTTTAGTTCGCAAAACATCCGCCAATTGATAAGCCTGCTTTGCCGCGCCGGAGACAACCCACGGCGCGGCTGTCACAGCCATCAAAACCCGAACGCCGGTTGAACTGCTGTTCATTACTTCCATGACTCTACTAATAAATTCGCGGATTTAACTGATAGCGTAACAAGCGAATAAAAAACAATGGATTCCCGATCAGATATCTTTTCCAAAGTCGTCGCGGCTCATAGATCAATCGCCCGAGCCACTCAAAACCCGCGTCCGTCAACCATCTGGGAGGTCGCTTTTTCAAGCACGACATATAATCCAAGCAGCCCCCGCCCGTCAGTGCGATTTGAACATTCAATTCACGCCAGTTCTCCATCAGCCAATGCTCCTGTAGCGGCATTCCGAAAGACGTCAGCAGCACATCCGGTGCGCATCGGTTTATATCATCGATAACGGCCCTGTTTTCCTCCGAGTCTTTCTCCTTGTTGTAAAAGCCATGCCGACATCCAGCGATGATCAACGACGGTATTTTTTTGCACAGTTTTTCTTTGGCCAGTTCGGCAACCCCTGGCTCACCACCCAGAAAATACAACGAGAAATGATGAGCCGCGCAGAATTCGCAGAACTCCGGGAACCAGTCGGCATAGGTTATTTTTTCCGGCAGGCTGTGTCCTATAATCCGAGCCGCAACCTGTACGCCATACCCATCACAAAACACAATGTGCGAGGCGTTGATGAACTCGCGAAACCACGGTTGCTCAATCGCTATATTCATAGCGTGTATATTCACATTGGCCACAATGGATTTTTGCCTGTTTGTGATACACCCCTTGACAACCTCGTGCAGCTCGGCAACCGTCATGGCATTGATGGACACGCCCATCAGGCGTATACTGGGAACAGACGGGATAATCCTTGAATCATCCCGTCCCTTTGTCGAGGATTCATCCGCACCCGGAGTCTTCAACTGAGCGGCATGAGTTCCATCCGGGGCATTCGCTGGGCACCGCGCCCTCTTCGTTTCCCGCCCCTGGATCAGCGATTGAAAAAGTTCCTCATACTGATCTGTGATCCGTTCCCAAGTAAACCGCGCGCGTATTTGATCCGGTGCACGCTGGCGGTATGCTTCCGCTTCATCCGGATGGGATTCCATGTGCTGGATAATGCTGCAAAGGCTATCCGTGTTCCGGTCAAAAAGCATTCCATACTTTCCGTTTTCCAAAACCTCGGCGTTAAATGGCGTATTTAAGGCGCAAATCAGATTGCCAAAACCGAGCGCCTTCAGCAGGGAGGGATTTATCCCTCCAAACTGGTGACCGTGTAGATAGGCATAGCAGTGACAATGCAACTCCTTCACATCCTCTTTCGAATTGATATGCCCAAGAAAGCGCACTCGATCGTTACCCAACGCCTTTAGCTTATCCAGAAACAGGCTCTCCACCGTATTGCCCTTGTAATCTGCGCCACCGGCAATAGCCAGTATCTTTGGCGAACCGGAATTTACAAAGGCCTCGACGATCAAGTCTGCGTTGTTGTCAGGAATGAGACGGCTTGCTACGAGGTAGTAATCCCGACTCTTTAATCCATACTTGGCAATAACGGAGGCATCGTTGGATGTCTCAATGTTGGCACCGTAGGCGATGTAGGAGGAATCAATCCCAAACTCTTTCGCATAAAGGCGGTGCATTTCATCGGCATCCGTGACCACTTCATTATAAAACCACGTTCCCAAGCGAGCTGAATTCTTAAACACAAATTTTCCAGCCGCATTCCACTTCGGGCGAAGCCACTCCATGCCATCCACATTGATGACTGACTTGACCCCCATGATTCGGGGGATGAAGCCAAACATCCCGTTGGCCGCATTGACGACAAGCAGCATATCGAATCTGCGGCGAAACGAGGCGTGCCCAATCGCCAGAAATGAGTGCGAGAGCGTGCTGAACATTTTGTGCTCTACGCTGGACAGGTAGACCATGTTCATACCTTTATATGTTGGCGTTCTTTCCGGGAATAGAGCCTTCCGGCAATAGATGGTTACCTCGTGCCCGCA
>CAZBEO010000010.1:0-53106 GCA_964490935.1 uncultured Verrucomicrobiota bacterium
GCAGATTCTCTCTTAATTCTGCCTGTCGGTGGCCGAAGGATGGGGGGAACCGCAGGGTAACGGGTATACCAATGGGTAAGAAACAGGCGTTTAAGTAAGACAAAGGAGCGTGTAATGGCAACCTCGACCATGTCCAGTAAGGGCCAGGCCGTTATCCCCAAGGAAATTAGGATGCACATGGGGCTTCATCCAGGCGACATGCTGGATTTCCTGATTCAGGACGATCATACGGTTGTGATAAAACCCGCCCAACAGGATATCACGCAACTGAGGGGATTATTGCATAAGCCTGGGCGAAAAGCCGTTTCTCTTGAAACCATGCAAAAAACAATCGTGCAGCGCGGGGGTGCAAACCGATGAAGGGCTTGGACACCAATGTGCTGGTACGCTACCTTGTTCAAGATGATCCGAAAAAATTTGCGGCGGCCCAACGCGAACTGGAATCCGCTGCGCAAATCGGCGGGCGCTTCGTCATCTCTCCCATTGTATTGTGCGAGCTGGTTTGGGTGCTTGAAACCGCCTACGGCCGTACAAAAGCAGAGGTCGTAGAAACGCTGGAGCGTGTATTGCGAACAGCACAATTTGATGTGCTGGAAAAAGAGGTGGTATGGGGCGCGTGGGAAGATTACAAAAGCAAGAAGGGCGATTTCTCCGATTACTACCTCGGCAGACGTCATCGCCAATCCGGCGCAGACACCACCTTGACGTTTGATAAAGCTTTGAGCACTTCACCGTTCTTTGAAGTGCTCAAGGGTTCATAATTTTTTCGCGGAGCGCGCGAGGGGCTTTGATTTCAGCAACCTCCTGCACCCCGTCCTGGGTGCTGGTTTTTTTCTCGTGTGACGTGTTCCCGGGGTCTGATCACCCCGGGGCGCTCGGCGAGCACCCCGCTACTGAACGCATCCCGTACGAAGAACCTACACCCTCGGGGGATCGGGGTCAGGCCGTTATCCCCAAGGAAATTAGGACGCACATGGGGCTTCATCCAGGCGACATGCTGGATTTCCTGATTCAGGACGATCATACGGTCGTGATAAAACCCGCCCAACAGGATATCACGCAACTGAGAGGTTTATTGCATAAGCCTGGGCGAAAAGCCGTTTCTCTTAAAACCATTGCCCTGTAGATGCCTTTCGGAGAGAAGGCGGAAGAAGCGGGCGGGCGCTTCCTGCCCGGAATAGAGGATGAGATTCGCGCCGGTTCCGTACACCTGATTGGTTAGCGGTTTCCAAACGCCGGAGGTCAGATCATCTGCATATTCAACGGTGTATTGAACATTGGTGGACGAAGAGGGCACGAGTAGCGAGGGACGGCCTTCGCACAGGAGGATAACAGACTCGGGTAAGCTCGACGCGCTGCGCGGATCGGTGTCGGCAGCGTATTCCTCGCGGTTGCTGTACTGATCCTCATCCCCATCGTCATCGGGCTGCAAGTTGCCTCCATGCACCACCTCCCAGTGATCATCCATGCCGTCGCCATCGTTATCCACAAAGCTGGACGGGCTCAAAGAGATTTCGATCCAGCGGATTTCCGGATCGCCCTCCACAACCTCCACCCGCACGGTACAGGCCCCGCCCTGCTCCTCCAAAAACAGCGATTCGGGAACCCGAATGAGTTGCCATTCCTCGCCAACGGGAATGGCTTGTTGGCCGGTCACATCCACTCCATTTACGCTGCAGAAAAGCGTGGCGGGCTGAGTGAGCGCCCGCACGCACAATGCCACATCATACCGTCCGGCGTGCAGGGCTTCGGCGGTATAGTGCATCCACTCGCCGGGTTCAATGCCAATCACCTTATGGCCGGGCTCTTCATCACAAGCCACAACGTCCACGCCATCATTCCGGTAAGCCCGACCGAAGTTTCCAGGCTCATCGCCGTAGTGCAGTGTTTGATTATGGAGGTCATGCCAGGCCACGCCATTGCCGCCCGAATCATAATCCACCGCCGCGATACGGGCCGGTAGTTCATGCCGGACAAAAGGTTGCGCCTCACTCAAAAAATTCTCGCGAAAGAGGGCGTTGAAGTAATCGGGCTGACTGCGGCACCGCTCGGTGCTCACTTGTTCGGCGAGGTCCATCATCCCCTCGTAAAAGAGATCAGAATCGGGGGCATCATCCCAGAAATGACGCAGGGCATAGCGCATGGCCTCGGTCTTTTGAATGGCATAGGCTGCCGCCACCGACGACTCGGATTCCACTTTCTTCCACCCCCACCAGTTCCATCCGAGGTCCAACTCTTTCATGAGCGCCACCATCTCCGCAAACCACTGATTAGAATTTTCGCCGGTTTCTCCCAACCAGAACGGAACGTTCCATTCGGTACGCAGAGCCAGATATTCCTGAACGATGGGCCGGTTCGATGAAACAGGCTCCCAGTAGTAATGAAAGGCCACGACCATCTGCTCATCCCAGGGCGGGAAAAGCCCGTCGGTACGGGTGGCAAAAGAATCGCCCTGCACCAAAATGAGGTGATGCGGGTCCACGGAGCGAATCGCGTCAGTGATTTGGATACTGGTTTCTCGCAGCAGGTTGCTCCAGGAGGCGTCCGGCAGAATCGGTTCATTCATCAGTTCGTAACCGAGCAGCGCCGGTTCATTGCGGTAACGCTCTGCGATCTTCCGCCAGATATCCGCCGTACGCTGTATGTTGGACTCGGGCGTTCGTCCGGTACGCTGAAAATAGGTTTGATTATAGACCCAGAGTCCGGCCACGCCGCGCTCTTCCCAGCCGTTCCAATCCTCATTCCAAGTATAATACATATACTCCGGATCGCCCGAAAGCACCGTCGATTGTCCGCCCGGACAACTGTGCATATCCAGAATCACCTTCATGCCGTATTGCGCGCACCATCGAATCACCCGGTCCAACTGCTCAAACCCCTTTTCCAGAAAAGCACCCGGATTATTCTCCGGCGATAACTCGCGGTAATTAAATGGAATGCGGACGGAGTTGCATCCGCGCTCCGCGAGCAGGGCCATATCGACTTCGGTCAGATAATTGGTGAGATACGTATCCCAGAAAAGGTCCGTCTTTTCGCGGCTTCCGGCCAGTCGCTCGATGCGTCTGCGCAACTGACTGTAACTGTTCAAATGCCCCGCACCATCGATATCCCACATATACGCCTCTGGAAACATCCAGCCGCTGAGTGCGATTCCATGTGGAATCCAGGGCTGACCGTCGGCATTCACAATCTGACCATCCCGGCAGGTATAATACGAACGCGCAGGAGCCAAGTGGATGTGGTCGAGATAACACGCACCGGACTCTCCCGCACCGAACACCTTCACCGCGATCGTTAGCTCGATCGCACCATCCGGTGCGTGAACGACATGGCTTACCCTATGCCAAACATCTTCTGCACCGCTCAAATCCAGGGGGATGGCGTTCGTAAAAAGCTCGGGGCCCTCGGCCCCATGCCAGGTCAGTGTAAAGGCCGCCTCAATAGCTTGAAACTGATTGTCGCGGATCATCTGGAAAACAAGCTCATACTCCTGCCCAGGCTCCACCGAAACCCGCTGACGCGCGAGGCCGTTGGAGGCCCCCGCCCAACTTCCGGGAAATAACAGCGACCAACGGCCCTCCGACGCATTCCAGCCCGACCGCAACGCGGAACCCTCGACCACCCAGTTGCCCCACTCATTCCCATTGAAAGGATCCTCGAAACCACCGTTTCGCAATCCGTATTCCGGGAAAACCCGCCGACACGCCACTTCGTCAATATATAGCGCGGCATCACCTTCCGTATTGGAGAAATCGAACCGTACTTCCATAAAGGAGGCAAGCGCAGGGGCCTGCACCTCGTACTCGCCGGAATACTGCCAGATGCCGCTATTGCCCTCCAACCCGAGTATATGCGTGATCGTTGAAAGGCTTTCATGATCGGCGTCAAACCACTCCACCTCGAATTCTCGATTTCCGGCATTATATCCGCTCTCCCTGTTGTAGTAGAAAGAAACCTGGTAGTAGCTTTCCGGCTCCACCGAAACACGCTGAGAACTTCCGCCGTAATGCGGCTTCAACCAGGTGTCGTCAATGGCAAGCGACGCGGTTCCACGAAAGGCCATCTGCGTGGACCAGTGCGCATTTCCCCATACCACCCAGTTGCTATACGAATTCCACCCAGGGGCCTCTTCAAAGCCGCCATTGGTCAGAAGATTCTCATCTGAATAGCCAATCTGCACCGCCAAAAACAACAACCCATACATGCCAACGATAAACGGATCTTTTCTTTTCATTTTTCACCCCTCCGGAATAACCCGGAATCCTACATGACGAAGCCCGAGCCAGCCCTATGGCGGACCGGTCCCCGATGTGGGCAACAAGCCACCTTGCTCAACAAATAGTAAAATCGGGGGCGCACTTACCCTATGCTTTGGGGGCTGTCCAGATTGTTTTTTCATATGCGTTCGGGCGATGAGCGTAAATATTCACCTTTGAGCCTATGGTTTCTGGATTGCGGGACACCGTTCGGTTGCAAACTGGAGAGCGTGGTGCTGATGGAATAACCGCTACTGTTCGGGCGGATCGACCCAGTTGGTGCCATCGTTGCTGACCCAGATGGTATAGTAGTAAGGCTGCCCCTGGCTCAGGCTGTCATGAACGAAGAGCTGGTTGGTGCCCTGATAAAGCAGAGTGCCTTCCGTGACATTGGTCGGATAGGCCGTTTCGCTGTAACGAACCAATACGTTGGCGTTCTGCAACCCGCTATTAGTGGGATTGATCCAGCGGATGTAGACGGAGTTGGTGAGCGCCACAGCGTTGAACCAGAAAGCGTCGTGTTCATACACCGCATAGGTGCGGGTGGCCTGGTTGTTGTCGTAGCGTGATTCCTGTTCACTGCACGTGCTGTTGATGAAAGCACGGAAGGTGTTGGTCACCCAGGCGGAGGGCTGCTCGAACCCGCTGAACTGAATGGTGGCGGTTTGGCCAACGCCGAGTACGCCTATGGTCGTGTTCGTCCGTTCGGATGCCTCGCTGCAGACAGCCAACGCAGGGTGATTCAACCAAACGGAGAGCGCTCCCGCATTGCCCGCAGCGGCCCCCTGATTGCTGACGGTGACGGACGCACTGAACGGCACGGCTTCAATCGTGATGTCCGCAATCACAAAGTCCGGCATTTCTTCGGGCGTGATGTTGGAGCCGGATGCAAAGGCGCCGCCCGCATAGGCACCGTCAATGGCCTGCACACCCCAGGTGAGTTCTTCGCCGCCCGGCAGGTTCTTCAAATGCCAGGTTCGGCGCATCTGCGTATTGCCGAGAGCCACCACCCGGCGCCAACCGCTCGCAACATTCGCCTCGGGACTCATGATGCCAGTTGCGTTCGTGGCCGGGCCGACATAAAGATTATAGACCAGACTCGCAGAGGGCGTCTGCGCATCGGTGGCGGCATTCCAACTCAGAACGACTTCGTTGCCATTGGTGATCACGGCGGAGAGGCCGGAGGGCGCGGTCGGCGGCGTGTTGACCACGGGCGCGAGATTGCGATAGATAAAGGAACGGTAGCCGTTGGTGGTTTGACCGGCGAGAGCCAGGTCAAGGTCCCCATCGTTATCGTAGTCGCCCCAATCAAAGTCTGACACGCGCATTCCGTCGAGCCCGCTGGACACCTCAGCCAAGCCTCCGCCGCCGCCGTTTTTATAGAGCTTCGCGACACGGGCATTGTTCGAGCCGCCACCCACCACCAGCAGGTCGAGCAGTCCGTCATTATTGTAATCGGCCCATTCGCAATCGCCCAGCCAGACGCCTTCGAGTTGATTGGTCGCACGCACGAAGGGTGCCGCGCCGCCGTTATAGCGGTAGATATGCGTAACCATGCCGGTGGTGGCATAGCCGCACAGGGCCATATCTAAATCACCGTCGCCGTCATAATCGCCCCAGCTCATGCCCGGATAGGAGACCGCTTTAAAGGCTGCGGTGGCCGGGCTGTAGTTGGTGAAGGTGCCACCATAATTCTTATATATGCGAGCACTCGGGGCGTGCCCATCGTCACCGGCGATCATAAGGTCCATCCAGCCATCCTTGTCAAAGTCCACCCAGGTGGCGCGTGCATCACGCACCGGCAGGAGATTGGCACCAAGGTCCGTGAAGACGCCGGCATCATTGCGGTAAATCCTGCTGACGCTGTTGGAGCGGGTGTAGCCAGCCACGACTAGGTCGAGATCGCCGTCGTTGTCCATGTCGCCCCAGGCGAGCCCGCCATTGTATACGCCGATCAGCCCGGCCTGGACATTGCTGAACACACCTTGATCGTTCCGATAAACGGCCGTGACGGTCTGGGTGCCCGCAAATCCGCAGATGACGATATCGAGCCAGCCGTCGTTGTCATAATCGCCCCAGGCCAATCGACCGGACTCAACCGGCGTGAATCCGGCGTTAATGTTCGTGAAGCTGCCAGCATTGTTGCGGTAGATATCTGTAAAGCGGTTGGTGCCGTCATAGCCGGAAAGCGCGAGATCGAGCTGGCCGTCGTTGTCGTAATCGCCCCAGGCGAGGGCGGCGGCACCGACCTGATGCAGGTCTGCATTCACATTGACGAACGGATTGCTGCTACTTCCGGAACCGATGATGCGGAACGAGTAGAGTTCGTTGGTGTGATAGGTGTCGTTGTTCACGATGCGCACCTCGGCGGTACGGGCGGAAGTCACGAGCGGGAAGAACTCGACAATAAAGGTGGTGACGCCGCCGCCCGCCACCGGCGTGGTCGGCTGTGCAGCGACACGGAAGTCGTTGGTGTGGGCACCCGCAATGACCACATACGGGGTGTTCGTCAGCTCCAGCTCACCACGCCCCGCGTTGGTGATGGTGAAGGTGTGCAGCAGGGGACTCGCGGAGCAGATGCCAAAATCGGTTCCGTCGGCAAGCTGCGGTGTGAGGTCGCCATTCGGGATGAGGGCGAGGTTGGTGCCGAGCACCTGAATTTCGGGTTCGATGCCGGTGCCAAGGATGAGATAGGTGTAGGGCGAGTCGGGGGTATCGCTGGCCACTTCCACCAGCGTGGTGCGCGCCCCGGTCACACTCGGATCAAACGCAATGCTGAACCAAGCGGTTTCGCCGGTGGCCACCGAGGCGGAAGGATAATCCACCACCGAGAAATCGGCGGCGTCCCATCCGCTGAGTGCCACATCGCTGATGTTGAGTGTTGCGCTGCCCGCATTGGTGATGATGTAGATATTGGTGACGGCTCCCTCCGTCACGTCCACCTCGCCGAAGTCGGTGTGGAGCGCGAGCAGTGGCGTATACGAGCCGTTGGTAATCACGCTGTAATTCGTGGCCAGCACGAGCATCTGCGGTTCGACGCCCTCGCCGGCAAGCCAGAGCACATAGGGATCATCATCGGGGTCGTTGTTGGAAATAAAAACCATCGTCTTGCGCGCGCCAACGGCGAGGGGACGGAAGGTGACTTGAAACGTCGTGGACGCAGCGGAAACCAACTGCGTGGCAAGCGGCGGTGTAATAACGAAATCAGTGGCATGACCTCCATTGGTGCTCCAGCCGGTGAGGTGGAGCGTGCGTGCCCCCTCGTTGGTGATGGTGAAGGTGTGCGTACTTTCGCCCGAAGAAACATCCACCATGCTGAAGTCGGTTCCATTGTTGGTGAAGGAATGGGTGGAGGCGTTGGTGATGAGCGTGTCGTCCATGCCCAGAATGCCGATGGATGGAAACTGCGAATCGGTGTTGTTAATGCGGCAGTGATCCAGCTTTACCTGCTGAAACACTTTCACGCGCGGCCCTGTTTCCGAATCGTTCATCTCAAAAAGACCGTTGGAAACCAGACACATCGTGAGATACGCCCCCCCCGCCGTCTGCCCGAAATTTCCCGCCACGCGGCAGTTGGATTGTGTGCCGCCGGAGGCATACATTCCGCCCCCCTCGTTTTCGCCAGGCACACCCGAATCCGACGTGTACCCCTTGCGCAGAGTGAACCCGTCGAGTGTGCCCGCCGTCATATAGGCCGCCCGAACGGCGGCGGAACCCAGCGGTGTGCCAGCATCATGCGGCGCGCCTTCTATCACCGTGAAACGGTACCCATTCACACTGCGCACGGCTTTTTCATTGGTCAGAGCGAGGCGACTGCTCAGGCCCAACCCTGCGGCGCTTCCGGTCTGATACACCCCGTTTGTCACCCACACCGTTTCACCGGTCGCGGCGGCATGCACGGCGTCAGAAAGATTGGTCGCAGCGGACTCCCAGGTGTCATACGGCGGGGTGCTGTTTCCCCAGGGCGAGACGTAGCGGTCCGCGCCGTAAGCGGTCAAACTTACAGCCAGTATCATCATTGCCATGAATCCGCATGACCGCATACTGCTCCGTCCGCTCCAACCGGCGCTCCGCCGACTTTTTCCAATCATTGGAACTTTTTCGGAACGCGCCGAAAAAAAGTTCCAATGATTGGAAAAACCGACAAAAAAGTTTCCAACGATTGGAAAAACCGTGAAAAAAAGTTCCAATGATTGGAAAAACCGTGCGACGGGTTTCCCAGGATTGGAAGGGGACATCGCCTCGCCGAAAAGGCGTGGGCGGCGTCGGGCGCTTCCATTCGTTTGTATTGATTTTCGTTCATTTTCATTCTTTGCTGTACGTGACGGACCACCACAGGTCGACCGCTGATTCTGTGTTGGTAACGAGGATGCCGATGCGGTAATCGTTGCTGACCCAGGCAGAACTCCAAGAGGAATCCTCGACCCCGGATGCGGTGACGCGCAACGTGTTGACCGTGGTGCAACTGCCCCAGGCATCATTCCATAAGGCACGTACCACCACGACATCCGCCGTGCCCGCGTTCACCTGCATCTGCGCGGCTTGAAGCGCTCCGTTCCAAGCCATGACCGGACCCCAGATGATCTCATCGGTCAGACCTGCAAGGCTTCGCTCTGTGCCGCCGATGCTGCCATGCGTCGTCGGCCACTTCGTCCGGGTTTCCCCGCCCAAATTGATGGAAGAGGCACTAAGCAGATTCACATAGTTCGTTCCGATCCCGTCCTCAGTGGCGCAGACGTTCAAAACGCCCCACCCCATCAGGATGACCAGCGCCAGCAGAAACGGAACTCCGTTTGTTCTTTTCCTCATCTCACTCTCCCGATCTCTTTTCGGAAACGGCGGGAAAGCCCCGCGCGCATGCGGGGCTTTCCCTAACCGAAAAGACATCAATAACTATTCGTCATTCTCTCATCTGTTATGGATTCAGTACCTGGCGATACGTTTCACGCCAAACGGTACCGTCAAAGATGAACTGAATCAGGGAGCCGTTCCTCAGGGTGAAGGAGACGCCGCTCTCGAGCTTGAGCCCGTTGTCGTCGTCGAATTTCACCCAGTTGGCATCAGCCATACCCTGAATGGTCAATATCTGACCAGCCACTCCGCCCACAATCTGCGGGTTGGCGGAGATGTCCACCGGACCGCCGTTGCCTCGGATTTTCATGTAGGCACGGGTGATGTCGGTGATGCCCGCCACCGCAAGAATTTCCACCGTGGTGCCCGAAGGCGCGGTGATCAACTTGCTGTTGAGCGTGGCTGCCGCATTCACCGTGACCGCGTCGGTTCCGGCATCGCCGATGGTGCTGTCTCCGCCCACCGTCAGGTTTCCGGTCACGCCAGCATTGCCGCCAACGTTCACGTTCTCTTCAATGCCCACGCCACCATCAACAATCAGCGCGCCCGTATCCTTGTCGGTCGAGGCCGTCGTAGCGGTCAGCGTGACCGCACCAGCGATCGCCGCCGTGCCGCCCACGTTCAGGTTTTCTTCAATGCCCACTCCGCCTTCCACCACCAGCGCGCCGGTGTCTTTGGTCGTCGAGGTGGTTGTGGCGGCCAGGGTGACCACGCCGGTCACGCCCAAGGTGCCGTTGATGCCCGCGTTGCCTGCGGCTGTCACGGTCAGGCCCTCACCATTCGTCCATGCACTGCCATCCCAACGCAGGGTCTGGTTGGCGGCGGTGCCGTTGGCGATGCTGGCGCCGACCTTGCCATCCACGTACAACTTCGTGGCGGCCTCGTAGTCGGCGGTCGGGGTCGGAACAATCGGGGCGTCCACGAACGTTTTCACGCCTCGGATGGCCTGCGCGCCGTTGGTGCGGACGACTGAGGCGTCCACGGCCACGGCATTGGCGGCCACGCTGATGCCGTCGCCTGCGCCCACGGCCAGAGCCGTACCCGCACCGCCGGTCAGACCATCACCCGCCGCCGAGGCGGCCAGGCGGATGGTGCCGGTATCCACTTCCATATCGGACCCGGCCAGGGCGGAGGGGTCCACCGCGAATTCCAAACCCGTCAGGGTCAACGCGTGACCCGCCGTGTAGGTACCCGGCGAGGCAAACTGTGCGAAGGTGACTTCGCCGCTGTCCAGCGTCACGTCTGGCGAGGTGCATACCCAAGCCGTGCCCGCATTGGCCGTGCCGTGACTGACGAATACCGCCGCGCCCGCCAGTTCCGCATCCGCGTTCATATCACCCGCACGCGTCGGCACGCCGGAGGCGTTGACCGTATAGATACCGTTCTGCGCCGCACTCGCCTGATTCTTGATCAGGATGCGGTTGCCGGTGACCAGCACCACGCCGTCCACCGTATCGCCATTCTCGAAATCGGAGACCAGCGTACGCGCACTGGCGGAGGCCACTTCCACGGAATCTTTCCAGGAGAGGCCGTTCACCAGATTATCCACATAGAGCTTGGTCGCCGCATCCGTGCTGGCGGAGGGTGCGCCCAGCCCAGTCACCTTGTGGGTGCCCATGGCCAGATCGGTCGCCGAGGTGCCGTTGAAGGTAATGGAGTCGCCCGAGGCATCGCCGAGGGTCACGTTGCCTTCAAAGACGGCTGCCGCCTTGTTCGTCATGGTCGCTTCAATCAGCAGGACGTCTGCCGCCGCGTCACCGATAGTGACGCCGGCGCGGAAGGCCGCCGTATTGGAGAAGACCGACGTGCCGACCACGGTAGAGTTGCCGGAAGCATCGATCAGCAAGCCACCGATGTTCGTCCACGCGCTGCCATCCCACCGCAGCAGTTGGCTGGCGGAGGTGCCGTTGGCAATACTGGCACCGACTTTGCCGTCCACGTACAGTTTCGTGGCGGCCTCATAGTCACCGGTGGGTGTCGGAATGATCGGGGCGTCCACAAAGGTTTTGACGCCGCGTATGGCCTGCGCTCCGTTGGTACGAACCACGGAAGCATCCACAGCCAGCGCACTGCCGCTGCCGCCTGTCAGACCATCGCCGGCCGCACCGGAGGCGATCCGGATGTCGCCGCTGTCCACTTCCAAACCCATGCCGGTAAAATCATCGGGTTTGGCGGAGAAGGTCAGGCCCACCAAGTTCAAACCATCGCCTGCCACATAGGTGCCCGGGGAGGCAAACTGTGCAAACGAGATGGCATCCGTGCCCACGTCTGCATCTGGCGAGGTGCATACCCACGCCGTGCCCGCATTGTCCGTACCTTCGCTCACAAAGACGGCGGCGCCGCCCAGTTCAGCCGTAGCATCCAGATCAGCCACGCGCGTCGGCGCTCCAGCCGCCTCAACCACGTAGATACCGTTCTGATTCTGCGTGGTCTGATTTTTCAGCAGGATGCGGTTGCCGGTGGCCAGCACAATGCCATCCACGGTCTGCCCGTTGGCAAACGCGGTGGCAATCACGCCATTGGCCGTCGAGGCCACGCGTACACTGTCTTTCCAGGAAAGCCCGTTGACCAGGTTATCCACATACAGCTTGGTCGCGGCATCGCTACTGGCCGTGGGTGCTGCCAGGTTGATGACCTTGTAGGCGTTGTCCATGTTCAGGTCGCTCGCGGCCTTTGCGGTGAAGGTAATCGTATCCGAAACCGCGTTACCGAGCGTGGTATTGCCTTCCACCACCAGGTCCGACACGTTGGTCTGGACACCGGTGACTTTCAGCGTACCACCCACCGTCGTGTTGCCGGAAGCATCACTCAGCAGGCCGCCCGAATTCGTCCAAGCATTACCATCCCAACGAAGGGTCTGGCTTTCCGCCGCACCATCCGCCACGGAACTGCTCAACTTGTCGTCCACGTAGAGCTTCGTCGCCGCCTGATAATCCGTTGTCGGAGTCGGCACCACCGGCGAAGCCACGAAGGTCTTGACGCCCTCGATAGCCTGCGCGCCGTTGGTGCGCACCACGGAGGCATCTACCGCAATGGCATCGGCCGTCACGCTGATACCATCGCCTTGGCCGACGGCCACGGCCGTACCTGCGCCACCGGTTAACCCGGCACCTGCCACGGCGGCAGCCACTTTATCCGCCGTCACGGCGCCATCCTGAATCATGGCGGTCGATACGGCATTGTTGGTCAGGGTACTGGAGGCGACTTCCTCCCAGCTCGTGATTCGTTCGTCGCCTAGTATGATACCTTCGGTTGCCCGAAGGTTCCGGACGTGGTTAGTGCCCAGTCCGTCTTCCACCGCGAATGCGCTCGCGGCTGTCACAAGCGTTGCCGCCAGCGACCATTGTATAATTTTACGTCTCATTTGGATTGCTCCTCTTCTCTCATTGATGTCTTTTTTTTCCGCCGGTACAAAACTTCTACTCCGGCCTTCTGTTTCTTGGTTCGTTCTCGAGGCCCCCGCGCCTGCGGAAGCGATGGTCTCCTTTCGTACTTGCGCTGTGTTACTCATTTCAATTCGTACTCCGGTTGTTGCTACGGTTGATTTCCACCCAGTTGCCCGAAGAATCGTCGTAAATCAGTTGCAGGATGTCGTAGAGGCCCAGGCTGAAGGGCTGATCGAACTGGGTCTGCACGCCGGAGCCATCGTTGATGCGCACCATGCGGTCGTTGGCGGTGCCCTGCAGCGTCAAGACTTGGCCCGGACCGCCGGGGGCAATTTGCGGATTGGCCAGCATGATAACGTTGCCGACATTACCCTGCACGCGGATGTAGGAACTCGTGGGTTGAATCGCCGTGAGCCCGGAGAGTATCTGCATGGTTTGATCCAGGCGGTATGTGTTCATCTGGAGCATGTTCATGCTGCGGACCGGACCGTGGACAACCAGATTCGATCCGATCTCCGCGCCCTGCTGAATATACACATTCCCCCAGCCCGAGGTGACCGACGTGGCGCCCGCCGCGTTCGTTCCGAAAACGGCAAAGCCGTTCACCTGCAAATCAGGATTGTTCACGTCTCCGCCATCGGCCCGAACGGATGCGGCGAGTATCGGAAAAAACACCGCACACAAAAAGAAAACGCCGAAGCGGGAGGCGCGCTTCCCCGCCCCGCTTTTTCCCCGTGCGTTGTTTCTACGTTCTGTCAATATACACCCCGTGCGCGCCCGAGAGAGCGACGCCAATCAAACACCCACCGTATGCGCAAAAGAAGCAGGCATACCCGAATCATCCAACCGCTGCACCCCAACGATATTCGATGACCGACTATACACACATTATACCTCGAAATTAAATTGTTCCTTCTACATATATAGTTCGGGTCTTTGACCGATTTCATTAAACGAATAACCGCATCCTTTCTTCAGCGGATTGTATCAGCAGTACCCGTGCCACCGAAAGGCCAGTGTCTCATCGCACCATTCGCTGTGGCATCTACCCTGCTTCAACGGAACCGTGCTCTTTAAAATAACCTGAAATTTGGGACTGCAATCTGCGGCGGATGCTGTCGAATCCAACATAATCCCATTGGGCCCTAGAGGCTTATGACACAACGTGTCAATTAGGAAACAAGGATTCCGTGTTCATTCGCCGCAGATTGCGCCCCGACCTTCGTGCGGGAACCAGACCGCCCCCCGCTCCGGCAAATATTACCCCTCATTTCACTCCATCAGCCATGTCTATCCGTCCGAAAAACCGTTGCAGAATCTCTGAAACGCTGTGGAGTCATGAACTGTTCAGCGGCCCCCCAAACTATCCGGAACCCCTTCACGGGCTGACGGCAGAACACCTGGATAACCAGCTTCGACAACTCCGCCGCATGCCCAGCACCAGCGACGCCACACCCGAAAAGGCCCTCACCGGACTCGATAAACTATACGAACACCAGCGCTCCCTCCTGCTGCGCGAACAGTCCGAATCCCTCTGGTTTGCCGCCGCGCCGAAGATCGTTTTGTGGAATCAACTCCGGCTTCTGCTGGAGCGCCTACCGAAAAATCCAACCTCCGCCGATGTGCGCCTGCTCGACCGCTTGACGCCCCTGCTCGTGGAAGCTCAACTCATCGCTCGCGCCTTTCCCCCGGATGCACGCCTCTCCGAATTGATCGAGCAACTCGCCACCGCCGAACTCATTCTGCTCGATCGCCTGGCACGCACTACGCCAAAACTGCAGCGCCCCTACCTGAAACAGCTTTATCGAATTATGGACGATGCCCTCGAGTACAACGCCACCGCCGATACCGTCCGCATCGAACCCATACTGGCCTGGATGAAAACCGTGCTCCAAAAAAATCCCTCCGCCGCTTATGCCGACGTGGGCTGTTCCTTCGCCACCGGCGCGGAAAACACCCTGCTCGCCGCCCAACGCCTCCGCCCCGATCACTGCGGACCGCTGCACGGTATCGATATTCTCCCGCCCGATCCCGCGCTGCAACGCGCCATGCTGCACAACCACCGCATCTTCCTCTATCAGGCCGACACCCTTCTGCATCCCCTGCCGAAACGCTACGACCTCATCCTACTCGCCAACGTACACCGCCACCTGATCCGACCCGATCAGCAGCGGCTTCTCGCCCACCTCGCCTCCTCGCTCACCGATGGCGGGTACCTCTTCATCAACTGGCGCTTCGACCAACACCGAAGCCCCTGCCTCTGCCTGCAACGCCACGATCAGCACCTCGCACTCATCGCCGAACACAACGCCATTTGAGCGGGGCATTCCAATGGAGGGCGTCGGGCCTCCGACGCCTTGGGCGTTGGATGTCACTCCGGCATTCGGATGATTTTGTGGAACCGTTGGGCACTTGGCTTTGACACACGAGGCGCACGGGCCGTGCGCCGTCCAGATGTAGGGCGAATCCGTCACGGCGAGCCGTCTTGGGGGTGCTGCAAAACGATCGAGTGAGTTCACATCCCCGGCTCAGCCGGAGGCATTCGCTCTACCTTCGGGAGGGACGTTGTCCCCAACGTCCTTTTATTTTTCCCCAGCTCATTCCTTGCTTCTCTTACTCTCCGCGCTCAATCTCCGCGTGGCCCGTGGGGACACGGGCCCTCCCGAATGCCGTTTTATGCCCTCAAGGCATTCCGCCCCTACTTCGGACTTCTGTTCCGTTCGCGATAGGTCCACTCCAGCTTCAGATGCTCGGCGATCAATTCCGCCAACCTGGGCCAACGAACCGGCTTGGAAACAAAATCATCAAACCCCACCTGCGGGCCATTGGCCTGTTCCGCCTCCGAAACACCGGCCGAGACGCCGATCACCACGGCATGCGCAAGAGCCGATATTTCGCGTAGGCGCAGTGCTGCGTCAAAGCCGTTCAACACCGGCATGTAATAGTCCAGCAGAATCAAGTCCGGCTTCTCCTGCTCCACCTGCTCGATGGCCACTTGCCCATTCTCTGCCTCCACCACATCAAACCCCAAAGGACGCAGCATCTCCACCAGTAC
Source organism: uncultured Verrucomicrobiota bacterium (assembly GCA_964490935.1). Lineage (GTDB taxonomy): Bacteria > Verrucomicrobiota > Kiritimatiellia > RZYC01 > RZYC01 > JAQVYB01. The sequence continues at coordinate 15,549 of CAZBEO010000010.1, forward strand.
CCCACGATTGGAAGGCGCATCATCGACAATCAGCACCTTGCGCCTCGGCCCCTTATAGCCCGTGATGAGCCGGGCCTTCGACTCGGCGGTATTTGATTCACCGCCGGGCGCCTCCTTGAAAGGCACGGAAATACGGAAGCTGAAGCAACTGCCCGTTCCCGCTTCGCTGCGCACCTCCAGTTCTCCTCCCATCAGCCGCACAAGTTGGCGGCTGATGGCCAGACCAATCCCGGCACCCTCCCCTCGGGGCAGGACGCCCCCTGCCAGCTCGAACGGCTTGAACAGCCGCGACTGCCGTTCAATGGAAAACCCTACTCCAGTATCTTCCACCTCAAATTGCAGGGTCACCCGATCCGCGGCATCCCCGCTTTCCTGCGGCAAACGAATCACGCGAAAATCAAGGCTTCCGGTCTCGGTGAATTTCACCGCGTTGGTCAGCAGATTTAGCACCACCTGCCGCAGCCGCGTTTCATCTACCGTTATCATGCCCGGAAGTCGCTCGGGTACCTCAAGATGCAGGACCAGCCCCTTGCCTTCCGCCCGCTGGCGGATGAGGCCGACGATTCCCTCTATAAACGGTTCGACGACCACCGGCGCCAAAACAAGTTCCATTTTCCCGGCTTCGATTTTGGCGAGCGTGAGAATGTCCGTAATCAGCGTCAACAGGTGCTCACCGTTCTGCTGAATAACGGTGAGTCCCCGAAGCATCTCGGACTCCAGCGGACGGCGCAGAAAAACCTGAGTGTACCCCAGAATGGCATTTAAAGGGGTACGCAGTTCAAGACTCATCAGGGACAGAAACACGCTCTTGGACTGATTGGCCGCTTCCGCACGCTCCTTGGCCACCCGCAACTCGCGCGTGCGTTCCCGAACCAGATATTCGAGGTTGTCCTGATGGCGAATCAGCTCCAGCTCCGTTCGCTTCAACGCCGTGATATCCACCATCGAGGCCGCGCTCAGTCTGGTTCCGGGCACCATGCCCACGCAATTGATCATGTCCCGAATTTCTCCGTTGCGCCGGACAAAACGAAACTCATACTTTCGCGGAACGGAAAGCGGATTGTCCCTCCGCGCCTCATGATACTCCTTCATGCGGGCAAGATCCTCGGGGGCCACAACCGTGGTCCAGTTCAATTTCCCTTCGGTTTCCTCCCGGCTGTAACCGGATAAATACACCCACTCGGCATTGCACAGTTGGATGATGGAATCATGGCCGGCGATGATCGACGCCGATCCCGTGTTTTCAAATATTGCCCGGTACTTGCGCTCGCTGTCCCGTCGGGCCTTCTCAGCCGCCCGCTGTTCGGTGATGTCCTCGGAGATCCCCAGCAGATAACGCGGCGTGCCATCCTGATCATACAGAGGAACCTTACGCGTATGCAGAAGGCGCAGCCCCTTGTAGCGGGTCTGAATAGTTTCGGCGGGAATATCCAACGGACGCCCCTTCTCCATGACCTGACGCTCCTTTTCCACGTTGCGCTCCGCCTCATCGGGTGGGAAGATGTCGCGATCCGTCTTTCCAAGCAGTTCCTCGCGGGTCAGGCCAAGCAACTGCTCTCCCGCCTTGTTGAAACGGAGAACCTGGAGCGTCACGCCATCCTTCACAAGGATCATATTGGGGATGTTCTCCACGATCTCCGTGAGAAACTGCTCGCTCTTGGCCAATCCGTTCAACGTTTCACGCAAACGGCGCATCATGTAATTGAAGGAGGAGGTCAGTGAACCGATTTCATCCCCGGAAGTCACCGCGACTTCGCAGCTCAAATCCCCACCGGTAATCGCTTCCGCCGTTTCCTGTAGCCGCCGTATCGCGCGCGTCATGCGCCACGCCAGCGCAATACCCAGCAGCCCCAGCAAAAGACTGATGACGCCTCCGCCAAACATCATCATGGCCATCATGCGCATCCGGCCCGACTGAAGCGGCATCTTGTAGGCCTCCAGCTCATCCTCGTAGACGCTGGCCCCGATCACCCAGTCCCAGGGCGCATAATACGCCAGGCGGGCCTGTTTCCAGCGGGGCTCCGCCTCGTCGGGGTTCTGCCAGCGGTAGCGTACCGTCGCCTTTTTCCCCGGCCCAAGAGGCAGCGCCGTCTCAATGATTCTGTGGACGACATACTGCCCGTCACTGTCCCGCGAATCCCAGATGTTTTCTCCGTCGCGCTCACCGCGCTGAGAAATAACATAGCATCCGCGCCGAAGACCCGTGCCCTCCAGCACATATACATAGCCCGAGCGGCTCATAGGAGTCTGCAGAATCGCCTGCCGTATCCGCGCCTCGACTTCCTCTTGTTTCACGACCGCACACAACATCCCGACCAGACGGCCTTCTTCATCGTACAGCGGGTCGCAGGCCATCAGACACCAAGCATCCATCACAAAATCGCGCCCCCGATAGCCGATGCCGCGCATCGCGGCTTCAATCAAACCGTTGGTGGTTCCATCCGGCTCAATCGCCGGAATATACGTTCCTAGGACTCGTTGACTGCATGCATCCTGATGCGGGGCTGCCACACGGAGCATATCGCCCGCTTCATTCATCCGCTGAAAAACAGTGATAGTCACTCCCGCCGGAATGCCGATCTCATCCAGCACCGACGACGCCTCCTGAATATCCCGAGGCCCCTCAAGCCGAGTCTCTCCAATGACCATCTGCGGCAATAGAATATTGGTGATCGCACCGGAGTACTGGTTGGCAGCCTTCCATTCCACCTTTGCATCAAGTAGCCTCACGGGCCCGTGAGCTTGCAACACCTGTCGGGCCACATTCAGGCTGAATTCCAATTGCCGACGGACCGCATCATCCTCGGCACGCACGAGATTACAGACGCCCTGCGTAATATGATCCAGCCCTTCGACGATCAATTGATCCACTTCGCGCTGAGCAAGCCGACCATACTCCCCACTCTGCCATACCGCCAACAGCACCAGAGCCAGCGCCGTGAACAAAGACCCCCCAACGCCCAGCAGAGCAATCTTCCAGCTTAACCAAGAAATTTTATACCTGCTTCGCATCTGGTGGCCCTTCCTCGATATCCGCGTGTCACCATGCCATTGAGTCGCAGTGTATAAAATCCGCAGCCGCGATGCAACCCGCGATAAGGGTTAATTTCACGGCGCGCAGAGGTCCGATGGCAATATTCCGTACCGAAGTAGCCGCCCGCTCGCCGAGCGGACGGGGGATAAGCCGCGCGAAAAACAAAACCCCATGTCACTCGGAAAGTACCACGCTACCAAGAAGCCCATCCCGCATACTGCGTTGCATGTTTCTGCTTCATTCAGCGCTGCTAGACCACGTGCAACACCAAACCCTTCAGATATTCATTTTCCCGGTGATAGATAGACAGCGCGTGATCCACATCCGCCGCCAGACGCCGCAGCACGCGCACCTCGCGCCCGCTGTCCTTCGCCGCATAAAACGCGATCTTCTGAAACAACTCCAAGTCCACCAACCCCGAACACGAAAACGTAAAAAGCAGTCCCCCCGGCGCAATCCGTTTCATCGCCAGCATGTTGATATGCTTGTACCCCTTGATCGCCGCATCCAGCGACCGTTTAGACGCCGCAAACTTCGGCGGATCCAGCACCATCAAGTCAAACGTGCCAAAAGGCATTGTCCCCAGATACTCCTTCATGTCCGCTTCCACAAACTCATCCCCCGAAGGTTCCAACCCATTCAGCGCATAATTTCGACGCCCCGTCGCCAGCGCCGGTGCCGACGCATCCACATTGCATACCTGCACCGCACCTGCACGCCGTGCGCCGACCCCCACCGAACACGTATAAGAATACCCATTCAGCACCCGACGTCCACCGCACCACGACGCGATAGTCTCCCGGTTCGCACGCTGATCCAGAAAGAACCCCGTCTTCTGCCCGTGACACACATCCACCAGCAGCCGAATCCCATTCTCCTCGATCTCCACCTCCTCCGGTTCCTCCCCGAAACGCATCCCTTCCCGCTCCCCGATCTTCTCCGTCCGACGCGACTCCGAACGGCTCCGCTCCACCACCGCACGCGGCGCCAACTCATCCACCAGTGCCTCCGTCACCAGCGGCATCAATTCATCCATACCCGCTGTGGACGACTGCACCACCAACACATCCGCATAGCGATCCACCACCAGCCCCGGCAGGCCATCCGCCTCCGCATGCGCCAGCCGATACGCATTGCTCCGCCCGCGCACCAACCCCTCCTTCAACACGCTCAACGACCGAAAACGCTCACGAAAAAACGCAACATCCAGCACCCGCTCATCCCACGAAATCACCCGGGCCGCAAGGCTCGTGTTCGGATTGATATAGCCCGTACCCACCACCCGATCCTTCAAAATCAAATGACACAACCGCGTATCAGCCGGATCACCCTCCACCCGATCAATCGCCCCCGAAAAAATCCACGGACTCCGGTTCTCCACCACTTCTCTCCGCCCGCTCTTCAAATGCACCTTTAGATAATCCATAGCCCCTCATTTCCTGCTGGTTGAATAAGCGCGCAGCATGACACACCCCTCCTCCTTCCCACAAGTCAAACCAATCCACGCCGACAAACTCACCTGGCGCTTGCGGAAAAACTCCTCCTTTGCTATACACACCTTCCAGATAAACGGGGCACCCGTAGCTCAATTGGATAGAGCGTCTGACTTCGGATCAGAAGGTTGGGAGTTCGAGCCTCTCCGGGTGCGCCATATCCTCCAATGAGTTTACTGATAGATCAGCGTTACAGGTAAGTGTTAACATGCTTAGATCAGTACCTTTTTTGATGATTGTTGTCGTTTGGTTGAAAAATGGGGAGGCGTAAAATGGACAGCAAAGATAAACGCTCTGAGGGGGAACTGCTCCAGGGACAGGCGGAACAGGAATTGCAGCGAAGCGAGAGGATGCTCCATAAAGTCCTTGATCTCGCGCCTGCCTATATCTGCGCGAAGAACCTGGAGGGGCGCTTTCTTCTTGTGAATCAGAGGCTGGCCGACTTCTACGGACGAACCGCAAAGGAGATGACCAACATGCTCCACGCCGAGGTCTGCGAGGATCAGCAGGAACTGGCTCAGATGCTCGCCGCCGATCGAGACGTAATGGAGAATGGCCGACACGTGCACATCCCCGAAGAGACGATGGAGGGCCCCGACGGATCAATGGCCGTGCTTGAGACGCACAAGATTCCCTTCACCGCCGACGGTGCGCCCGCCGTACTCATCATCTCGGCGGACATTACCGAACGCAAGCGGACAGATGAGGCATTAAAAGTCGCCCTGCTGAAGGCTGAAAAACTGGCCCGGGAGGCCGACGCCGCCAACGAGGCCAAAAGCCAGTTTCTGGCCAATATCACACATGAACTCAGGACGCCGCTCAATGGCGTGCTGGGAATGAACCATCTTCTCCGGGACACGCCACTGACAGAAGAACAACATGAATTCATCGACATGGCGATCAGCAGTGCCCAAGCGCTGAAGCAACTAATAAACAATGTGCTAGATTATGCGAAAATGGAATCCCAGGCGTTCAAGCTGGATGAGCAGCCCCTTGATTTAAGGGCCTCCCTGATTGAATGCGTGGATGAGTTGCAAGCGCTGGCCGACCAAAAACAGATCGAGCTTCTGTTTGACGTATCGGAGGAGGTCCCCTTCTGCTTGATGGGCGATTCAAAGCGCATCAAGGCCATCATCTGGCACTTGACAGCCAACGCGATCAAGTTCACTTCGCAGGGCTCGGTACATGTAAAAATTACGCAATGGAAGGAGATCGAAGACCTCTCCCTCTTGCGAATCACCATTACCGATACCGGGATAGGCATTCCCAAGGATAAGCAGCCTTTTATTTTCGATCAATTCTATCAGGGGGACGGCTCTTCTACCCGCCGGCACGGCGGGACTGGGATCGGGTTGACGATCGTCAAGCAGTTGCTTCAGAGAATGGTCGGTGAAATTGAATTTTCCAGCGAGCAAGGCCACGGCACAGAATTCCGGGTCTCCTTAGCCCTTAAAAAAGCGACGCCTCCACCATCTTGGAAACCTGTGTTTGCGCCGAAAGGTCGTCCGAAATCTGTGGCAGACCTAACCGGCTCTTTCCAGCATATCAACGCCCGTGTGCTCGTGGTTGAGGACAACCCAACCAGCATGCTGTTCGCAGTGAATGTCCTTCAAAAATTCGGGATAGCAACGGGCACCGCTAGAAATGGAGAGGAAGCATTAAAGGCGCTCGAAAAAGAACCCTTTGACCTGATCCTCATGGATATACAAATGCCGGTGATGGACGGCTTGGAGGCAACTAGGCGCATTCGACTGCATGAACAAACCATTCCAATCATTGCGTTGACCGCCCACCTTGAAACAGCCGACCGCGCGACTTGCCTCGAAGCGGGGATGAATGATCACTTGGAGAAACCGATCAATCCCCACGCATTAGCAAATATATTGGAAACGTGGCTGACTCCCAAACGCCGAACCAGCTAGCAATCCGTCGAACGTTAGGTGTTTTAAAACCCGCGGACTGGAAGTCCACGCTACTTGAACCACCTCGTGGCAACGGCGGTCCTTTTCTCTCTTGCTGAAAGGCGCATGAGCCATGCGCCGTCCAAAGAGTGGAAATGGCCGTATGGGTAGCGTGGTGCTCTCCGAGCGCCACGGGTTCCTTGGCAGTGATACCCCGCGACCTCCGTCCGCTCGGCGAGCAGACGGCTACGCAAAAACTACGCGCAGGAGGTGGGGTCATTCCCCGGAGGCTTACGTTTTAAGGTGATATCGGCGGTGCTTTCTAGACGCGCAGCCAACGTGCCTGGAAGGGTGCCAGACGAACGGATTGCCCCGCACTCAGCGTTTTCCCGCTGAGCAGATCGACCGCACTTTCAGCGTTCAGCGACGGCGCAATCCGGCTGAACGACGGAAGAACCCGGTTGCGCGAGGTCACGTTGAAGATACACAGGACAGCCCCATCGCCAGGTTCGCCCCGAAGCAGCGCGAAGATGCCCGGTGCAGGAGAAAGTACGACCTGCGGGCTCTGCGGTGAGAAAGCGGGCTGGCCGCGTCGCAGGCGAAGGGCCTCGACATATCGCGTGAACACCGGATTTCCGCCGTGGTCAAGCGAGGCCAGGATTTCATCAGGCGTCCATTTATGGCGGTTGATGCTGCGGGCGCGGCCTGTGGCCTTCACCCCTTCGTGGTCGTTGGGCGCCGCGAGGAGACTGTTGAAATAGACGGCGGGCACCCCTTGCAGACTCATCGCAATGAGCTGCGAGCAGAGAAACCGGTCGGCCTGAAGGGCATCCTCCGCACCTTTTCCAAGGGCGTCATAGTAGGTGACATTCAGTTCGTAGGCGCTTTTCGTGCCGTCGCTGTTTTTTTTGTATGACGTGCTTCCGCCCTGGCTTTCCGTGTGTTGCAGGAGGGCCTGAATCTGACTCGGCGCGAGCAGTCCTTCGAGCGGACGCACCCCGACGCCGTCGTGCGAGGCGGTGAAATTGAGAAAGGCGCATCCGGGCGGCGGCGCTTCGAGGGCGGCGGCCCAGTCGGTGAGCGGGCCGGCCTCTTCGGCAATCAGAGTGTGCAGCAGGAGCGGCGGAAGGGCGAACTGATAGACCATGCGGGCTTCATCGCCTTCGCCGAAGTAGCTGACGTTTTCGGCGTGGGGCACGTTGGTTTCGGTCAGCAGCACCACATGCGGAGCAATCATATCCACAATATCGCGAAACAGTTTCACCACCTGATGCGTTTGCGGCAGATGAATGCAGGTGGTACCGATTTCCTTCCAGAGATAGGCAATGGCATCCATGCGGATGAAGGAGGCCCCTTGCACAATGTATTGAAAGAGTACGTCCAGCATGTCGAAGAGTACGTCCGGGTTGCCGTAATTCAGGTCAATCTGATCGCTGCTGAAGGTGGTCCAGAGGTGGAGTTCGCCGTGCGCAGTGGAGACGGGCGTAAGCAGAGGCAGGTCGCGTGGGCGCGTCACGTTGCGGAGGGCCGCCTGAGGATTTACGGCAATGAAATAATCGCGGTACGGGGCGACGCCACGCACAAAGTCCTCAAACCAGGTACTGCCCCGCGAGACATGGTTCAGCACAAAATCGAACATCAGTTCGGCCTCCTGGCTGAGCGCGGTCACCTCTTTCCAGGTGCCGAGCGCCGGGTCCACCACACGATAATCCAACACCGAGAAACCATCATCGGACGAATAAGGAAAAAACGGCAGCAGATGAATCATACTGAAGGCATCACCTAACTGCTCATGAAAAAAGAGACGAAGCAGACGCAGCGGGGTGTGTGTTTCGGATGCGGGGTCGCGCACCATGTCGCCATAGGTGATCAACAGGGTGTCGGCCTCGGTCAACACGCGCGGCGGCTTGCCGAGTTGGTCAATGCCGTAGCGGTCCGACATGGAGTTGAGGCGCTGCATACAATGATCGGCACGATTTGTGCCGTAGAGCATTTCAAAGCTGTCGTGCATGGCTTTTCCACGCAGTAATTTATCTAGTCTCATGTTTCCAGCCCCCGGATGTTTGTGATTTGGGTGTGGAGTTGATGGCGCAGCACGGCATAGCTGTAATAGCGAAGGGCCACGGCGTAATTGTGGTCTACGAGTTCTTTTCGATAGACGGGATCATGCAGAATGCGCTGCACCTCCTTCACATTGCTCTTGCTCAAGATGCCATCCATGACCGGCCCTCGGAATCCCTTCGGCTCCATGTCGCGTGCAAAAATTGCGTAGCGATTGATCAGCACCGGTTTCCGGAAATAGAGGGCCTCGAGAAAGGCATTGCCGAACCCCTCGTAGAGGCTGGGATACGTCACCAGGTCCGCATGAGGATACAAATCCCACAGCGTGAAGATTTTTCGTCCCTCGGAATCGAGCACGCGCGTATCACCCACGCGTGTCTCTACAAAACGCATATCCACACCATAGTCCTCTGCCATATCGCTGAGCATATTGCGGTAGTCCATTCCCTCATCGCCCGACTTGTGCGAGACCACCAGCTTGCAGCGCGGGTCCTTGAGTTGCTGCACCAGTTTGATCGCGTGTTCAATGCCCTTGCGCGGTACCACGCGCGTGGGCTGCAGAATCACAATGTCATCCGGCGCCAGATTCAACTCCGCCCGCACATCCGAGGCGTACGCATCCGGCGGCGGTGGTGGATTCTCAAAATCAAACACATTCGGAATAATGACCGACGACACCCCCTTGCGCCACGAAAGCTCCTCCTGCGCCGCCGCATTGATCACCACATGCTGCAGGTTCGGAATCCTCGGCGGAAACGCCATCTCCAGATATTCCGCCACCGTGTTCACCGAAAACCGCGACCGCTCCCAATAAAAATCGTGATGGTGCGCAATCGCCGGCATTTGCGTTTCCGCCAGAAACTGCGTGATCGCCACGCCCAGCGGAATGTGCATCGGAATCGCCAGCGCATTCTGAAGAATCAGCACATCCAGATTGAACTCCTCCACGAAGGCGTAAATCGTCTTGCACAAATAGCCCGCCATCGCGCGGATGCGCTCCGTCACCAACGGCGACCGACGCGTCGATCCCCAGATGCGCTCATTGATCCACACATTCTCTGGATGCAGAAAATGCGCCTCCGGAATGCAGCAACTGCACCCCGGCGAACGGTCATTGTATCCCGCGTACCAGAAGCTCCTATATTGAAAATCCCAAAGCACCTGCGCCCACTTCGCGCTCTCGAGCGACACCCCGTCGGTACCCTCGAACCTTGTTGATATAAATCCGGCATTTCCAGCCATACGATCACCTACCCATTCCTAAATTAGCACACCGACTCCCCCGCCACCGTGCGAACACAACCCCTAAAATAGCCGATTTTCGGCCTCATGCCAAGGCCCGAAGGGCATTCTTCTTTTTTGCGGCCAATCCCAGCACTTACCCTCCGCACGGCTCGCGGGGACGCTCGCCCTCCCTAACGCTTCTCCCCTCTTCCTTTGTGCCTTTGCGCCTTGGTGTGAGAACTCTCTCCCAAACCCACAAGCCCGCGTGCCTCTCAAAAAAAAGTTTCCAATGATTGGAAAAATACGGCATTGTCTTTTCAAGGGCCGAAAAACTCGAAGAAAAAACTTCCAACGATTGGAAAAAAACGCCTGGAAGAGTTCCAATGCTTGATGCCACCGACAAAAGTCAGCGACATGATGGCCCCGGAGGGGCCGGGGAGAATAGCCCGGGGTCTTGGACCCCGGGAAGCCGACAAACAAAACAACATGCACCCCGGACGGGGTGCGCAAAACGAGCTTTACAGGACATTTTCATCAAGATATTCCAGCACCACCTCCCGGGGTGCATGGGATGTTGGAGAATCAGAAACCCAGGGTCTATCGACCCTGGGCTATATGCCTTCACCCCATCCGGGGTGATAACTCACGCGGACTTTGCTCAACGGAGCCACTGATTGGAAAACTTATGGATATAGAAAAAGCTTTAAATAAAATAGGTCGGACTCTTCCGCAAATCCGCGAAGTAGCGGAAAGTATGCGGGATGAAATTCTGGCGAACCTGGTGCTGCTGGGCGAAATGCCCGCGCCCTCGGGCGGAGAAGAAGCACGCATCAATCTGCTGCTGGATCGTTTTGCCGAAAACGACATGATACCAAGCTCCTCCGACGACGCCGGCAACGGCGTGGCCGTGGTCGAAGGCGAAAAGGCCCGCTCCAACATCCTCCTCGTCGCCCACGCCGACACCAGTTTCCCGGCCCACGAGGATCATACCGTGCAGCTCAGCTCGGAAAGCGCCTGCGGGTTTGGTCTCGGCGATAACAGCATGGGCCTCGCCGCCCTCGCCACCCTACCCGCCCTCCTGCGCCGACTCAACATCTCCCTGAAATCCAACCTGATCCTCCTCGCTACCACCAAGAGCCAGGGCGCACACGATCTCGAAGGGCTCCGCTTCTTTCTGAACAACAATCAGCTTCCGCTCCTCGGTGCGGTCTGCGTGGATGGGATGCCGCTGGGTAAACTCTCCACTCATTCCACCGGTCTGCTGCGTGCCGAAGTGATCTGCCGCGTGCCCCGCGAGTACGACTGGACGCGCTTCGGCGCCACCGGTGCCATCATGGCCATGAACGAAATTATCAACAAAATATCCACCATCGAGCTACCCACCCGCCCGCGCACCACGATCGTCTACGCCACCATCCACGGCGGGACCTCCTTCAGCGTCGTACCACGCAAAGCCAGCCTAAGCTTCAATATCCTCAGCGAATCGGAAGAGACCATCCAGCGCGTCGAACGCCGCATCGCCGATATTATCGAGGAGGTCGGCATACACACACGCGGCCAGATGAGCTTCAACATTCTCTGCCGACGCAAACCGGCGGAATTGGAGTTCAGTCACCCCCTCGCGCGCAGTGCACGTTTCATGATGGATAAACTGGAGATCGAACCGCTGATACGCCCCAGCGGCTCCGAACTTTCCGCCGTACTCGAGGCGGGCATTCCCGCCGTGACCATCGGCATCACCGAGGGCGATCAAACCGACGGCCAGCAGGACAACCTGCTGATTGCCCCCATTGGGCGGGGCATGGCGCAACTGGTCGGACTCATTCTCGCCCTAGATGGAGGCTTCTGCCGTGCATAACACCTGGCTTAAAAAGAATACGTATCATCATTCCGACTTCAAAGACATCAAGTCCCTCGTGGCCGAAAAGGAAAAGCGCGGGCTGAAAATCTCGCTCTGCATCCCGACCCTCAACGAGGAAAAAACCATCGGCAAAGAAGTGGTCCTCTTCAAATCCGAACTCGTCACCAAGTTTCCGCTCCTCGATGAAATCGCCGTGATCGATTCCGGGTCCGAGGATAGCACCTGCGAGGTAGCCGCCAACTTCGGCGCCCTCGTCTATCGCTCCGCCGAAATCCTGCCCGACCTGGGATTCAAAAAAGGCAAAGGCGAGAATCTTTGGAAGGCCGTCTACCAGCTCAACGGCGACATCATTGTCTACATCGACGCCGACATTAAAAACATCCGCCCGCACTTTGTCTACGGCTTGATCGGGCCGCTGCTGTTTCGTCCTGAAGTCAGTTATGTGAAGGCCTTTTACGACCGTCCGCTCGTCTTTTCGCAGGGCATACGCCCCTCCGGCGGCGGGCGCGTGACCGAGATTCTCGTGCGGCCTCTTTTCTCGCTCTTCTTCCCCGAACTGGCTGCTCTGATTCAGCCGCTCTCCGGCGAATATGCCGTTCGCCGCGAAGTGCTCGAAGCCATTCCCTTCCCTGTCGGCTACGGTGTGGAAACCTCGCACCTCATCGATGTCTACCGCCGCTGGGGCATGAACGCCTTCGCGCAAACCGATCTCGACCGCCGCATCCATCGCAACCAGGAAACGCGCGCCCTCGGGCGCATGGCCTTCGGCATCCTCCAAACCTTCCTCACCCGCATGAACAAACTCGGCATCGTCTCCGAGTGGCCCGACATGACCTCCATCCTCCTCCAATTCCAGGCGGCAGGCGCCGAATTCGAGCAGATTGAATACGACATCCCCGAAGATGAACGCCCCCCCATGATCGATATTCCGGCCTATCGCGAACGACACAAGCCCTCATGAAAATCGCCCTCGTCCATTACCATCTGCGCACCGGCGGCGTGACACGGGTTATGGATGACGCCGCGCAGGCCCTCGCCCGACTCGGCCACGACGTAGCCGCCCTCACGGGCGAGCCGCCCGACGAAACCGCCCTGCGCCATCCGCTACGAACCAGCGTCCTCCCCGCACTTGCCTACGGCCCGCATCCCGAAATCACCCCGGCGGAACTCGTCCGCGAAGCACGCCGCGCCGCGTCCGAACTCCTCGGAGGCCCGCCCGACCTGTGGCACATCCATAATCACGCCCTCGGAAAAAATGAGACACTCCCCCTCCTCGTCGATGCCCTCGCACGCGACGGCGAACGCCTCATACTCCAGCCACACGACTTCGCGGAAGATGGCCGCCCCGCCAATTACGCCTTTCTGCGCGAACAACTCGCCGCGCGCGCCATGCCGCTCGAACACCTCTATCCGCAAGCCCCGCACATCGCCTACGCCGTGCTGAACGATCGCGATGCCGTACTCCTCCGCGCCGCAGGCTTCGAGCGCGTCACCGTACTCCCCAATCCCGTGGATGCCGGCGGACCCATGCCGGAAAAAGCCCCACCCGACCAACCCCGACGCCACCTCTATCCCACCCGCGCCATACGACGCAAAAACATCGGCGAATTTCTGCTCCTTTCCCTGCTGGGTGAGGCCGGCGACACCTACGCCATCACCCGCGCACCCCGCAACCCCGTGGAACGGACCCGCTACGACGAATGGGTACGCTTCGCCGCCGAAACATCCCTGGACATTCAATGGGAATACGGCGAGGGCTTCCCCTCGATGGCCGCCATTTTTCAATCCGCCTCCACCGTGATTTCCACCAGCATCGCCGAGGGTTTCGGCCTTGTCTATCTCGAACCCTGGCCCGCCAACCGCCCGCTTGTCGGACGCAACCTCCCGCTCATCACCCGCTCCCTCTGCGAAGCCGGGCTCGATCTCTCCGCCCTCTACACCCGACTCGCCATTCCCCTCGAATGGATCGGACGCGACCGCCTCGGCACCGCCATCGCCAAAGCCTCCACCCATCGGGCTCAAGCACTCGGACAAAAACCCGACCCCCAGGAACCCGAAAAAATTCTGCACGCCCTCATCCAGGACAACGCCGTGGATTTCGGATGCCTCGATGAAGCCATGCAACGCGATATTATCCGCCGCCTCGCCGCCTCGCCCAATGACCGCGCCCTTCTTGCCGCACAGATTCCACCGCCTCCCGCACAGGCCATCATCGAACACAACCACCGCATCGTGACCGAACAATTTCATCCAGACCGCTACGGCGAACGTTTGGCCGCACTCTACGAACCATCCACCGCCTCAGGCAGCCTGAAGTGGCCCAACTCACAAGCCCTTCTGCACGCCTTTCATCAACCCGAATCCTTCTCCCTACTCAGAACATCATGAAAAACGAAAACACCCTGCGCAACATCATCCGCCAACGCACCGCTCCTTTCGCCATCGAGCCCGCCGATTTCCCGGCGCGCCCCGACCCCATTCCCGGGATTCGCGCCGTACTCTTTGATGTCTACGGAACCCTCGTCTCCTCCGCCAGCGGCGACATCGGTGCCGCCCGTCTCGAAGCCTTCGCCGATGCCGCACGCGAAGCCCTCGAAGCCCTCGGACTCCCCACGCGCCCATCCCGAGCCGCCACCCTTGCCGACCGACTCGTCGAGCTGATCCAGCGCGAACATGCCCGATTAAACGCCCAGGGCTTCCCCTGTCCCGAAGTGGATATTCGTGAAATCTGGACCGAGGCCCTGGATGATTCAACCACCCAACGGCCTTCCCTTTCCCCGCCCGACATCGAACGCCTCGCAACCGAATTTGAATGCCGCACCAATCCCGTCTGGCCCATGCCGGGTGCACGTGAAACACTCGAGCGCCTCCACCGGGCCGGCATCGCCCTCGGCATCGTCTCCAATGCCCAGTTCTATACCCCGCTGACCCTCGAAACCCTCTTCGATTGCCGCCTCGCCGAACTCGGATTCGATCAGGAACTCTGCTCGTGGTCCTACCGCCAGCGCGTGGCCAAACCCGACATCACCCTCTTTGCCGCACCCCTCATCGTACTGGCCGAGCGCGGCATCTCCCCCGAACAAATCCTCTACATCGGAAACGACATGCTCAACGACATCACCCCCTCTCACCAGTCCGGCTGCCGCACCACCCTCTTTGCCGGCGACCGCCGCTCCCTGCGCCTGCGCCCCGACCACCCCGAAGCAAGCCGCATCCGCCCCGATGCCGTCATTACCCACTGGAATCAACTAAGCCAAGTCCTGCCCGATCTTCCCGAGGCCCCATGAAAATCGTCCTTTGCTTCGACTCCTTCAAAGGAAGCTGCACCGCCCGCGAAGCCTGCCAAGCCGCCGCCGAAGGTATCCGCACCATACGTCCCGACGCCGAAATACTCCTCCGCCCCATGGCCGATGGCGGCGAAGGCACCGCCGATATCCTGCGAACCGCACTCGGTGGCGACTGGATTCCCCGAACCGTCGCCGGCCCCCTTCCCGGCATGACCGTCTCCTCCGTATTCGCCTGGATCGCCAAAACCCAAATCGCCGTGGTGGAAATGGCCTCCGCCTCCGGCCTGACCCTGATCCCTCCCGAAAAACGAAACCCCCTGATCGCCACGACCTACGGAACCGGCGAACTCATCCGCGCCGCCGCCGAAAAAGGCGCCAAGCGCATCCTCCTCACGGTCGGCGGTAGCGCCACCGTGGATGGGGGCGTCGGTGCCGCCGAAGCCCTCGGCTGGACATTCCCGCCCGACGGCTCGATCCGCCCTCCCAAAGATCTTGCCCTGCCGCCCATCGACGTCCTATGCGATGTCACCAATCCCCTTTGCGGTCCAAGCGGTGCTGCCCGAGTCTACGGCCCCCAGAAAGGCGCCACCCCCGCCATGGTCGAAGAACTCGAATCCAGACTTTGGAACCTTTCGGAACGAATTTTCCAATCATTGGAAAAAGAAGTGCGCGACCTACCCGGTGCGGGTGCCGCAGGCGGACTCGCCGCCGGAGCAGTCGCCTTCATGAATGCCACGATCGTGCGCGGCATTGACGCCGTCATGAGCGCAGCCGGTCTGGCCGAGGCCCTGCACGGAGCGGATTGGGCACTCACGGGCGAAGGCTCGTTCGACGCCCAATCCCTGCAAGGCAAAGTGGTGGATGGAGTGGCGCGTCTCGCTGCACAAGCCGGAGCAAAAACCGCCGTACTCGCCGGAAGGCTCGGACTCACCGAATCCGAATGGCGCACAGCAGGCATTACCTACGCCGCCGCCATCCGACCAGAGACGATCAGCGTGGAGGACTCCATGCGCCACGCCTCCGAACTTCTCGCAAAAGCCGCACGCATGTTCGCGCGGGGTGCCGGTTCAAAATGAAGTAGCCGTCCGCTCGCCGAGCGGGCGGGGGTGATAAACGCTCAACGCTTTGCGAGTTGGCCCCGAAGGAGTCCTGGAGTTTGGCCATTTCCCGTGAAGTGTTGACCCCCGGAGGGGTCGGGGAAAATAGCCCGGGGTCGACAGACCCCGGGAACACGAACAACAAAACAACATGCACCCCGGAGGGGGTGCTGGAGATTGCCTACATCACAAAACCCAGGGTCTGGCGACCCTAGGCTATAGCCCTTCACCCCATCCGGGGTGATTCATCCCGTCCGCGCGAGCCGTAGCCCCTGTCAGAATATAGACGAGTTGGCCGAGCGTCGAAATTACTTCTTCTTCGGCACCATCATCATCAACAGGTTTCGGCCCATCATGCGGGCTTCCTGTTCGAGTGTGCCGACTTCCGCCAAGTCGATGGCGACGCGCTTCATCAACTGATGCCCCAGTTCCTGATGCGCATTTTCGCGCCCACGGAAATACAGAGAAAACTTGACCCGGTGGCCTTCCCCCAGAAAGTCGGTCGCGTGGCGCAGTTTGGTCTCGTAGTCGTGGTCACCCACGTTGGCATGAAATTTGATTTCTTTGAGCTTCGTTTGCGACTGGTGTTTTTTGGACTGCCGCTCCTTCCGCTCCACGTCGTATTTGAATTTGCCGTAATCCATGATCCGGCAGACCGGCGGATGGGCATTGGGAGAGATTTCCACGAGATCCAGCCCCGCGTCATTGGCCTTTCTCAGTGCATCGCGAGTGGAAACGACACCGATCTGCTCCCCATCGGCATCAATGCAGCGAACCTCCGGCACGCGAATCAATTGGTTGATCCGGGTACGGGGTTGGCGATCGTCACGTCTGAATTTTCTGTTTTGAATAGTTTGCCTCCTTATGGTCGGTTGTTGTTCGTTATGCGTTATGCTCTTGGTTGTTTTACACCTGTGAATGCGGAATATAGCCTCGGCAGACAAAAAAGTCTACCCGGGACTTTACTCCAAATGGGTTTGTCGGGTGGCGACTTCCTCCTGAAGCTTTTGAATGAGCGCAGGCATATCGATGGCACCCTGATCGCCTTGGCGGCGACAGCGCAGAGCCACCTGGCCCGCCTCGGCCTCCTTGGGGCCCACAATCAGCATGTACGGGATCTTGTCCATCTGCGCCTGACGAATCTTCGCGCCCACCTTTTCCTGCCGGCGATCCACCGTCACGCGGAGGTCCGCCTCGAGCAGTTGTTTTTCCACCCCGCACGCATACTCCGTCTGATTTTCGGTAAGCGGCAGAATGCGCACCTGCTCGGGCGCGAGCCAGAGTGGGAAGGCCCCCGCGTAATGTTCGATGAGTATACCGAAAAAGCGCTCGATACTGCCCAGCAGAGCCCGGTGAATCATGTAGGGGCGGTGCTCTTGGCCATCATCGCCGACGTAAATCATGTCGAACCGCTCGGGCAGATTGAAATCAAACTGAATGGTACTGACCTGCCATTCGCGCCCGATGGCATCCTTGACCTTCATGTCAATCTTGGGTCCGTAGAACGCCCCACCACCGGGATCTTTTTCATAAGGGATATTTTCGGACTGCAACGCGGCCTCGAGCGACGCCGTAGCCTTCTCCCAGCGTTCTTCATCGCCCACCGATTTTTCGGGCCGGGTGGCCAGATAGGCGGTGATGTTTTTAAATCCGAAGGTATGCCACATGCGGATGGCAAAACGCATGGTTTCCTTGATTTCATCCTCGACCTGTTCCGGGGTGCAGATGATGTGGGCATCGTCCTGCGTAAACCCACGCACACGCAGAAGGCCATGCAGCACGCCAGCCTTTTCATAGCGGTACACCGTGCCGAGTTCCGCCCAGCGGATCGGCAGTTCCCGATATGAGCGCCGCCCCGAATTGTAAATCTGAATGTGAAACGGACAATTCATCGGCTTGATGAAATACTCGTTGCCATCAATATTCATCGGCGCATACATGCTTTCGCGGTAGAAGCCGAGATGGCCGGACGTTTCCCAGAGGCGGGCCTGCCCCAGATGCGGCGTGTAGATCATTTCATATCCGTGCCGGAAATGTTCCCTCCGCCAGAACTCCTCGATGATCGAGCGGATGCGGGCCGCCTTCGGATGCCAGAGCACCAACCCGGGGCCAATCTGCTCGCTGGTGGAAAACAAATCCAGCTCGCGCCCGAGCTTGCGGTGATCCCGCTTCTTCGCCTCTTCCAGAAGTTGCAGATAGGATCGCAGTTCCTTGGGATGAAGAAACGCCGTCGCATAAAGCCGCTGAAGCATCGGGTTCGTTTCAATGCCCCGGTAATAGGAACCAGCCACCGAAAGCAGCTTGAACGACTTGATGCGCCCGGTGCTTTCCACATGCGGCCCGCGACACAAATCCATGAATTCGCCGCAGTGATAAAAAGAAATCTTCTCGCCTTCGGGAATATCGGCCAACCGTTCCACCTTGAACTTCTGTCCCTTTTCCTTCAACAGCGCCTCGGCTTCAGCGCGCGACAACTCGCGCCGCTCGAAGGGTAAGTTAGCCTCGACAATCCGCTGCATCTCGGCCTCTATTTGCTCGAAATCCTCCGGCGTCAGGCGATGCTCCAACAGAAAATCGTAGTAGAACCCATCATCGGTAGAGGGGCCGATGTCCAACTGCACTTCGGGAAACAAACGGCACACGGCGGCGGCCATAATATGGGCTGCACTGTGCCGCATGGTTTCCAATTCCGAATGATTATCCTGTTTCATGAGAGCCTGCTCTTCTTCCTGGGGTTGCCGACGGTGCATTCCGTCGAAAGTTCAGGGAAGATAGGTTCCAAGTGCCCGAAATTCAAGCGTTTTCTGGCCATCCACCGGACATTCATTAAGAAATTACTGAATCAC
Organism: uncultured Verrucomicrobiota bacterium; assembly: GCA_964490935.1. GTDB lineage: Bacteria > Verrucomicrobiota > Kiritimatiellia > RZYC01 > RZYC01 > JAQVYB01. The sequence continues at coordinate 34,353 of CAZBEO010000010.1, forward strand.
TGCATGAAGCAGCGCTTTCTTGCCGCTTTTGTTTTTCGGCCTTCTTCTCCGCCTTTTTCTGCTCCTGGTCCCGAACCATCTGCTCGATCGATTTAACCTGTTCTGGACGCTCTCTGCCAAAACGCTTGAAGTAGATATCCGCAATGAAGTCAGGCAAAGGGGCCTTCCACGGCTCCTGTTTGTGATTGGCCAAACCTCCAAACTTCTTCGGATTTAAACCAAGTTCCCGCGCCATTTGGATGTGTGCATGCGAAAGATGAAAACGCTTTTGCGCATCCACCCACGGTTGATATTTAGATGAGATATTCTTTGTCATGATGATCTACTCCCCAAAAAGGGTTCCGGCTTTTAAATCAGATACTTCCGGCTGTTATCAAACCGGTATGGCGACTTCAAGTCTGTTCAGAATCTCTTCCGCTTTTTGCCGGTCTTCAGCTCTGACCATCAATCGTACCCCCGTTGCCACTTGGAGATACGGCAGCATCCCTCCGCAATCGTCCTTCTGAATGGCGGCATCAATCGCGCATCCCTCCAGCAGCATCTTGTACATCATAGCTGAAGTCTCAGAGCCATACGTTCGTATTGTGATGATGTCTTTCATGGTGTTGGCAGAACGATCTGCCTCGGGGGCGGGGGGCCGCGCAGCGGTACACCGTCCCTTGGAGGCTCTTGTTGTGTGTCGCTGTATTTCATTGCCCTTATCCGAGAAATCTTCTCAATCTTCTGCCAAACTGCAGGATTGTATTTCCATTCGCGGGCATCAGCAAGGGAAAGCAACGATTCAAGCCGTATAAATTGATCATCCTTGAACACAACATCCGGCTGCGTTGACTGATATGCAGAACAGAAATAGAGTGCTTCAAGAAGCATCGCAAAATCATAGTCATCGGGATAATTCAGGCGATCACGGAGATGAATGTAGTTGGAGTATGAGTTGTATGCGTGTCCATATTCATTTTTGTCCGTAAACATAAGGGCAAGATGAAAGCGTGCGTCAGGAAAGTCGGGATTCAATGCGATGGCTCTATCAAGGTAAGGACGGGCTCTGGCTGGATCATGCTGCTTGCACAGCAGAAACTCACCATACCGAGAGAGTGCAGGTAGAATGGGTTTGGTCGCGACGGCGAGTTGAAAATACATGTCGGCACCATGCATATCCTCCTGAATAGCGAGCTTCTCGGCCGTTTGCAGGGCGCGTAGCGCCTGCCATGACGACCTGTCGAAATTCAGTCTGACAAAGAATGTGCCTAATAGTATAGAGACCATCGCTATTCCAGCCACTATAAGATTCTGACGCACCCCACGACAATAATGTATCGCGGGAATTCCCGCGCACATCAGAGCAATCATTGGCAACCTGTATCGCGTCGAAGGAAAGAATACAGTATTGACGAATAACAACAGCCCGGTGGCGACGAGCAGCAAAGCTGCTTTGCGGTTCTGTGCAGGAAGGGCGACAATGAACAGAGCAAGTATTGCCGAATTGACAATCGCATTGAATGCTGGCGTGTGAGCGCCGTTGCTCATATCAATATCGCGGTATGTTTCCGTGGCAGATATTGTCATCAAGCATTTCTGTGCCAAGGCAGAGGTGAACGAGATGGGATGACGAACTGCGAAGTTCAGTACATCACGACCGAATAGAGCGTCCCTGTCGCGAGCTCGATCACCGTATAGCTTTGCGCCGGAGTCGTCCTTTAGGATCATGTATTTCCACTCAAACCCCGGCAGAGTGTTGTAGCTCTTGATCCAGTTGGAGTTGTTGCCAACGAACAGGTTAACACCCCCATTGGAGGAAATGGGCATAAAGCGACCCGTCGCAAAACTATTGGCGAGAGACACTGGTGCTAAGGTGGCGATGAGTACAGTGGCGTATACAACCGCAAGACGGGGCCGCTCGATGAGAATCAATACTGCCAACACTGCTGCCAGAATTAGGAAGTATGCTTCGAGAAGGCATAGAATGCCTGTCAAAAGAGCCATTACAACTGTGTGGCGAGTACGATTTGCCGACAAATGAAGATGGAGCAATAATAGCAGCAGAATAATGTTCCATGCGGGCTTGAGGAATCGCGTTTCGTAGAATAGCACCGCAGGGCAGACGGCGAATAGCGTTGCGCCGATAGCCGCCCATATAGCTGTGTTGCGGCCAAACAATCGAAGCCCAAGGAAGTAGATGAGAAGTGCACTCAACACACCTAATACTTGTTGAATTATGACGATACCGCGAAGGTTACAACCCAGATGATGAAGAACCGCGAGAATCAATGTGTACCCGGGCGGTTGCCAAAATGGCAAGCGATACGTGCTGCCCTCAAAAGGATTGTCGGCGATCGCCACAGCATCGCTAATGTAGGTAGCCTCATCCACTACGGGCCAAAGAAAGAGCGGGTCGTTGGCCACGCTCCATTCAAAGTACAAAAGTCGGGAAATGATTGCGACAGCACAAACAACCAATGCAAACAATAAGATCATCCGGGTTTTGCTGTTCGTCGCGTTCATCTTCTTGCACATAACGTCACGCAGCACCGACAAATGTTCCGATTCAAACCGGAACATTTGTATGGGGACTGCGATTGTTGGCACTTTTCACTTCGGATAAGCACTTAAGGTTTTCAGCATGTCTCTGACGAAAATTTTCACAGATTCGATCAAGATTGTAATCGAACTTACGAGCATGCTCATCGCGATATTTTCGAACCTCTTCTACAATTGGATCATTCATGCTCGGCCTCCATAAATTCTTCTGGAGAGCAAATCACCGGCATTGGATGACCTGCCCTTTGTACAACATCTGCAATTTTCCGCATCATAATTTTTCTTCTCATAAGACGTCTGATTATTGAGAAATGGAAGCCTTTGTACAGCCTGTTTGTCGGTCTTCCGGGAATTTCTTGAAACGACAGGGCGATCGTAGAGAACATTAACGCAGAGACGCGGAGGCGCGGAGACGCAGAGGAATGCGGAGAGTGAACGTTTAAAGCAAAAGAAATATGGAATGAGCTGGAGAAAAAGAGAAGGCCGCTGAGGACAGCAGCCCTCCCCGAATTCGCGTCCATTAGCGTCCATTCGCGGTTTTCCAAAAACAATCCTGCTCATCCCGTTCATCCCGTCAAAATTCTTCCGTATTCCTCCGCGCCCCTGCGCCACCGCGTCTCTGCGTTCAAAATCTCTCCAAACCTATCGTCGTGGCGCTCGGAGAGCACCACGCTACCAATACTGGTCGCCAAGCGCGGCCTATCCGTCTTCAAACTTCCAGAAGTGGGCCGGGGACATGATGGTGATGTTACATGCTTCCTTGAGATCGAGCAGGTCTTTGTCTCCCGTGACGATGCATTCGCAGTGCCCCGCCACTGCCGCAGCAATGATGTGGTCGTCATCGGGGTCTCGCGACATGGGAGAGGCAAGTGGCGGTGGAGATACCATCTCGCTTCGAGATGTTATTAAACGTACGACAGCATTGGCTTCGCGTGCGGTGAACTTGAACTTTCCGGTCAACTTCTCTTTCAGCTCGTCCAGAATAAAGGAGGAGATAACCACCTCGTGATAGAGCACGCAGTGCTCGAACAGCTCATTGCACACCCCGTGAGAGATGAATGCGGCAATCAAGACATTTGTATCGAGGACAAGCCTCATGATACCCGATCAAATACATCCTGGTCGGTATAGATACCTCTGCGCGATGCCTTACTAACCATCGAGTTTCTTATGGTTCGAAAGCGACGCACAAATAGGTAATCGCGCAGTGATTCGCGGACGATGTCGCTACGAGACACCCCGTCACTGCGAGATATTCTGTCGAGATCTGAACGCATTTGGTCGGGAACGCTGATCGTTATTGTACTTCTCATGATTGCTCCTTGCTGAGGCCTGTAATAAGATATCTTACAGAGTGGGTGCGGTCAATCTGTTTTCTGGCCGAGCTTCTGAATTAAAGGGTTTTAGTTCTTCCTTATGAATTCTTACCTTGTAGCCGTCCGCTCGCCGAGCGGACGGAAGGTGGGCAGTGGACGACAAAACACCGTGGCGCTCGGAGAGCACCACGCTACCAATACGCACATCCCGAAAACTGCGTTCTGCCTGTCTGCGCCATTCGATTCTTCCTTTGGGGGAAACGCGGACTGGAAGTCCACGCTACTTCAACCACTTCGTACAGTTTTCCTCTCTCAATCTGCGCAAATCTGCGTAATCTGTGGATAACCCTTTCCTGCATTTTTCGGGTGCTCCTCTTTTTCACGCATCGAAGGCGCGCAGACCGGGTTCCCATGCTGCAGAAATTTGGGCGGGGGTCTGGCTGGCGAGGAGAGCTTCGCGGGGTTGGCGCGAGCCGAGCAGTTGGTCGAAAAAGGCGGGCCGCGAGCCTTCGGCGTGCCAGATTTGGTCCACTCCGTAGAGATCGGTGAGCAGGCGCAACAGGTGCATCATCGCGCAGGCGGGACGATAGGCGGGACTTTCATCTACTTCGAGGCGAATCCCTTGCACGAGGCAGTTTTTGTAGAGTCCCTCGGAAGCGGTGTAGGCGATCGGCGCGACGTGCTGTGCAGGCAGGGCAAGCCGGTTCACATCCCGTGCAAGCGCCTCGCCATCGATCCAGGGCGCGGCCATTACCTGAAAGACAAACGGATGGCCGCGTCCGTAATCGAGTGCGGGCAGGGCTTCGCAGCAGACGGTCACGGGGTAGGTCAGAGCCGTCTGACGGGTTTTGATGCCTGGCGAGGGGGGTATCCAGCGGGCATCCACTCCGGCGGAGGGGCCGGAGCGAAAGGCGATCTTGAGATCCACGTCCAACCGGTAATGATCGACCAGTAGGCGGGCCAGCTCGCCGGTGGAAAGGCCATAGCAGTAGGGCGTGGGCACCAAGCCCACAAAGGATTCGAGTTCCGGCTCGAGCATCGGGCCGTCAAGTATTCCGGCCAGCGGGGCCGCGCGGTCGGCCACCACCACGGTTTTCCCGCATTCGGAGGCGACCTCGAGCATCAGGCGCAGCGAGGAGGAATAGGTGTAGCAGCGAACGGGCAAGTCCTGCAGATCGAACACGAGAACATCCAGATGTTCGAGCATTTCCGGGGTCGGTTTACGGGTTTCGCCATAGAGGGAAAACACGGGGAGGTCCCAATCGGTGTGAGCGCCGTCCTCCACCGGGATGCCCGCTGCCGCCAGCCCCGAAAAACCATGTTCAGGCCCTAACAGACACGTCAGACGAACCTCCGGGCAAGCACGCAGACGCAACGCGGCATGCACCCCCTGCGCGTCTACGCTCGCCGGATGCGCCACCAGCCCCACCCGGCGCCCGGTCAGCCAATCCAAGTGCCGTTCGAGGAGGACGTCCAGGCCCTGCATTGGTTTATTCATCGCGCTCCGAGTTTATTGACGAACCCTTCGGTCGGCGTTCAGCATACAAAACAGACCGGCTCGCGGGGCCGCTCGCCCTCCAAGCGTCCCTCTGTTCCTTTGTGCCTCCGTGCCTTTGTGTGAAAACCTCTCCCCTCTGCGGCCCAGCGTCTCTGCGTCTCTGCGTCTCTGCGTTAAATTCTCTCCCTCTCCGCACGGCTCGCGGGACGCTCGCCCTCCCTGATCAGACTTCCTGAAGTTCTTTTTCCTTGGCGGTGAGCAGGTTGTCCATTTTTTTGATATAGGCATCGGTGTTTTTCTGGATGCCGTCCAGGGCCTTGTCGCGTTCGTCTTCGGTAATAACGCTCTTTTTCTGAAGGGCCTTGACGGCATCGTTGGCTTCGCGGCGCAGATTGCGCACGGCCACGCGCTGTTCTTCGGTTTCCCGTTTGGCCACTTTAATGATTTCCTGACGGCGTTCCTGACTCAATTCGGGAATGGGCAGGCGAATCACGCGCCCGTCGTTCATGGGCGTCAGCCCGAGATTCGCGGCGAGAATGGCCTTTTCAATCGCACCGAGGGCGGTGGGATCATAGGCATTGATCACAATGAGGCGCGGCTCGGGCGTCGCAATGCCGGCCAGATCGCGCAGACGGGTCTGGGTGCCATAATACATGACCTGCACATTTTCCACCAGGTTGGGCGACGCTTTCCCGGTGCGCAGGCCCGAAAACTTCTGCTGCAGAAATTCCAATGCCTTGCTCATTTTATCTTCATTATCCAACAGGACTTGATCCAATGATTCCATAGCGATTCTCCTTTTCGTTGTTTAGGGTGTGTTCACGCGCACTCAGTGCACCAGGGTGCCAACCGGTTCGCCCTGCAACACCCGCATAAGTTCGTTTTCCTTGAAAAAATTAAATACGATAATCGGTATCTTGTTCTCCTGACAAAGCGAAAAGGCGGCGGCATCCATGATGCGTAGGCGCTTTTCCAGGGCCTCTTGATAGGTGATCTCATCGTACCGCACCGCGTCGGGATGTTTTTTGGGGTCCGCGGTATAGATGCCATCCACCTTGGTGCCCTTCAGGAGCACGTCGGCCTGGATTTCGGTGGCACGCAGGGCGGCGGCACTGTCGGTGGTGAAATAGGGATTGCCAGTTCCCGCGCCGAAAATCACTACGCGCCGCTTTTCAAGATGGTGCATGGCGCGGCGGCGTATGGCCTGCTCGCAGATTTTTGGCATGTCGATGGCGGACATCAGGCGCGTGGGGATGCCGACGTTTTCGATGGCGGCCTGGAGGGCCAAGCTGTTGATCATGGTGGCCAGCATGCCCATGTTGTCGCCAGTGGTCCGGTCAATGCCGCAGATTTCGCCGGGCATTCCGCGAAAGATATTTCCCCCGCCCACGACCATGGCCAGGTCCGCGCCCAAGTCGTGTACCCGCTTGATTTGCTGGGCGGTGGCTTCCAGCGCCACCGGGTCAATACAGTCGCCGCCATTCGGCGCATGAAACACCTCGCCGCTCAATTTGAGCAGCACCCGTTTGAATTTCAGTCCTTCCGATACCATATTTTTCCTTTCGTGTGCCGGGTCAATGCGGCCATCGGGACGGCATCTTAGGTCAAGCCCCCGGCGCTTGCAATACTCTTTGATTTTTCTTTATGCGGGTCTTGACTCGCAGCCCACTCCGCTATTTGATGAGCGACTGTTTTACATGAAAAAACATCCGGCGATGATGCGAGGCGTAGAAAACACCTCTTCCCGCTGGCAAGGATTCCGGCGCTATGGCAAAGAAAACGACGCATAATTACGACGAAAGCAAGATCAAGACCCTTTCCTCCCTCGAACATATCCGCAAGCGCACCGGCATGTATATCGGGCGTATTGGCGACGGTGCCCACTATGATGACGGCATCTATGTGCTGCTCAAGGAAGTCATCGACAACTCGGTCGACGAATTCATCATGGGCTATGGCAAGAAGATCGAAGTCACCATTGATGATTCGGAAGTCACCGTACGCGACTACGGGCGCGGCATCCCGCTAGGCAAAGTTCAGGAATGCGTCTCGCGCATCAATACCGGTGCGAAATACAACGACGAGGTGTTTCAGTTTAGCGTCGGCCTCAACGGTGTGGGCACCAAGGCGGTCAACGCGCTTTCCGAATCGTTTGTGGTGCGCAGTTGCCGGGGCGGGGAATACGCGGAGGCCTGGTATGCACAGGGTGTACTCAAGAAAGAAAGCCAGGGCAAGGCCCCCGGCGAACCGGACGGCACCCTGATTTCCTTCATCCCGGACCCCGAGATATTTCCGAAGGTCTACTTCGATCCCGATCACGTGGCCCGGCGCATCCGTCTTTACACCTACCTCAATGCGGGGCTGGCCATCTGGTACAACGACGAAGAATTCCACTCCGAGGATGGCCTCCTCGATCTCCTCCGCGAGGATGTCGAGGATGAAGCCCTTTACCCGCCGATGTATTATCAATCCAAAACCCTGGAACTGGCCCTAACGCACACCCGCCGCTTCAGTGAAACCTATTTCTCCTTCGTCAACGGACAGTTCACCAGCGATGGCGGCACCCACCTCAGCGCCTTCCGCGAGGGCGTACTCAAAGCCGTCAACGAATTCTCCAAAAAGAAATTCAGCGGCGAAGACGTACGTGAAGGTCTCGTCGGCGCCCTGGCCATCCGGCTCAAGGAGCCGATCTTCGAGTCTCAAACAAAAAACAAACTGGGCAACACCGAAATACGCTCCGACCTGGTCAATCAGGTGCGCGACGTCGTCACCGACCTGTTCCACCGGAACCCCGAAGCCGCCGACCTCGTCATTCAGAAAATCGAAGAAACCGAAAAACTGCGCAAGGAACTCAACTCTGTCAAAAAAATGGCACGCGAAAAAGCGAAGGCCATTTCCATCCGCATTCCGCAGCTCAAGGACTGCAAACTGCACTTCAACAGGGAAAAGGGTAAAGGCCTCGAGACCTCCATCTTCATCACCGAGGGCCAATCCGCCGCCGGCTCGATCGTAAGTTGCCGGGATGTCAACAACCAGGCCATCTACACCCTGCGCGGAAAGCCCCTCAATGTCTGCAATCTCAATCGCGACTCCATCTACAAAAACGACGAACTGTACAACCTCATGCGCGCCCTCAACATCGAAGAATCCTTCGACCGCCTACGTTACAACCGCGTTGTCCTCGCCACCGATGCCGATGTGGACGGTCTTCACATCCGCAACCTGATGCTCACCTTCTTTCTGCGTTTCTTCGACGAGCTGGTCTTCAACGGCCACGTCATGATCCTGGAAACGCCCCTCTTCCGCGTACGCAACAAGTCCAAGACCATCTATTGCTACTCGGAAAAAGAGCGCGACGCAGCCGCCAAAACCATCGGACGCAGCGCCGAAATTACCCGATTCAAAGGGCTTGGCGAGATTTCCCCTTCCGAATTCAAGCAGTTTATCGGCAAAAATATTCGGCTGACGCCTGTTGAAGTGAGCCATCATCACACCATCCCCTCCCTGCTTACCTTCTACATGGGCAAAAACACCCCCGAGCGGCGCGAATTCATCATGAAACATCTCGTGGTGGATGAAACAGCCTGACCTGATTTCATCGCCATCGGTATCGCCATCGAATTCGTCTTCGGGAGGGCCCGTGTCCCCACGGGCCATGCGGAGAATGAGCGTAGAGAGTGAGCAAGAGGGCGAGAAGAAATAAGGAATGAGTTTGAAAATAGAAGGACGTTGAGGACAACGTCCCTCCCGGGATTTCCGTTCAATTTCTTTGAGTTCTCTGCGCTCTTTGCGGTGAATAATTTAATCTTGCGAGATCGTGAACGGACTCGCTGATTGACTCGCTGGGCTCAATATTTTATTTCTCCTCACATCATGAGTGTGTTTGAGCCCCGTTATCATCCGAATCTTGAATTTCTGCCGTGGGAGGAGCAGCGCCGCCTTCAGGCGGCTCTGCTTCAGCGGCAACTGCGCTACACCCTGGAGCAATCCCCCTATTACCGCCAAAGCCTGGCCGACTTCCGCGTGCCCGAAAATCCGGATGACGTATTTTCTTTTCTCTCCGCGCTTCCGCTCACCACGCGGGATGATCTGGCCCGCAGCAACGAAGCCTTTTTTGCCGCGCCGCGGGAGGCCGTACGCGAAATCGTCTGTTCCTCGGGCACCACGGGACGCGCCATTGCACTTCCCCTCACCAGCGTGGATATCGAGCATCTGGCCGTGGCCGAGCACTACACCTTCGCGGCGGCAGGTCTAACAGAAAAGGACACGGTCCTGCTGTGCGTCACCATGGACTCGCTCTTCATGGCGGGCATGGCTTATTACCAGGGACTCCAGCGAATCGGATGCTGCGTGTTGCGTCAGGGCGCCGGCGGGCCGGCCTTGCAGGTCGACCGGATTCGGCGCTTTGGCGTCACGGCCATCATGACCGTTCCCTCTTTTCTGCTGGCCATTCTCCGCGAGGCGAAAAAGCTAGGGCTTTCTGAAGCCGACTTCCCCCTGCGCAAAGCCATTCTAGTGGGCGATGCCGTACGCGATGTTTCACTGCGCCCCAATGCCGTGGCCCGGCGCATCACCGAGCTGCGCAACGTGGAACTCTACGGCAATTACGGCAACACAGAGATGAACGGCTCGCTCTGCGAATGCAGCGCCGCTGCCGGCCATCACATCCACCCGGACCTGGTCCATGCGGAAATTCTGCGCGACGACGGCACCTTCTGCGCCGACGGAGAGCCGGGCGCGCTGGTTGTCACCAGCCTTCAAACCGAAGGAGCGCCCCTGATCCGCTACCGCACCGGCGACATTACCTTCCGAATCACGGAACCCTGCGCCTGTGGTCGCCTCTCGCACCGCATCGGCCCCATCCTGGCACGCGAAAATCAGATGCTCAAAATACGCGGCACCACCATTTATCCTGCCGCCGTGCGTGATTTTCTTCACGGTCACGAGGCCGTCCGCCACGCTGTGTTGATTGCCGGACGCGATGCCTGTCACGGCGAACAGCTCACCGTTCTTCTTTCCGTCGACACCCCTGACGAGCACCTGCTCGCCCGCCTGCGCGATGATCTCGCCGACACCTTTCGCGTACGCCCGGCCCTGGAATTCCATCCCGAAGAACATTTGATCGAATTGATGTCACCCCCCGGTTATCGCAAAAAACGATGGTTCATTGACCAGCGCGGAGAAACCGACTGATCATGCACATCCACTTTATTTTTCCACGCTGGCAAAAGCTGCTCGATGACTGCCCCGAACTACGTGAAACCCTTTCAGGCAGGGAAATCGGCACTTTCTGCATGGCCGGACTCGGCATCCCAACCGCCGCCGGTGCCATCCCGCCCGATCACACCGTGAGCATGACCGATGAACACGTCGAACCCGTGAATTACAACGTTCCCGCCGACCTGATTGCTCTCAGCTTTTTCACCCCGCAGGCCTCCAATGCCTATGCCATTGCTGACCGTTTTCGCGCGGCGGGTCGAACAGTCGTGGCCGGCGGCATTCATCCCTCTATGAATCCGGAAGAAACGCTCCTGCACGCCGATGCCGTGATTGCCGGCCCCTCCGAAGGAGTCTGGGAAGTGCTGCTTGATGATTTTCAACATGGGCGCCTGGAACGCCTTTACCGAGGCACTCCAAACGCCCCCTTCGCCAAACCCCGCCGCGAACTCTTCAAAGCCTCCGGCTATCTTCGCGCCGGAATCGTACAGACTGCGCGAGGGTGTGACGTGTGCTGCCCCTTCTGCGTAGTCCACGGATGCAATGGTCCCGGAATCATCCGAAAACCTATCCAGGAAGTACTCGACGACCTGCGCAGCATGTCTTTTCCCTGCTTCTATTTTGCAGATGAAAACCTCCTGTTCAACAACCCGTCCGACCGCGCCTATCGCAATGAACTCTTCGATGCCATGAAGGCGGAGCGCATCCGAAAAGTCTTCTTTTTTGCCGCCTATCCCTTCATGCTGCGCGGCCTTTCTCCCGAAGATATACAGCGCCTGGCCGAGGCTGGCTGCCGTCAGATTTATCTGGTACTTGGCCTGTTTGATCCCCTCTGCCGGGAGCTGACCGGTGAGGGACTGATTGAGACGATGCGCCGCCTGCAAGAAGCCGGCATGGAAACCATGGCCTCCTTCACGATTGGTCACGAAGAAGACGACCCCGCACAAACCGCCGACCTCATCGCCAACTTAGCCTCGCGCTCGCACCTCAACCTCGCCGAATTTATCATCTGGACCCCCTTCCCCGGAACGCCCGTCTTCCAACAATTGGAAAAAGAAGGACGTATCCTCACCCGGGACTGGGCCCTCTACAACGGCGCGCACTCCGTCTTCCGCCCGCTCCACGAAACACCCGAGGCACTGCATGCGCGTTTTATCCATTTATGGCGCGCATTTTATGAAAAACTGGATACATTCAATGTCCATCAGCGTTATGCAAAAGGGTTCAGCACAGGAATTTTTAATCATGAATAAAAAGCCACTTCTCTCCCCCGAAAAAGTGTATGGGCTGCACTTCACCCCCGAAGAAATCCGCGCGGCGGCAGAGGGCAAACGCCTACTCACCCTCGACCTGGAAACAAGCCGCCAGTGCAATCTAAAATGCGTCTACTGCTACTCCGATGCCGGACGTAAAATGGAGAACGAACTGACGCTGGACGAAATTCAGAATGTCATCGATCAGGCCGTCGAACTCGGGGTGCGTGCCATCACCATCATTGGTGGAGGCGAGCCCATGGTGGTGCCCTACATCCTCGACATGATCGACTACCTCAGCCGCCAACCCGTGAAAATCAATCTCTTCACCAACGCCACCCTCCTCACACCGCTCAAAGCTGAATTCCTGCGCGACCGAAAAGTCGCCGTCGTCACCAAATTCAACAGCATGAAACCTGAAGTGCAGGACCAACTCGCCGGCGTACCCGGAAGCTACGACCGCATTCAGGCCGGCATTCAAATGCTGCTCGATGCCGGATACGGCTCCTCGCCCGACCTCCCCCTCGGACTTGAAACCATTATCTGCCGACAGAACTATGACGAAATCGAAACCATGTGGCGCTACGCACGCGACCACCACTTCAATCCCTACTTTGAAGTCATCACCTTTCAGGGACGCGCCAAACGGGAGGCCCTGAACGTCGAGCCGGACCAGTTGCAGAGCCTATTCGAGCGCCTGTTGGCCATTGACGAAGAAGAATACGGCTACACCTGGATACCGCGCCCACCCATTGCCGCGCTGACCTGCTCGCGCCACTACTACAACCTGCTCGTCACCTCCAACGGCTTTGTTCATCCCTGCACCGGTGTCGACATCAATGTCGGCAATATCCGCCACGAAACGCTCGCTGAAATCATCCACACCTCGCCCGTTGTGGCCGCCCTGCGCGATGTCGGTTCGCTCATCAAAGGCAAGTGCCGCACCTGCCGTCACAATCCCGAGTGCTACGGCTGCCGGGGATTCGCCTACCACTTCTGCGGCGACTTCCTCGCCGCCGATCCCACCTGCTGGATCAACGACCCCAAGGTGCCGACCCCTTGAACGCCGCACGCCCGCCCACCGACTTTTTTTCTGGAGGTTTTTCTTTCCTCGAATGGCTTGCACGTACCTTTCCGCTCCCTATCCAACGGGTGATTGCCCGTCTCTTTTGCGAGGCCGTCTTCTGGGGTACAACATCCCTCCGCCGCACCCTCCTGCAAAACCTCGCTCTGGCCTGTCCTGAAGCCTCTCCCTTCCGCCGCCTCCGAACCGCTCATCGCATTCTCATGAACTACGGCATCTACTTTTGTGATCTCTTTCGCGTCATCCTGGCTTCCGAACCACCACCCGTCGAAACTTTCTTTGACGACCTGCAAAATCTCGAACCCATTCAAACTGCGCTCGATGCCGAAAATGGCGCCCTGCTCATCACCCCGCATCTGGGCAACTGGGAACTGGGCATGCTCCCCCTCGGCCCCTGGCGCGAACGGCTCGCCGCCATCACCGCACCCATTAAGAATCCCGCCATGCGCCAAAAAATGGAGGCCTTCCGCGCGCGCCACGGCATCGAGCTGGTGACCCTGGAGAATCCCGGCGAATACCTATTCGCACTCAAACGCCTGCTCATGGAGCGACGGCTGGTGACGCTACTGGTGGATCGGCATGTCGGCGGGCACGCCATGCAGGCCCCGTTTTTCGGGCATGAAACCACGATGCCCTGCGGGTATCTCTATCTGGCCCGCATGTTCGAAGCACCCATCGTACCTGTCTTCGTCCTACGCAACAAACGCGGAAAATATACATGTATCGCCGAGAAGCCGATCTACGTCGCCCGCACCGACGACCGCGAGCGTGACATCCGCGAAGCCCTCCTCCGCGTCATCTCCGTCCTCGAAAAACACATCCTGCTCAACCTAGACCAGTGGTATTCCTTCGCCTCGCTTCAACCACTCAACACCCCGCGAGACATGTCATCTTCTCAAAAAGAACCCCAACACCTCCGGCCATCCTGACCTCGTATCTAAACGCAGATATGAGATGAATGGCTCACGCATCAGTGCCTATCGTCGAATTCATCCAGTTGCTCGCTGACATATTTCTTCCAGAAGGTGTCGCGGGTGGCCTTGAGCAGAGCCTTCCAAGCTCGCCGGGCCTCCCGGATTTTGTCCTCCTCTTCCAATAGGCGGGCCTTCATCAGGAAGGCGGGATAATAACCGGGATCCACAATGCCGGCCTGTTCAAATTTCATTTCCGCCGCAGGCAGATCGCCCTGTTCCCATAGGGACAATCCTTCCAACACCATGTCGCGAGCAACCACCTGCACGGCGTTTTTCTCGAGGCCAAAACGAACCACCAGCTTCCCGATTTCCGCCTCTCGCTCCGCCGCCGTTAGTCGCGTGGTGGCCAGCAGGGCGGGTTCGGGAGTAGGCGTAGGGGTCGCCGTCGGCTTCGGTGTAAAGGTCGCTGTGGGGGCCGGCGTGGGCGTGGCGGTGGGGTTGGGCGTTTGAGTTGCCGTGGGCGCAGGTGTGGGGCTGGGCGTCGCCGTCGGCTTGGGCGTCCGGGTGGGTTTCGGGGTTTTCGTCGGCTTGGGCGTCGGTTCGGACGTTGGCTCCGTCACCACAGGAATCGCGGCAGGCTCGATGGTTGCGATGGCGGGCGGTTCTGCGGTTGGAATCGGAGTCGGCTCGGGCGTAGGGGTTGGAATCACCGTCGGGGTGGCGGTTGGTTCAGGCGTGGGAGTTGCGGTGGGTGCCAGCGTGGCCGTCGGCTCGGACGTCGGAGTCGGCGACACGGTAGGCATGGGTGTGGGTTCCACCACCGGGTTATCCGGCTCTGCTTCGCCATCGATCTTAGCCAGTTGTTCATCAAAGAAGGAGAGTTTCTCGGCAATCTCCGGGTCTGGTGCGAGGGCAACCGGCGGTTCAATCGGAACCCCGCTGCGGTCCACATGCCACATGGAAACCACCGCCAGAAAAACGATTTCAAAAAGAATAACCAGTCCGATGGAGATAAAGGTGAGGGTCTGAATAGAGCCGATGCGGCGGGCATGTTCGGCCACCCGCGTTTCGGCCTGCTGATAGGCGATCACGGTCTTGCCGAGTTGAATGCGGTCGCCGAAGGCTAGGCGAACTTCCTGCTGCGGAACGTCGTTGACCAGGATTCGTGCGGTGGGCGAGAGAGCCTTGAGGTAGGTGCCATCGCTGCGCCATTCAATGATGCAGTGACGGGGCTCGATCTGCGCTTCCTGAATTTGAATGTGACCATTCGTGCCGCTGCCGATAACGACCGACCCTTTTTTAACGGTCAGCCGCCTCCCCTTGAGTTCTCCGGATTGAAATGTCAGCTTATACATGCGCAGATACCTCGATCATCGAATGCCAGTCTCTAAAAGAAGACAGGACTTCTGCAAGCCTAGAATGCTTAAATTCCGGGCTTGACCCCCGCACCCCGTTTGCGCACGATGCGCCGCATTATGACTTCTAGAAAATACCCTCTCCCTATGGATGCGCTCGCTTCGCTCTGCAAGCGGCGCGGTTTTATTTTTCAAAGCTCCGAGATCTACGGAGGCATCAACGGATTCTGGGACTATGGTCCGCTCGGTGTTGAACTGAAGCGTAATATCCGCGAAGCCTGGTGGAAAGCCATGGTCACACACCGCGAAGACGTGGTTGGCCTTGACGCCTCCATCATCATGCACCCGCGCATCTGGGAAGCCTCGGGTCATCTCGCGGGATTCACCGACCCGATGGTGGATTGCCGCGCCTGCAAAAAACGTTTTCGGGCCGATCAGTTATGCGAAGATGCGGGCGTTGAATTTGCCCCGGGGCAGCCCCTGCCCGAAAGCATGAAGTGCCCCGCCTGCGGCGCACCCGCACTGACCCCGCCGCGCGATTTCAACTTGATGTTCAAGACCTTCATCGGCCCGGTGGAGGAAGGCTCCTCCGTGGCCTATCTCCGCCCCGAGACCGCGCAGGCGATTTTCGCGCAGTACAACAACGTGCTTTCTGTTTCCCGCGTGAAGGTGCCCTTCGGCATCGCCCAGATTGGCAAGGCGTTTCGCAACGAAATCAACCCGCGCAACTACACCTTCCGCTCCCGTGAATTTGAACAGATGGAACTCGAATTTTTCATCAAGCCCGGCACCGATGCCGAATGGCACGCCTACTGGGTGGCTGAGCGCATGAAATGGTATCAGCGGGTCGGACTGCCCCGCGATAGCCTGCATTACGACATCCATCCGAAAGAAAAACTCGCGCACTACGCCAGCGCCTGCACCGACGTGGCCTACGCCTTTCCCTTCGGCATTCAGGAACTCGAAGGCATCGCCGCACGCGGTAATTTCGATCTTTCCCGCCATCAGGAATGCAGCGGAAAGTCTATGGAATATTTTGACCAGGAAACCGGCGAGCGCTTCATTCCGCATGTGATCGAGCCTTCGGCGGGGGTGGACCGCGTTGCGTTGGCCCTGCTCTGCGAGGCGTACCGCCCGGAATGGATTTCCAAAAAAGATTCCGCCGACATCCAGGAGGCCGATCCCGCTATCGACCGCGCGCCCGAAGGCTATGAACTGCGCAACGTCATGAAATTCGCCCCCTGCATTGCGCCGATCAAAGCGGCGGTCTTTCCGCTGCTCAAAAACAAACCCGAGCTGGTCGAATCTGCACGCGGTATTTTCCTGTCGCTGCGCGACCGCTGGAACGTTTTCTACGATGAGACAGGTGCCATCGGACGCCGCTACCGCCGGCAGGACGAAATCGGAACGCCGTTCGGCATCACCGTGGATTTCCAGACGTTGGAAGACCGCACCGTCACTCTCCGCGAACGTGACGGCATGACGCAGGAGCGCGTATCCATCGACGCCCTGTCTGAAAAAATCAGCACCGCCGTGGATGCCTGACCATGAAATGTCCGATCTGCGGCTCAACCGATCTATTACCCTATATCAGGGTGAACAACCATGTGATTCTGAAGTGCGGGCAGTGTACGCACGGACTGCTGGACAAACAATCGAAACCCGTCTACGACCAATCCTTTTTCTCCTCGCATTACGACGCCCCCCTACCCGGCTCCAAGGCTTTTCAAAAGAGAATCCGCCGCCAACGCAAGAGGCTGCGGAAGGTCGGAAAACAGGCGCGGGGTGCCCGCCTGCTGGATGTCGGCTGCGGGATGGGTCATTTTCTGTATGCCGCCAAACAGGCTGGCTGGCAGGCGTCCGGGTACGACTTCACGGAAGAAAACCGCAACTACATCACCGGCATCCTGGGCATTCCTCTCCTTCCGTGCGGCCCCCTCGAAGATCAGATCGAGGAGAACTCCTTTGATGCGATCACCTTCTGGCACAGCCTGGAACATTCGCCGGACCCGCTGGCATCCCTACGCCTGGCCCGAAAAGCCCTGCGTCCGGGCGGCGTTCTCGTGGTGGAAGTGCCCACGCACGATTGCTTGGACGCACTGACTTCCGGAGCCGCTTGGACGCATTGGGACGCCCCTTTTCATGAACAACATTTCACCCGCGCCAGCCTCCACCACCTGCTCGCCGGCCTCGGGTTTGAAATCATCCGGGAATACACCTACAACAGCGACTACATCCGCAACACCCTGAAGAAGACTGTTTTCTCCCCGTTGGCACGGCTCATCTCGACCGCCTTCCAAGGCAACAGCATAGCCTGCGTGTGCCGAAATGCCGCCTCTCGGGAGGGCCCGTGTCCTCACGGGCCAAGCGGAGGGTGAGCGCGTTTCGGGAGGGCGAGCGTCCCCGCGAGCCGTGCGGAGAGTGAGCACGGAGAGTAAGAGCAATAAGGAATGCGCTGGAGAAAAAACAAAAGGACGCTGAGGACAGCGTCCCTCCCGAAATTCGCGTGAATCAGCGTTCATTCGCGGTTTCCCCCCGCATTGTGACGGACGGATTTCTACAAAAAAATCACGCCCTACCAGCGTCCACCGGCACCGCCACCACCTGAGCGTCCGCCCCCAAATCCGCCGAAGCCGCCGCCGCCACCGCCGCGTCCACCGCGTCCGCTCGAAAGCAGCAGCAGGAGCAACAGGCGCGGATGCCTAATCAGCATGTAGAGGATGAAGAGAAAGAAGAGTGCCTTCATCCAGAGCGGAGTCTCCCGCTCTTTCTTTTCTTCCGGCAGGCCTCTAGCCGTCGCCTGCGCCGAATCGGGGGCGACTACATTCACAATGGCCTGCGCACCCTCGACCAGCCCTTCGGCATAGTGGCCCTCTTTGAACTGCGGAAGGATCACGGCATCGCGGATGCGCCCCGCGCCGGCATCGGTCAGTTCGCCTTCAAGTCCATAGCCCACTTCGATCCGCATAGCGCGGTCTTGAATGGCGGCGATCAGCAGGACGCCATTGTCTTTTCCTTTTTTACCGATACCCCAGCGCTCGAACAGTTTGTTGGCGAAGTCGTCCATCTCTCCGCCCTCGAGCGAAGGCAATGTGACCACCACCACCTCGGGTCCGCCTCCACTCGCCACGCCCGCCAAGCGCTGTTCGAGTCCGTTCTGCTGCTCCGGCGTGAATATCTTGGCGTAGTCATTGACGAAGCCGGAAGGCTTCAGCGAGGCCAGCAGCCGATCCGATTCGATGGCGCCGAAGGCGGAGGAAAGTAGGCAGCACAGAGCGAGAAGCCCGACCACCATTCCCAGCCGGACTCGCCGCTTTCCGAATAAATCGCCGCGCATCCCGGACACCTCTTACAACTCCACGACCTGCCAAGGCAGGCCGTAGTTGTTCAGGTCTTCCATAAAGGGATCGGGGTCCATCTGCTCCATATTGAAGACGCCCTGACCCGTCCATTTTCCTTCGAGCATCATTTTCGCGCCAATCATGGCGGGTACGCCCGTGGTATAGGAAATAGCCTGCGATTTCACTTCGGCATAGCAGGCTTCATGACTGCATATGTTGTAAATATAATAGGTCTTCG
>CAZBEO010000011.1:0-52998 GCA_964490935.1 uncultured Verrucomicrobiota bacterium
GTTCAGATCAAATTAAATCACGAGAAAGCAGTCTCAAAAGGGTGACGAATGTGGGATACACCCTGTTGTTTCACTAAATTCCAGGAAGAAAAAAAAAGGCCTCCATGAAGGAGGCCTTTTGTATTGATATGGTTTTGGAATACCGATCAGATCAGGTCGGCGACTTCTTCGGCGAGGTCCTGAGCGGATTCGATGGCGTAGGACTTGCGGATGACACCGTCATCAAAGAAGAGGGGGTTCTGTCCGTCGGCCCAGGCGGTGGCGATGTTGTCGATTCCGATGAAGGAGAAGGCTTCGCGAATCTGGGTGGTCAGGCAGTCGCGGGAATCTTCTTCCTTGTAAACGCCTCCGGATGCCGCGAGTACGACGATTTGCTTGATACTGTGTAGGGGCTTAGGCCCATTTTTTTCCATTTTAAAGGTAATGTCAGGCGAGATGACCTGATCCATCCAGGCCTTAAGAATAGCGGGGATGGAGTAATTCCACATGGGGGTGGTCAGGACGAGTACATCCGCCTGGTTGAACAGTTCTCCCTGCTCCTTGGCATAGGCCATGGCGGCAAGTTCTTCATCCGTGGCCTGATAGCCGCCAATGAAGACGGGAAACCAGAAGCCTCGGTATTCATCGTAAGAGACAAACGGGGGGGGCTCTTGGTACAAATCCACATTCATCAATTCGTAGTCCACATTCATCTCGGCCAACTTCGTGAAAAAGGCCGCCGCCATCTGCTTCGATACGGACTCATCCGTAGGCTTTGGATTGGCGCATATATGTAAAATATTCATTCAATACTCCTGTTATTTCCCGTTTTCCCGGTGAAAGCTCCCTCTTTTATACTATTTGGGGATGATGTAAAATAAAAACAACGGTCATTTTGTTTTCGAGGGATTGAGTTTTTCCATGTAAGCCATCACTTCACGGCCATACTCGGCGTCCTGACCGAGTTGTGCAAGTTGTTTGTGGATCACACGCAGCCCGTGTTCTCCGGCTTCGGCATCGCCGGCATCTCCAAAACGACGCTTGGGATCGGGGTCGATGAACTTTTTCAGAATGCTGACAAGGATGTTGTTTTCAAGGACGTGCCGCGGAAGATACTTTTCAATCTGATCAGCAAGACCTAGCTTAAAGTCGAGGAGTTCATGTTCGGATTTGGCGCTGATATCAAGGAGGGGTTCGCCCCGAAGCATTTCCAGAGCGACGAGGCCGAGGCTGAAGATGTCGGACTGGATGGCGTTGGGCTCGCGCTGGTGGGTTTCGGGGGCCATATACATGGGCGTGCCAATAAGAAAAGTGAGTTTTTCGCCGACGCGCGTGGCCCGCCCGAAGTCGACGATTTTTGGATCGCCGAGGCGATTGATCATGATATTGGAGGGCTTAATGTCACTGTGGACGTAGCTCATGTCGTGGAGGATTTCGAGTCCTCGGAGAATGCCGCGCAGGATGTAGATGGCGACGCCGGGCTGAATGGCGATTTTGCCGTCGCTGAGGCGGAAAATAATATCGGTGAAGTGCCCCCATTCGCGGTAGGTGGAGCGGCTTTTGGCGACGGCGAGATGCTCGCCGTCAAGCATGTAGCGCAGGTCTATGCCATCGATGTTTTCCATCTGGACATAGCCGATGCCGTTGGTTTCCTCGTAGACATCGCGCGAGACGAGATACGGGGTGTTGACGGTTTGGAGGCGGGAAACCTGAAGGGCGATGCGGCCCATATCGGTCCAGTAGCGCTGGGTATTGGCGTAGATGCCCGGGTCGTAGAGTTTGATGGCGTGATGGGTTACGCATCCGCGCGCGCCTTGCCGGAGGCCGAGAAAGACGATGCCCTGGCGGCCCTGTCCCAGGACTCGTTCGAGACGGTAGGCCACGGGATAATAGATGGCCCGGTCCTGGAGGATGGCCTGGTAGTTGGAAATCAGCAGTTCTGGGCTGAGTTCCATTTTCCCATCAGAGGCTGCTTCGGGCATTGATTCGACGGCGGTACCCGTCTGAGTGAGGTGCTCGGGAGGGGCCATCATGGTTTTTTGCGCATTCATGGGCGAAAACGTAAACGAGAGTCGAGGCGGAAGGCAACAGCATTTCTTCCTGAAAAGAAATTTAATTTTTGTGCGGAGTAGGTGAATAGTAAAACGTTTATATTGCATTGCAGCGCATGACCTTCATATATTCCGCGTCGTTGTCGTGCTTCTGCGATTAAGAAATGGAGATTTTTACTTATGTGGAAAACCTGGCGAAACAGTGGCGTATTGTTGCATCCAACTTCGTTGCCCGGGGCTTATGGTTTGGGAGAAATCGGTCCGGAGGCGTATCGCTTTGCGGATGTTCTCAATGAGATGGGGCAGGGGTTGTGGCAGATGCTGCCGCTGGGTCCGACCAGCTATGGCGACTCGCCGTATCAATCGCCCTCGACCTTCGCGGGCAATCATCTGTTGATTAGTCTAGATGTGCTGGTGAACGATGGCCTGCTCTCGCCGAATAAACCAGCGCGATTGCCCGAATTCCCTTCGACCCGTGTGGATTACGGCTGGGTGATTCCCGAACGCATGCAGATTCTGCGGTCGGTGTGCCGGACATTCAGCCGCAAGGCGCCCGAGGCGGTTCAGAAGCGTTTTCGGAGTTTTTGCAATCATAATGCGTACTGGCTTGATGATTACGCGCTTTTCATGGCGATCAAAGAGGCGCACGGCAACGGGCCCTTCATCGAGTGGCCCACCGAACTGATTACGCGCGAAGAAAAAGCACTGGAAAAAGCACGAAACGAATACAAGACGGCGATCCGGGATGTGAAGATCATGCAGTTTCTGTTCCATGATCAGTGGGCTAGACTGCGTACATACTGTGCGAAAAAAGGCGTGCAGATTGTCGGAGACATCCCGATTTTCGTGGCGCACGACAGCGCAGATGTCTGGGCGCATCCGGAGTTGTTTTATGTGGATGGGCCTACGGGGCAACTTCAGGTGCAGGCGGGTGTGCCGCCGGATTATTTCAGCTCAACCGGCCAGCTCTGGGGCAATCCGCTGTATCGTTGGGAGGCGCATCAGTCCACGGGCTATGCCTGGTGGATGCAGCGCCTGAGAAAGGTGTTTGAAATGGTCGACATCGTGCGTATTGATCATTTCCGTGGCTTTGAAGCCTACTGGGAAGTGCCCGCCGATGCCGAAAACGCGATTAACGGGCGCTGGGTGAAGGGGCCCAATCATGATCTCTTTACGGTGCTGCGTGACCAAATGGATTATCTTCCGATCATTGCCGAAGATCTCGGCGTGATCACCCCGGAAGTGGAACGCCTGCGCGACGATTTTGAACTTCCAGGCATGAATATCCTGCAGTTCGCTTTCGGCAACGACGAGAAGGCCGAGGCCTTTCGCCCGCACAATTACAAGCCCAATTCCGTGGCCTATAGCGGCACCCATGATAACGATACCACCGTGGGCTGGTTCAACAGTCAACCCGGGCCGAACAGTACCCGTTCCGCCGATGACATCGCACGCGAGCGTGCCACGGTCCTGAATTATCTGCGTACGAGCGGCGAGCAGATTGAGTGGGACATGATTTCACTGGCCTACCGGTCGCAGGCCAATACCGCCATTGCGCCGCTGCAGGATATTATGGGGCTCGGTTCTGAGGCCCGCATGAATACGCCGGGCAAACCCGACGGCAATTGGCAGTGGCGCTTCTCCTGGGACATGTTGCCGGAAGAAACGCGCACACGTCTGCGTGAAATATCGGAGGCCAGCGACCGCATTCGCTGAGCAATCCGTCAGTCTTTAGGTGTTTTAAAACCCGATCACGCAGATCAACACGGATCGTTGCGACCTGCTCTAATCTATTCGATCGTGGCAACAACAGCGTATCCGCTGTTGTTCACTGGCAGGATGTCGGGCCCACAGCCCGACATCCTGCCAGAAAGACATTGATAAGCACCGGGCGTGTTGTTATAACCTTCCGCATAGCAGGACTATCTGCACACGGGGTGTACCGAATATGAAGATTCTTGTAGCCGACGACAACATGGCCATCCGATCGCTGGTGCGAAAGTACCTGACGCATGTGGGCTATGAGGTGCTCGAGGCGTCGGACGGCGAGGAGGCCTGGCGGCTGATGACGGCCCACGGCCCAGAGATTGCGATTCTTGACTGGATGATGCCGGGGGCGGATGGCCTGGAGTTGTGTAGGCGCTATCAAGAACGAAACGACATGCCCTTCATGTATTTTCTGCTCTTGACCTCGAAACACGAAAAAAAGGAACTGCTCTATGCGCTGAGTAATGGCGCACACGATTTTCAGTCGAAGCCGATCGACCGCGAAGAATTGCTGATCCGCATCTCCGTGGGCGAGCGGCTGATCAATGCCTATAAAAAAATCAAGGCGCGCACTACGCAGGCGGAGTATTTTAAAGAGAGCGCCACCCAGATGGAGATTCTCGCTGAGGAGCGCGCCAAGCAGTTGATTCATGCAGACCGGCTTATTTCTCTCGGCACGCTCTCCGCCGGTCTCGCTCATGAAATCAGCAATGCGCTCGGGTACATTTGCGAAGGTGCTTACGAATCGCAGTATCAGCAGGATAAAATTGTCGGTGTATTGCGCGACATGGTAGAGCGGCGCGATTCCCCGCATGTGGAGCTGATTCGGGAATACCTTCAGGAAAGCGGCCCGGCCATCGAGTCCATTCACGAGGGCATCAACAAGGTCATCTCCATCGTGGAAGAATTGCGCATGTTTTCGCGGCAGGGAGAAACGCGCATGGCACCATGCCAAGTGAGCGATTCCGTCGAACGCGCCCTGCGCTTGACTCACAATGCGTTGAAATACCATGTGGCGGTGAAGCATGAATTGCGCGACGACCTGCCTCAGGTGTTCGGCAGCCTTCAACAGTTGGAACAGGTCTTTGTCAATCTGTTTAAGAATGCCTCTGATGCGATGGAGGGGCAACGCGATCCCGCCATACTGCATGTTTCCTATGACGTGATTGATTCCTATGTGCGGGTGATTGTCGAGGATACCGGCCCGGGTATTCCGAAGGACAAGGTGGACACCGTCTGGAATGCCTTCTACACCACCAAGCCCCCTGAAAAAGGCACGGGCCTCGGCCTTTCCATCAGCCGCGACATCATCGAAAAGCACGAGGGGCATATCTCCGCAACCAATGGCGATGGCAAGGGATGTATCTTCAAGGTGGACCTGCCGATTTACACGGAATCCGAAACCTGATGTATCGGAATCCGATTCTCCCCGGTTTTCACCCGGACCCGAGTATCTGTCGCGTCGGGCGCGACTACTATCTCGTGAACAGCTCCTTCGAGTTTTTCCCGGGGGTGCCGGTCTATCACAGTCGGGACCTGGTGCATTGGCGGGCGATAGGCCATTGCCTTTCGCGCCCCGATCAGGTGGACCTTTCCGGCGTTCCCGCCTCTGGCGGAATTTATGCGCCGACCATCCGCTATCATGTCCAGCGTCGGCGTTTCTACATGATCACCACTTGTGTCACGGCGGGCGGGCATTTCTTTGTGCATGCCGAGAATCCCGCCGGCCCCTGGAGCGACGCGGTGTGGATTCCTCATCCGGGCATCGACCCTTCGCTCTATTTCGCGGAAGATGGCACGGCGTATTTTCAGTGTACAATCGGAGATCACGATGGGGTCATTGTGCAGGGTCGGTTGAATCTGGACAGTGGCGCATTGGAAGAGGTCCGTCCGCTTTGGAAAGGGACCGGCGGGCAGTATGCCGAGGCACCGCATCTGTATCGAATCGGTGCGTGGTATTATTTGATGGTCGCGGAAGGCGGCACGGAGTATGGCCACATGGAAACGATCGCCCGCAGTGTCGATTTGTGGGGGCCTTATGAGTCGTGCCCGCACAACCCCATTCTCACGCACCGCAGCACCGCTCATCCTGTGCAGGCCACTGGGCATGCCGACCTCGTGCAGACCGCCGAGGGCGCGTGGTGGATGGTGTTTCTCGGAATACGTCCGCTGTGGGGGCGCTATCATCATCTCGGGCGCGAAACTTTTCTGGCTTCGGTGCGTTGGGATGAGCAGGGCTGGCCGGTCGTGGGGGAAAAGGGAACGGCGCCGCTGAACATTCCGGCGGAAGGTCTTCCGCCTACCGCCCCGATGCCGCCGGAACCGGAGCGGGACGACTTCGATGGCGACACCTTGCCGTTCTGCTGGAATTTTATCCGTCGCCCCGATCCGTCTGGTTGGTCGCTCACCGAGCGCCCCGGCTTTTTGCGTTTGTACGGCGGGTCAACCACGCTCGACGAGACGGCCTCGCCGATGTTTGTCGGGCGCAGACAGGGCCACGCGCACAGCGAGGCGCTCTGCCGCTTGGAATTTGCGCCTCGGGTCTCTGGGCAAGAGGCGGGACTGTGCGTATACCGGGATCACCGACACCACTGCGAATTATTTGTCGAACATCGGGATGGTGGTGCCTCGCTCGTGCTGCGCCAACGTATCGGACGGCTTGCGGTACGCTTGGCGGAAAGGCCGATCCCTCCGGGCCCACTGATTCTGCGGGTGGAGGCGGACGATTTTCTTTATCGCTTTTCCTTCCGGATGGAGTCGGATGCCGCCTTTCAGCCGATGGGTGAGGCGGAGGTGATTTATCTATCCACGGAGGTGGCCGGTGGGTTCACGGGTGTGTACGTGGGCCTCTTTGCTCAGCGTTCCGACGATGCTCCGATGCCGCCTGCCGATTTTGACTGGTTTGCTTTGCATCCATGATAAGCGTCCGGCGAATGACCCCTTCCGTGGTGATTCATTCCATTTCCGACACCCACAAGGCTCAGCCGGAGGTATTCGCCCTGCCCGGTGCGTAGCCGTCCGCTCGCCGAGCGGACGGAGGATGGGTGTCACACGACCCAACATCTTACAGCGCTCGGAGAGCACCACGCCACCAGCACGGCCATTTCCTCTCTTGGGCGGGGCATGGCTCATGCGCCTTTCGCTGAGATAACGCCATCGCATTTTGTACCGCAGCCTCGTTGGATTTGTCATTGACCCCCCGTAGTCCTGCCGTTACCATTCCGCCCTTGCCTGCCTGAGCGCCGCGAACCGGTCGGGCTAATCACCACCAACATAAACGAGGAATGGAACGATGATGAAAAGATCGATGCGTATTCTGTGCAGACTGCTGCTTTCTGGGGTTGCTTGTACCCTCCTGTTGACCGGGTGTGGGAAAAAGGCGGATGCAACAAAAGAGGAACCGGTGATTGAGCTTTCCTATAGCATTTTCTTCCCGCCCTCGCATATTCAATGCAAGACCGCCGAGGAGTGGGCCCGCGAAGTGGAAGCGCGGACGGATGGGCGCGTGAAAATCACCACGTATCCGGGCGGATCGCTGACGAAGGCGCCGCAGTGTTACGATGGCGTGGTCAATGGCATTTCCGATATTGGCATGAGCTGTCTGGCCTACACGCGCGGACGCTTTCCGCTGCTTGAGGGGTTGGACCTTCCGGTGGGCTATCCGAATGGCACGGCGGCCACGCGCATCGCCACGGACTTGGCCCGCCTATATGCTCCAAAAGAAATGGACGATACGCATGTACTCTATATTCATGCGCACGGCCCGGGCATCCTCGCCTCGAAAAAGCCGGTGCGTACACTGGACGATGTGGCGGGTGTCAAGATTCGGGCGACGGGTCTTTCCGCGAAGATTGTTGAATGTCTGGGAGGTATCCCCGTGGCGATGAGCCAGCCTGAAACCTATGAGGCGCTTCAAAAGGGCGTGGTGGATGCGACGCTGTGTCCCATCGAAACGCTGAAGGGCTGGAAACAGGGCGAGGTGATTGACTCGGTGACGGACTCTTCCGCCATTGGCTATACCACAGCTATGTTCGTGGTCATGAATAAAAAGAAATGGAATGCCCTGCCTGCGGATATTCAGGACATCCTCTCGCAGGTGAGCGACGAATGGGTCTCCAAACATGGAGCGGCTTGGGATCAGGCTGACGAGGAAGGCCGCGCCTTTGTGACCGAACTGAACCGCGAGGTGATTGAACTGCCCGAGGCCGAGGCGGCCCGCTGGGTCGAGGCCGTGCAGCCGATCCTCAAAGAATATGTAACGCAGTCGGAAGAGCAGGGCCTGCCAGGAAAAAAATTCCTAGCGGACTTACAGGCACGCGTGAAAGACGCGAAGCGGAACTGAAGGCCAGCGTATGATGCGGGTGTGGTGGAAAAAGGGCGCGGCGGTGTATTATTTGACGCTGCGCATGCTGGTGATGGCCCTGGCGATTGCCTCCGGCGTGGCGGTGCTGGCGATGATGACGCTGATCTGTGCCGACGTGTCGGCGCGGGCGTTTGGAAGGCCAGTCACGGGTAGCTACGACATCGTCCAGATGCTGGGACTGATCGCCATTGCGGGTGCACTGCCCTATACCACGGCGGTGAAGGGGCATGTGGCCGTCGAGTATTTTTTCAACAAACTGCCGCGAGTCGGGCGCACGCTCATTGATACGTTGATGCGCTTGCTAATGATTGCCCTGTTCGCTTTGCTGGCGCAGCAGAGTGTGAATTATGCTTGGCGTTTGCAGGCGAGCGGCGAGGTTTCGGCGACGTTGCAGTGGCCAGTGTTCTGGATGCCGCTGGTGCTGGCGTTCTGCAGCGGAGCATCGGCGCTGGTGGTGCTGCATAATCTATTCCATCCCGGAAAGGTGATGATCAGTCCATGAGTGCGATTGGTGTGGGCATACTGGGCTGTTTGTTGCTGTTGCTGCTGCTGCTTTGTAGTATGCCGGTGGCCCTGTCGATGGCCATTGTGGGAGTGGTGGGTTTCTCCGTGGTGGTCAGTCCGCACGCGGCGGGTGCCATGGTCACGAGCGATCTGCTCGATACACTCTCTTCCTATAGCCTGACGGTGATTCCGCTCTTTGTGTTCATGGGGCAGGTCGCCTTTCACTCGGGGATCAGTCAGCGCCTTTTCAAGGCGGCCTATTACTGGCTCGGGCCACTGCCGGGAGGATT
Source organism: uncultured Verrucomicrobiota bacterium (assembly GCA_964490935.1). Classification (GTDB taxonomy): domain Bacteria; phylum Verrucomicrobiota; class Kiritimatiellia; order RZYC01; family RZYC01; genus JAQVYB01. The sequence continues at coordinate 8,955 of CAZBEO010000011.1, forward strand.
GGCGATGGCGACGGTCGGTGCCTGTACGGGCTTTGGTGCCATCTGCGGATCGGGTCCGGCCACGGCGGCGACGATGGCGGCGGTCGCCCTGCCGGAAATGAAGCGGTATAACTACAGCATGGAACTGGCGGGCGGGACGGTCGCGGCGGGCGGAAGCCTGGGCATGCTGATTCCGCCGAGTGTGGTGTTCATTGTCTACGGCATCATGACGGAACAATCTATCGGGCAGTTGTTCGTGGCGGGTATTCTTCCCGGGTTGTTGATTGCTACGTTGTTTTGCCTTTCCATTTATATCCAATGCCGCCTGCGTCCAGAGCTTGGTCCGCGTGCGGAACGGGTGAGCTGGGGTATGCGCTGGAAATCCCTGCTGGGCGTCTCCGAAACACTGATCCTTTTCACAGCGGTTATGGGCGGCATGTTTGCCGGGTTTTTCACGCCCACGGAAGCGGCCTCGGTGGGTGCGGCGGGCAGTGTGATTATTGCGCTGGTGCGGCGGAAGCTGACTTGGGCTTCACTGTTTCGCTCGCTCAAGGAAACGGCCCGCACCTCCTGCATGGTGATGAGCATTGTGGCCGGCGCGGTGGTGTTCGGTCGGTTTCTCGCGGTGACGCGCATCCCCTACGAACTGGCCACCTGGCTCACCTCACTGCCTGCGCCTGCGTGGGTGATCATCGCCTGCATTATTCTCTTCTATCTGGTCTGCGGCTGCTTTGTGGATGCGCTGGGGTTGCTGCTGCTCACGGTCCCAGTGTTTTATCCGGTTATTCTGGAATTGAATTATGATTTGATTTGGTTTGGCGTGATCATCGTGGTGGTGACGCAAATGGGGGTGATTTCCCCGCCGGTGGGCGTGAATGCCTATGTGGTTAGCGGTATGGAGCGCGATATTGCGCTGCAGACGGTGTTCAAGGGCGTCATGCCGTTTCTGTTGTGTTTGATTGTGGCGGCGGCGCTGCTGGTGGCGTTTCCGCAGATTTCCCTGTGGCTGCCCTCGCTGGTGCATCCCTGAACTCAAGGAGACTGACAATGAAAAACCTGAAGGCGTATGGTCCCTTCAAGCGCATTCTGTTCTGCACCGATTTCTCGGAGAACGCCGATTTCGCCTTTGGGTTTGCTGTGGAGCAGGCACGCCGGCTGGAGGGCTGCATGCTGTATCTGCTGCATGTGGTGCCCGAGCCCGAGGCCCAGTTCTGGCGGACCTACCTGAATGAAGTGGACGATGTCGAAAGCAAGGGCCGCGAGGATATGGACCGCAAAATTCAGGAAAGCTACCGGTCGCGCCTGCCCGAGGGCATCGAGATGCGGGTGGAAATACGCCCCGGCACCGACTACGATCAGATCCTGGAATTCGCCGAGGAGCAAAAAGTCGATTTGCTGATCATGGGCCGACAGGGCCGCAGCTCGCTTGGTAAAGTACTCTTTGGAAACGTCACCGAGAAGGTCGTGCGCAAGGCACGCTGTCCGGTGTTGGTGATCCCGTTGTGCTTTGAGCGGGGCGAGGACTGACCTGAGCCCATGAAGCGGGTCTGCGTGTGATTCGTAAACCACGGCCTCGTGCACCGGGTGGAGCCTGCCTGAATTTATTTCCTTATTTGCTGCATTTGGTGTTGGGTGTCATACAGCCATCACACTTGTTCTTGGCGCGGAGATATTTAATGCAAAGCCGACAGTTCATTCCACATGGAGCATTTGCTCAAAAGGGCGTTGTCTTGGCGGCGGGGGCGAAGAGAAGGGGGGAATGGCCACCTGAAGAGGTGGTCTTGGCGAGTCGCAGAGTGGTTTTTTTTGAAGACGGAGCGGAGGGGTGCAATGTGGCTGGGGGCTGTCGCCAAAAAGGAGGAGAAGCAGGATGAAAGGAGGGGTGTTTTCATTTTATCTCTGGTGGTGCGCGGGCTTTTTGAACGGGTCCGAAGAGGCGAATCAGATAGTCGTCCCAATGAGCGCGAAACACATCGGACACCCGCATCTGAACGAGCATCTTTTCTCGTCAGGGGGAAACGGTGGACATGACGAACTTCTTTCAGGGACGTTCCGCAGACCATCTGCGGAACACTGAAAGATGTTCTACCCCTTCGATGACGATAAAAAAACCGCTTCAAGCGAAATGTTTAATTCCGCGAAGCGGTTCCGTTCAACACTATATAATTGTGAGACGGAACACTAGGTGTTGGGTTCGGCGGATTGTTCTTCAGGGATAAAGCGGAGGGGTTGACCGGTTGCTTCGTATACGCCGATCCATTCTTCGCCCTCGGGTTGCACCTTTTTCTTGGCGGCTACGGCCAAGGGAATGGGCAGGTGGACGAAGGACCCATCCCACATGCCGATCAGAAGCTGTGTTTTCCCGGCCATGCCGGCATCCACCGCCCGCCGCGCCAGTTGATCGCACAGCAGCGCGTCGCCGGTGTTGGCCGGAACACTGCGAATGATATAGCTCGGATCAATATACTTCAAATTGACCGGCATCTTTTCTCTCTTGAAGTAGGCCTGAATCTCTTCCTTGAGGAAGACACCTACATCCTGATTACGTTTGTTGCCGGAGGCATCTACGCCCAGGGATGATTCGGGCATTAGATTCAGGGCGGCGCCCTCGGCCACGACCACCACCGCATGACGTTTGCGCAGGAGACGCGCCTTCAGCAGAGGTAGAAAACCACCTTCGCCTTCCAGATTGAAGGGGACTTCGGGAATCAGCGTGAAGTTCACCTCCTGGCTGGCCAGCGTCGCATGTACGGCGATAAACCCCGACTCACGGCCCATGACTTTGACCAGTCCAATGCCGTTGGGGGCGCCTTTGGCTTCGGCGTGTGCGCAATCCAACACCCCCTTGGCCTGCTCGATGGCGGTGGAAAAGCCGAACGAACGGGAGATGTACATGATGTCGTTGTCGATGGTTTTCGGAATGCCGACAATGGCGATTTCAGCGCCGCGCCGTTTCACTTCATCGGCCAGATCGCGCGCGCCGCGTAGGGTGCCATCGCCTCCGATACAGATGAGAATGCGTATTCTGCGCGCGACCATAAAGTCCACCATGACGCCGACGTCCTGGGGTCCCCGCGATGAACCCAGCATGGTGCCGCCTTCCCGGTGAATATCTTCCACGACTTCGTCTTCCATATCAATCGGAGGCAGCCCTTCGTTCGGGTTCAGCCCCTGAAAGCCATAGCGTATGCCCAGCACTTTTTTTACGCCGTATTTGCGGAGTTGACGGACGACGGAGCGTATTACGTTGTTCAATCCGGGGCAGAGGCCGCCGCAGGTGACGACCGCCGCCGTAATCTGTTGTGGGTCAAAATAGATCATTTCCCGCGAGCCGGCCTTTTCAAAGAAGATGCCTTCGTAGGGTGGTGCGCCGGTGTTGAATTCGTTTTGATAGCTGATTCTGGCGTTGTCCGGGGTGAAGTTGCCCACGCCATCGCCGTGCCTGATTGACAAGGGCAGGGGAGAGCGAACCGTGCAGACGCCCAGATTCTTGACGATGAATTGCTCGGGTGTGATCATAAGACTATCCCAGGGTTATTTCGATTGCGGCGACATCGCCTTGACGTATGGCTTGGGCAGTTTGTGTATTTAGGGTTTCGCCGATCACGTCCTTCACGTCGCCGTTGCATGCCGTGACCTTGAACTGCACCGGCTTCACGGCTTTGGCACCGAACGTATCATTTCGGTTCGGATTGTTGTAGGTGATGAGTGTCCCGCCCATGAACATAAAGCTGAAGGTGTTTTTCTCAAAAGCCCTCGCACACTCCTGTTCCTTCTTCCAGAGTGTTTTTTCCGCAGGTCCGTCGGTGAAGAGCCAGGCCGGGAGAGTCGGGGCCGGTGCAAATTGAAGCTCTCCATTTGGGCTCTGACTAAAGGGCGTCGGCCCGACGGTCATCAGCGAAAGGATATGGGCGAACTCGGCGGTGGAGCCGCTCAGCCGTGCGAAGAACCCGGCACCGTGTATTCGGCTGTCTGGATTGGCGCTGCTCGCAATGAACGAGGAGTTTTCCAGGATGCTTCTTCCATAGACTGCCGGGTTTTGGAAGGGAACGAGTACATTCTTGAAGTGGGTGAAAAATTCCTTGAGATGTCCGCCGCGCAGCAGTTCAAGCATATATTTGTATTCCATGTGCATCCAGATGGATTCATTTTCGAGCCAGCCGCGTGCGAAAGTCCGGCAGCGTCCGATTTCGAGGGCCTCGGCGCTCAGGTCCGCGTTCACCTTGAACATCTTCAGTTTTCGGTCGAAGAGATCGCTTTGTCGCACGCTTTGCACGAGTGCCTGTGCCTGTGCGGTGGGGCCTTCGACCCGCAGGAAATGAACAGGCCCTTCGAGAAAGAGTGGAAGGGGGATGTGGCGAATCTTCTGCGGAATAAAACAGGGCATCCCTTTCGCATTGGTTTTCACCACGCGCTTGCCGTTCTCATCGCGGATGTGAATCAGTTTATGTTCCAGAATCTCGGTGCGGAAGTAGGTCTTGATCACGCCGGTTTTGCGGTCCATGGCTTTGGCGGTGGCTCGATCGAGTTTGCGCTCAAAACGTTCGAGCATGTCGCCGAGTGAAGTGATTTTCAGTCCGGTCTCGGCACCGTCGAGTCCCATCAGGATGGAGCGACGGTAGATTTCTTTCAGCGAGGCAGAGGCATCCCAGTAGCGGAAGTCGGCTTCGGCGTTTTTTGTTTTTAAATTGTTGGCGACCAGCGCATCGAGGCCGCTGAAGAACTCAAGCACTTCGGCGGGCAGGATCACCTCATGGTCCGGCGCGAATTTCAGGCGTTCGAGCGCCTGTCGTGTAAAGTGGACGAATCGTTTGAGTTCGAGGGTTTCGGAGATGCTGGAGCCGAACATGCCTGGTAGGCCGTTGAGGGCGTCGTACCAGTTGGGCCGCTCGGATTCCATTTCAATGCCGACACCAGCCATGTCCAGCGAGGCCATTTTGCAGGAGATTATCGTGAGCAATTTGGCGAGCAGGTTGGTTCGGTAGACGTCGCCCATGCCGTGCCGAGTCCGAACGGCGTGCTTATCTTTGTCGCGGGCCTGAATAACCTTTTCCTTGGCCGAGTCCAGCGCGACGGCCTCGAGCTGCATCGGGAGTCCGTCCCAGAGGACATATTTATCGGCACGCGGGCGCACCACATGGCTGTTATCATAGAAGGTGAACTGGCGCGTTTCGATCAGGAGATCACGCAATTTTTCGGGGTAGACGGCCAAGTAGTTTTCAATCAGGTCGAGGCAGTAGTGCCAGTGATCGGACCAATAACTGTGCCCGTACATGGTTTCTTCGTTACGTTCGCAGAGCGGGAGGAGCTCGGCAAGAAAGGCGTCGGACGATGTTTTCAGTTGCAGTCCGTCTTCCTGCATTTTCATGCAGAGGTTTCCGGGGCGGAAGGTGCTGGTCACCAGGGCTTCCAATCGGGCGGTCTGATTTTCCGTGACGCAGTTTTGCAGAAGGGCGGACAGGGCAGGACCTTTTCGCGCAGTGAAAGAAGAGGGCATAACGGTCAGCGGATTAAAGCCATCCAACTGATTGAGGTTGAGGAAATGCAGGATGTTATTCATGCCCACGTTCGGATTGAGGAGGACGTCCATTCGGCGGTTCTGGTTGATGTCGCGGTAGGCGCCGTTGCCCTGGGAGTAGGGGGTGGGGTCGATGAAGAAGGAGTTGTAGTCGCGCTCGAGATCGCCATGCGCTCGGGAATAGACGTGAAAGGTGGTTTTCTTTCCGGTTGTTGAGGAGAACGTAACCGGCAGGCCGCCGCGCAGCGTGTTGTCTAGGAAGTTTTGGCGGCAGTAATAATCGAACTCGGGGGAGCTGCTGCAGGTGAAGTTGTATTGGGAGAGTTGTTCCACCACGCGCTTGCCGGTTTTACGCTGTTCGGAAATAAAGGAGGCTTGGGCGATTCTTGGAATTAGGCGGTTCAGCATATCGCGGTTGGCACAGTGCCCCGCGATGGCATAGAAGGTGCCGGTTCGCCCGACCGCCACGGAGAGGTTCACGTGTGCAAAGGCGCAGGGCAGGACGTTTTCCAGCCGTTGTGCGCCGGGTTTGAATGGGCCTTCCGCCTGGAGAAAGTTTTCGGGGTACGATAAGTCCTGGCGGGCACCGAAAACGCAGGCCGGGTCCACCACGGGGTCGGCGAGTTTGGGTTTTCCTCGGTTTTCGGTGAAGGCTGCATAGAAATTGCCCCGGGTGATGCGGTGTACCTGTGGGGTATCCATCTGCTTCACCTTGCCTTTGAAGAAAGGTACTTTGTTTTCAAGATTGACGCACTCCACGAACGATTGAACGAGGTAGCGCATGTCCTTCAGGTTCTCGTTATCCACACCGTAGGGTACCATCAGGGCGAGGCCATCCAGTGCTTCGATTTGCACAGAGTCCGGTCCGGTGTTTTCGATTTCTACGGTCCGCAGAATGGCGGCGAAAGATTCTTCAGAGGCGGGGCTGTAGGAAACACGGAAATTCAGGCCCAGGGTGGTGTTTTGTTCTTCGAGAATCAGCGCATTGGGTTCGATGATCATGCGCTGATTTCGTTTCATGCCGATGTGAGTGATGTGATTCTGGAAGGGTTCATAGAATTCTGTTTCGTCGTGGCGCGTGATTTTCAGGAAGGTTCGAAAGCCCTGGGTGGGGGTAAGCTGGTAGGCCGCGTTGGCGGAAAGGAATTCCATCATGGACTGATGTTTGTCGCCGACACCAGCACTCGCAATGCACTGGCCCCGGTTCACATAAAACGTCCACATGGGGATGCCGTGCATGCCGGCCACGCCGGGGAAAAAGCTGGAGAAGGGCTTGGCGTCGTTATACTGCTCGATAACGAATTCTCCGCCTGTGCCCAAGTGATACGCGACTGACTTCTCCGACATAAACATCCTCCACGGAACTGAATTATTTGCTGTTTTCATGACCCGGATGGCGTGCCATCCGCACGGGTTGGATTTGTAAAAATCGCGGACATAGTAAAACAAGAAGATCAAAATGTATAGAATGGAGATTGGAAAAAGTCGCTTTTCGTCGCCGGACGGGGCGAAATAGCTGTTTTCAAAGCGCATTGGATGCGCTAACCTGCATCCTCAAAAGGAGTGATGATGCGCGCGGAAGAATGCACTTGCAAAGAATTTCTGGATGGGAACATTCAGTATGTGGTCCCCTCGTTTCAGCGTCCCTATCGCTGGAAAAAGGAACGTTGGCAAACGTTTCTGGACGGCGTGCTGGATTTATGCGCGAAAGAGAATCAGGCGGAGATATTTCTGGGGGCGATTGCTATCATGCCGATTGATTCCACGCCGAAGGGAGTGCAGAAGTATTTGTTGGTGGATGGTCAGCAGCGCCTGATTACGGTACTGGCTCTCCTTGCGGCGCTGCGCAACTGCGCACGGGATGCCGGGCTGGAGCTGGCGGCCCGGATCACGCGAGAGTGCCTGATCAACGAGCAGGAAGAGTGGAATTACCGCTACAAGCTGCTGCCTAAAGAGCCGAATCGGAAAACCTTTTTTCACACACTGGAGAATGAACCGCATCCCGAGGACGAGCCGATGTTCGCGGCCACGGAGTTTTTCATGGAGCAACTCGCGCTTGCTGAGCGTCCCGTGGAGTATCATCAACTCTACGATCTCCTGCTGCACCATTTTAAAATTGTACGCGTTGTGCTGGACAAGGATGAGAATCCCTATCCGATTTTCAAGAGTCTGAACATGACCGATGATCCGGAGCCAGCGGTGGGGCTCGAGGAATACCATCGGTTTGCCTCAGACCCGCGGATCATGGCCCTGATTGCCGGAGGCGAGTCACAGCAGTTGGAATTCAAGGAGGCGATTTCAACTTACACCACGGATACGCGCGACGCCGAGCGGCACGGGGCGGCTATTGTTCGGACGGTGGCCGCGTTTATGAACAGCTCGATTGGCGGGACCCTCCTCATTGGCGTCGCCGACGACGGCAGCGTGAGCGGAATCAACATGGAATATGAGCGGGTGGACAAGGGTAAGCCTCACTGGGACGGCTATCATCTGTATCTACGCAATATGCTGCGTTCGCGCATCTCTCTCGAGAACCCTTTCAAGTATTACACCATCACCAAACACATCGTGGACGGCGTGGATATTTGCCGCATCACCGTGAAGCCGGCTCCTGCGCCGGTCTATATTGACAAACACCTATACGTGCGCTCGGGGAATCAAACACTCGAAATGCGCGGCCCGGATTTGGTGGAGCATGTGCGTACGCGCTGGCGGTGAGTTGAAAAGAACGGGTACTAGGGCGAATCGTTCCGGTGAGCCGATGCTGGCATAGCAAGGCTCTTTGGAGGGTGGGCGACCCGCGAGCCGTGCCTTCAACTCGGCGCTTCAGTGCGGGATTGCATCGGTCGGAGTGGGCGCTATAATGCGCACCTGTTTTTTTGCAACAACTATGGATGGAGCAGAACTATGACGACCCTGAAAAATGCCGCCGATGTGCGGCAATCGTTTTTTGATTTTTTCAAGAGCAAGGAGCATGTGATTGTGCCGAGTTCCCCGGTGGTGTTGCCCTCGGACCCGACGCTGCTTTTCACCAATGCGGGCATGAATCAGTTCAAAGAAAATTTCCTGGGCGCGACGAAGCCCGCGCATACCCGCGTGGCTGATACGCAGAAATGCATCCGGGTGAGCGGCAAACACAACGACCTCGAAGAAGTGGGACACGACACCTACCATCACACCTTTTTCGAAATGCTGGGCAACTGGTCGTTTGGCGACTATTACAAGAAAGAGGCCATTTCCTGGGCGTGGGAATTGCTGACAGAGGTTTGGAAGCTGCCGAAGGAACGTCTTTGGGCCACGGTGTATAAGGACGATGAGGAGGCGGAGAAGATTTGGAAGGACGTGACGGATATTGATCCCGCGCACATTCTCCGCTTTGCCGAAAAGGATAATTTTTGGGAAATGGGCGAGACGGGTCCGTGCGGCCCGTGTTCGGAAATTCACATGGACCTGACCGATGATCAAAGCGGCGGCCCCCTGGTGAATGCGGGCTCACCGGAGGTCATCGAAATCTGGAATCTGGTGTTTATTCAATACAATCGCAAGTCGGATGGTTCGCTGGAGGAACTCCCTTCGAAGCATGTGGACACGGGGATGGGTTTCGAGCGCGTGCTCTCGGTGCTGCGCGGAAAAAAATCCAATTACGACACCGATCTCTTTCAGCCGCTGATTCGTAAAATCGAAGCGATGAGCGGGCAGACCTATCAGGGCGAAGAAGGGATCGCCATGCGAGTGATTGCCGATCATGTGCGTACGTTGTCGTTTGCCATCGGCGATGGCGTGGTGCCCTCGAATGACGGGCGCGGCTATGTGCTGCGTCGTCTGCTGCGCAGAGCCGTGCGCTATGGTCGAAAAATCGGATTGAAACAGCCGTTCCTCGGCGAACTTTTTCCGGTGCTGGAAGCGATGATGAAAGAGGTGTTTCCGGAGTTGTCGGCCAACCGCGAGACGATTCTTCGTGCCCTGCGTGCGGAGGAAACAAGTTTTGCGACGACCTTGGACCGGGGCATCGAACTCTTCGAGGAGATTGTGGCCGAGTTGAAGAAAAGCGACCAGAGCGTTATTTCAGGTGATGACGCCTTTAAACTGTATGACACCTTCGGTTTTCCGCTGGATTTGACGGTGCTCATGGCCGGTGAAAATGGCTTGAGCGTAGACCAAGAAGCCTTCCAGGCGTGCATGGTCGAGCAGCGTGAGCGAGCTCGCTCCGCACGCAAGGGCGCGGAACAGAATGCCGCGAATGACCTGGTCGCTGAATTGGTGCAACAAGGCGTGCAGACGCAATTCACGGGTTATGAAACCATGCGGGATGACGCTGCGCAGGTGCTCACCCTTTATGTGGATGGAGCTTCGGTGGATTCGGTGGAGTCGGGGACGACCGCAAGCGTGTTGCTGAATCGGACGCCATTTTATGGAGAGGCGGGCGGACAGATTGGCGATACCGGAACGCTTGCTGCGAAAGACGGCGTATTCCGGGTGCGCGACACCAAAAAGCCAGCCGCGGGACTTTTCATGCACCACGGAGTGGTGGAGTCGGGCACGCTTCGCCGGGGCGAGGCCGTGGCCGCGCAGATTGATCAGGATCGGCGCCTACAGATTCAACGCCATCATACCGCCGTCCATCTCCTGAATTACGTACTCAAGGACGTGGTGAACAAAACCATCAAACAGGCCGGTTCCTATGTGAGCTATGATCGCCTCCGCTTCGACTTCAATCACTTCGAGGCGCTGAAGGCGGAGGAGCTTGTCGAGATCGAACGCCGCGTCAATGTGCTTATCCTGGAAAATGAATTGGTGGAGACTTCCGAAATGCCCCTGCGCGAGGTACACGGCACGGATATTGTCGCCGTGTTCGACGAAAAGTATGGCGAGACCGTGCGCGTGTTGAATGTGGGCGGCTATAGCAAGGAACTGTGCGGCGGAACGCATGTGAAGCGCACAGGAGACATCGGACTCTTTCGCATCGTATCGGAAAGTTCCGTTGCAGCCGGAATTCGGCGCATTGAGGCGGTTTGCGGAATCGCCGCGCTACAGTGGACGAACGAGGAGCACGACATCTTGCAGGATATGGCCCATCAATTCAGCACCACGGCGGAGGATTTGCCGAACCGCATGGCCGCGCTCAATGAACAGAATCGCAAGCTGGAAAAATTGCTCAAGGAACAGTCTTCGCGCAATGCACTCGGGGTGGTGGACTCCATTTTGGGGGCGAAGCGGGAAATCAATGGCATCACGCTGATTGCGGCGGAAGCGGGCGAGATGAATCCAGAGAATCTGCGGTCGGTGATGGACGCCGTGCGCGTTAAAATTCCCTCGGGCATCCTAGTGCTTGGTGCCACCAACGAAGGCAAGGCCTGTTTTGCGGCCTCTGTTTCGGACGATCTGGTGAAAAATGGCTTTCACGCGGGTAAACTAATTGGCCAAGTCGCCAAAATGGCCGGTGGAGGCGGTGGCGGACAGCCCAGCAAGGCCCAGGCAGGCGGAAAACAGGCCGAAAAAGTGCCCGAAGCCATCAAACACGTCGAAAACATCGTATTTCCTACCTGAAATAGACGAAAAACCTTGGAGTAGCTAGCCGCAACCAACTATTTCAACTACGGATGCACCCGGCTGCTTTTGACGTTATCGGGCGTTTTTCGGTTTGCGCACGGAGGCCAGCCAGTGTGGCATGGGAGGCGGTAGGGGTTGGCAGATGAAGTCGGTGAAGCCGGCTTCAGCGAGCCAGGTTCTCAGTTCTTCATCGGAGAAGACCCATCCGTTTTCGGTGGTGAGGGCCATGTTGACGGCAAAAAGCGCGGAGAAGGGGGGCTGCGTGTGCGAGGCATCGGTCATCATATCCAGCACGTAGACGATGCCGCCGGGGTTGAGTGCGGCATAGGCTTTCCGGAATAGTTGGCCGATGCTGTCCGGCGATTCCTGATGCAGCATGCCAAAGAAGAGGCAGACATCCAGGCCGCTTGGGAGGTCGGCGGTGTGATAATCGCCGGGTATGGTTTTAACACGGGCGGACATCCCGGCCTCTGCAATCAGTTCATCGGCCACGCGCACCACGCCGGGAAGGTCCAGCACCGTGCAGGTGAGGTCGGGCCAGGCTTGTGCGCAGAGTACGGAATAGGTGCCCGGACCCCCGCCGATATCAAAGAGTTTCCGGCATCCGGATAAATCCAAGAGTGGAATCACGCTGCGTCCAATGCCCAAGGCGCGACTGCGCATGGAGTGGACAAAGGTGCGGGTGCGCGTTTCGTCGTCGCCAAGGTGCATTTCCGGTTTTTCGACAGGCGTGCCGGTTCGGGCGAATTCACCGAGGCGCCCCCAGGCGGCGTAGACATCGCGATTGTAACGGATGGCGCCGGTCAGGTCGGTAGGCGACCCGGCAACAAGGAAGAGGGCGCTTTCTGGGGTGTTGGCATAGGTGTTGTTATTTTTCGCGAGGAGCTTCAGAGCGACGCAGGCATCGAGGAGTAGGCGGGCGCTTCGCGGTTGCAGGTTGCAGCGGTCTGCCAATTCTTCGTTTGTGCTGTGAGGATGTGTTGCGAGGGCGGTGAACAAGCCCGTATCGGATGCGGTGAAGAGTACGCAGGATTCATAGAAGGCACTGGCCATGTCGGTGATTAGCGAGGGGTTCATGAGGGCATCCTTTCGAGTGTCCATTGATATTCACGCAGCAGGCTTTCTGTGAGATTTTTCGGGCGATGCGCGTGTGGGAGTATGTTGATGGTATAGGTTTCGATTTCAACGTGAGGGATGCCGGCATCAAAGGCGGTTTGAAAGAAGTCCGGCGTGAGGAGTTTGGCGGTGGATTGCAGGTCGGCGTCCGACTTGAAATAGAGCGGGACATGATAATGGGTTCGCCACTCGGCTTCGCCGGTGTGCGGCTCGTGGTCGATCGCCTGGGCCAGATCGGGATAGCGGATGATGATGCCGTCTTTTCGGCGGATTCTGGTTTGATGGAGATAGGTGGCGTCGCAGAAGGGACGCAGCTTTTCAGCCTGAGCGGCGTGTGTTTCAAGGGCCGCGCTGAGTTGAATTTTTGGAATGGAGATGCCCGCTTCGAGGAGACGGCGCAGGCTGGTGGCGGGGTCTTCGAATTCCACGGCGAAGTGACAGGTGTCCAAGCAGATGCCGAGGTATCGGCGTGTTTTTTCATCCGACAGATGCTGATCGAAGAAGGCGATGGCGCCCAGCGTGGACTCGAGGAGGCAATCCGGTTCTGGTTCGAGGGCAAGCTGAATGAGGCGTCCGGTTTTCTGATGGAGGCGGTGAAGGTGGTCGGCTGCTTCCTTCAGGTGGCGGATAGCGTTGTTTAAGTTAGACGGGGCATTCGGTCGATACGCCACGGGCACGGTGCTGATGCTTCCGGGAACTTCTTCCGGTAGGAGAGCAGCTAGAAGGTCGGCAAGGCGACAAGTGTAGGCCAGTCGCTGCGGGCTGGACCAGTCGGGACGATACACTTGGTCTTTAACCTTTGTGCCGTGAAATGAGCCGTAGGGGAACCCATTGATGGTGAAAACGTAGAGCTGATGTTGATGGAGGAGCCGTTTGAAAGATTCTAGGGCCTGGGGAAGGGCGAGTTCTTCTGCGGCCCTTGCGCTCAGGCGCAGGCCGAGTCCGAAGGGGTTTTCGGGCGACAGGTGTTGTTTCAGGGGAAGCACATATTGCGTGATGGCATCCACCTGATCCGCCAGAGTTTCACCCGGATGGACATTCATACTGTAGGTCAGATGGGCGTTGATCGCGTTCAGCTTCATGGAGTGGGTTTTCTATCTATTTACGGCGTGACTCTGGTGGTGTCCATTCAGCGTTAATTGACGAAGGCTTGGTCGAAATCGATTTCCGCAGCCTTGGGCGGCAGAGGGATTTCCTCCTGCATGGCGTCCTGCAGATCGGCTTCGGAGTCTGGGTCAATCCACCAATAATACTGCGCGGAACTTTCGGAGCCGTATTTGGATAACACGGTGCGCGGCGTTCCGAAACGGTTCCAGTAGAGCAAGCGAACCGAGTCCGTATTCCAGAGCAGAACGTAGGGGACTTCGGCGGCAATAAGGCCATCGATTTCGCGACACAGGACGTTGCGTTCCTGTACATCGAAGAGGGCCTTCTGCTGTTCAATCAGTTCATCCACGCGCGTATTTTTGTAGCCGGTGATATTGTTTCCATTCATCCGGTCGGCCTCGGTGGATTCCCACATGCCTTCAGGGTCTTTGAAGAGACCGGCGCTCCAGGCCGCCCAGGTCATGTCGTAATTGAATTCACCCATATCTTTGGTCCAGGCAGCCCAGTCCTTACGGTCGGTTTCGAGGAGGATGCCGACATCTTTTAAGTCCTCGGCATAGATGGCGAGAAATTTATCGGAAGAGGGGTCGCGCGTGAGGAATTTGATTCGGAAGGGTTGTCCGTCCTTTTCGAGAATGCCGGTTTTCGGGTTGGCGGCCCATCCGGCATCCGCGAGGAGTTTGCGGGCCTGGTCCTTGTTGAAATCAAAGACGGGGTTACGGCAGGGGTTCTCGGAGTCATAGATATCCTCGAAGTAGGATTTCTGCAGGAAATACTGATTATACATAAGGGTGGCATTCATTTTTTCGCGATCGAGCAGATGGGCCAGCGCCTGCCGCACGCGAAGATCATCAAAAGGCGGACGCCGCATATTCATGGCGAAGCCCTGAAAACCGACGGGTTTCCGGTTCCGTATTTTCTGCTTCACAATCCAGTTCTTTTCGAATCGTTCACCATCGGTTTCATTCACCCAGAGGCGTGCGGTATAGACAGGAAAGACATCAATTTGTCCTTTTTTAAAGGCCTCGAAGGCGTTGACCTGGTCATCGTAAAAGCGATAGCGGATGGAATCGAAGTTCAGGATGTGCTGATTGGATGTGCGTGGGCGGGCCCACCAGTTGGTGCGGCGCTGCATGGTGACAAATAGGCCCTCGGAAACCTCATCGAGACGATAGGGCCCCGATACAACAGGAAACTCGAAGTTGATCTTGTTGAAATCGAGTTCGCTCATCGCGTGTTTGGGCAGAATCTGGAAGCCGCCCACAGCGCCTAGATTGCGCCAATGCACATCGTGGGCGGTGAAGCGAATGGTGTGTTCATCGAGTACTTCAGGCGGATCAAAGTTTTCGAGGCTGACCTTGTGTACGCCCGTCAGATTGGCCGGATCAAGAAGGGCTGAAAAGGTCCAGGCGACGTCCTCGGCGGTGACGGACGTTCCGTCACTCCACAAAGCGGTTGGATCGAGGTGAAAGGTGAAGGTTTTTTTGTCGTCGGAAATGCTCCATCGTTCAGCCAAGCCGGGGGTGTATTCGGCGGTGATCGGATCGAGCGAGAGGAGCGTCTCGTACATGGATGAAAACAGTTCTGCGCTGAGGACGTTGTTGTCCAGATAGTAGTTGAAGCTTTGGGGATATTGGCCGGCAAAGACCGTGAGTTCACCGCCTGCTTCGGCATGTTGTGCCGCGAGGGGATCGGCGGTGTCCCGCCAATCGGCACCCGGAAATGTTTCCTCGGCACGGAGGGCGGTGGTGATAATCAGCAATCCGATAAAAGTCGAAATCCAGCGCATGGAGAACCTCTCTTCTTTCATTTCTTTCATAAAGATAAACGTTGTGTCTGTTATTCTTGTTCGTGAATATACGGCACAACTATGGAAACGCAAAAGCAAGAACTGGTACGAATTGAAGACTTGCGGATTTACTTCGGGCGGGAGGAGCAACCGGTACGAGCGGTGGACGGCGTATCGCTGTCGCTGAGGGCCGGCGAATTTCTGGCCTTTGCAGGCGAATCCGGTTGCGGCAAGAGTGTGCTGGCCTATGCGCTGACCGGGCTGCTTCCCGCCGCGGCCCGCCAAATCGGCGGGCGCGTACTGGTGAAGGGGCGCGAGGTGGCTCCAATGAGCGCGCGTGAGCTGCGAGCCCTGCGGGGCGGGACCATTGCTTACGTCTTTCAGGAGCCGGGGCGTTCGTTGAATCCGGTGATGCGCGTGGGCGAACAGATTGCCGAGGCGGTCCGGCGTCATCAGAAAGCGCCCTCTGTTCGGGCGGAGGTGATCCGTCTGCTGGGTCAGGTGGGCATCCCGGACGCGCAGGAAAAGGCGCAGGCGTATCCGCATCAGTTGAGCGGCGGGATGCAACAGCGGGTGATGATTGCCATGGCGTTGGCATGTCGTCCGGCATTGCTGATTGCCGATGAACCCACCACGGCCCTGGATGTGACCATTCAGGCACAGGTGATCGAACTGCTGCAGGAACTCAATCGGTCACTGGGTATGGCGGTGTGGCTGATCACACACAATCTCGGATTGGTGCGCGGTGTGGCGGAGCGTCTTTTTGTGATGTATGCGGGCGTGGTGGTGGAAGAAGGGCCGACGGACGAGGTGCTAGCTTCTCCGCGTCATCCCTATACCCGTGCGCTGCTGGCCTCCATTCCGCCGCTGAGCGGCGGAACCGATCGGCTTTGCAGCATTCCGGGTGCGGTGCCTGCTCCGAATCAATGGCCCACCGGTTGCCGCTTTCACCCGCGCTGTACTGCCGTGCTTGATGTCTGCCGCACCACGGAGCCCGCGCTGACGGAGTGCGGAAGCCATCGACGCGTCGCCTGCTGTCTGAACGGATATTGAAAATAGGAGAAGAAACATGGACCACGTAATCGAATCCAATGGTCTGACGAAACAGTTCGGACGCAAAATGGCCGTAAACGGGCTGGACCTCGCCGTGGAGCAGGGCAGTATTTTTGCTTTTCTCGGCCCGAACGGAGCGGGGAAAACCACGACCATCAAAATGCTGATGAACATGCACGAACCCACCGCTGGTCGGGTCATGGTGCTGGGCAAGGACTCCAGAACCCTCTCGCAGCGTGAGTTCGAGCAGATTGGTTACGTCTCCGAGAACCAGAAATTACCGGAGTGGATGACGGTGCGGCAGCTTTTGGATTTCTGCCGACCGATGTATCCCACCTGGGATGAGGCCTTCTGCACACGGATGCTGAAGGATTTTGATCTGCCGCCTAACACCAAACTGCGGCATCTTTCGCGTGGCATGAAAATGAAGGCCGTGCTGCTTTCATCGCTGGCCTATCGCCCCCGCTTGCTGGTGCTGGATGAACCATTCAGCGGGCTCGATCCGCTGGTGCGTGATGAATTCATACGAAGCGTTCAGGAGCTGACCGCGCAGGAAAACTGGACGGTCTTTGTTTCTTCCCATGACATTGACGAGGTGGAACGCTTGGCGAACTGGGTGGGGATGATCAACGAGGGCAGCCTGAAACTCGTCGAGTCGGCGGGCGCGCTCCAGGCGCGGTTCCGTCGCGTGGAATTGGAGGCGCCACCCGATACGCCCCTACCCCCGTTGCCGCCTGATTGTATGGGGCTTGAACGCGAAGGCGGGCGCATCCGCTTTGTGGACAGCGCCTTCAATCAGCCGGGGCGGGAAGCCTTTCTTCTCAGCCAATTTCCCTTTGCGCAGAAGCTGGATTTCAAATCCTTGTCCTTGCGTGATATTTTTCTGGCGCTGGCTCGGGCCTTTCGGTTCGGAAAGGAGCGTGCGGCATGAATTCACTGGTAACGCATCTTTTCAAAAAGGACGTGCGGCATCTGCGGGGTATCCTGTTGGTCTGGGTTTTGCTGATTGCATCGCAGGCGATACTGGTCGGATCGGGAATCAGCGCATCCGCAGACGATATGGCCACGATGGTGACCTTCCAGGTTCTCTCCTCCGTATTGCCGCTGTTGAAAATCATTGCCGCCCTTGTCCTGATTCCCCTGCTGATTCACGGGGAACCGCTCACTGGGACGACGGCGTTTTGGCTCAGTCGCCCGCTGTCACGCAAGACGATCCTCGCGGCCAAAGGTCTCTTCATTGGATTGTTGTTGATTCTCTTTCCCCTGCTGGTTGAGGTGGGAATCTTTGCGGGCAACGGAGTCCAAGTGCGCCATATTCTGCTGGCGATTCCCGAAATACTGATTGGAGATATGGCCCTGATCCTGCAGGTGATGGTGTTGGCCGTGTTGACGCGTAATTTCGCGCGGTTTGCCATTGCAGGAGTGGTTATTTTCATCGGGATGATCCTGTTGAGCGTGTCTCTGCATATTGCTCGTCTCTATTTCGGCGGGATGGATTCGCTGATGCGTGCGGCGGAACCGGGACTGGCCGCATCGCGTGGGCTGGTTGCCCATGTGTCGGTTCTGCTCTTCGGGCTAGCGGTGGTGCTGAATCAATATCTGACCAGAAAAACGGTGCGCTCGATTTGTTTAGCGGCGGTGGGATTCGCGCTCCAGTTTACGTGTTCGCAACTTTGGAGCATCAATTTCTTTGCGGAGGAAAAAGCCGCACCGGATGCTTCGCTCGTGCGCTGCGAAGAGCTGATGCTTTCACTCGATGCGGGCCACAAGAGCAGTTCTGATGAATTCCAGATGCGCCGCACGGGAGTCCCGCGCAAGGAATTCAGCATGAGGATCGAAGCAGAGGGTTTAGACGATAAATATGTGGTGCGGCCAACGGAAACCATCGCCCGCCTGGAATACCCGGACGGCGTGGTGCTGACTTCCACCAACCGCATGAATAACCGGTCCGATCTGCAGGATCAGGATATGCGTGCGCTGGCGTCTTTGTTTGCCGATTACCAGGTGCTCAATCGCAGTTTGTATGCCTCACAAAGCACCAAGATACTCACCGCGCCGACCGAGCAGTATTTCAAAGTTGGCCGGACGGAAGGGAACCTTTCGTTGGAGGTGGAAGTGGAGATTTCGGGATACCGAGTGGCGGCAGAAATCCCCTTGCAGGAGGGCGCTCGCTACTCGAGCGGCTCCGAACATCTGGTGGTCTCGCGCATCATGAAGCAGTCATCGGGGTGCACGGTCATCCTACGCGAGAGCAAGGTCAACCTCCTGTTTGGTGGGCGCGAGGCACGGAGTTGCTCAGGCTCGGGATGTTCGCCACTGA
This sequence comes from uncultured Verrucomicrobiota bacterium, assembly GCA_964490935.1. Classification (GTDB taxonomy): domain Bacteria; phylum Verrucomicrobiota; class Kiritimatiellia; order RZYC01; family RZYC01; genus JAQVYB01. Next base: position 27,387 of record CAZBEO010000011.1, read on the forward strand.
ATGATGATGCCCAGGTTCTCTACGCACTGCGCAATAAAGCGCTAAAACAGATTTATCTTCCGCGAACCGATCGCCAGATTGGAAGTTTTGGCATGGGCGGGAAGCAGCGTCTTTCAGTAACGCCGCTGCACTTGGTTTTTGAGCCAAACCGTATTGAGGATGCCGGGTTCATCGTGGACGAAGTCTGGCTGCAGGAAGCCGATCTGGTGCGCATCGAGGAGGTACGGGTTGGATACTGCCGAAAGACCATTGAAGTAGAAGGCTTTCAATTGGAAAGCAGTTCTTCAAGGTCGCATCGATATGTCGAGAAAACCCGGGATGGCCCGGACCCGGAAATTCTGGCCGCTATCGTGCTGCCCGAAAATCCGACGCGCGAGGATATAACCAACTATGTGAAGGAAATTCTGGTGGATGCCGAATGTCAGCGCAGGTGTTCGTCGGAGGACCCGCAGGTGGATATGCTGGCGGCGGTGGGTCCCGAACACGTGGATGTGTTGTTGATGGACGGTTATCAGTACTATGCCTACTTGGCCGTGAAACGATTGGCCGGGCCGGTGCACAAAGAGCTGATCATCGCCAAACTGCCCGGCTATCATCAACTGATTGATGTGGTGGTCGGCCAGGGCTGGACCGATGAGGTCGGCGATACGCTGGTCGCCGAGTTAAAGAAGAATCCCGAGAACCTTCCAACAGCCTGGATCAAGGCCGTGGCTGAGATGAAAGACCCGGAAACCTATGACTATCTCAAGCGCTATCTGATTCGCGGAAACGCTCGGTCCGCCACCTATGAAGCCATCAAGGACCTGCCGGGGATTGACCTGCAGAATGCCGTGGACCAGGCCTGGCGACGTGTTCGCTATGACGCGCATGATTATCAAAAGAGGAACATGGTTTCCGTCGCGATTCAATATGGCCATCTGGACGCCCTGCATGTGGCGGCTGAAATGATGGGAGAGAAAGATCAAGACCGTTACCGGGTCCGGGTTATCCAGCGCGTCTTGCCTGATCTTCTGCCCGAAGGCGTCTCCGTGGAGGATTTTCCGGCTTGGTATCGCGGGAATAGAGACTATATCCGCTTTGATGAAACAACGCGGCGGTATGACGCCGTTGACTCCGGCGTTTCCGAGGGTGAGGCGCTTTGAGCGAATGCTGACTGGCCAAGTCGAACGATCAAAAGACACGTGCAGAAATAGGCTCGTCACCGGACACCACCTTTCGTCACCCCGCCCGCTCGGCGAGCGGACGGCTACTTCTGCGCGGAGTCTTGGCAAACAATCGTTTGCCTTGAGCAATACGTCGCCAGGTCCTGGAGCAACTTAAACCCCTCGACCTTTATGGCCTTTCGCGCCTCATTAGCACCCAGCGTTCGACGGATTGCTATTGCTAGAGCATGGGGGTGAGAAGGGATGCGGCATTTTCCATGAGGCGTCGGTAGTGATGGCGTTTTCGCCAGAGTGCCAAGTGAACCGGCGAGCTGGAGGCCTGGTCGTTCAGGATAATGGACTTCATGAGGCCGGCGAAGTTTTCATCGTGTACGGAAAGGCAGGTTTCAAAGTTAAGGCGCAGGCTGCGCACATCGAGATTGGCCGATCCGATCAGCGTGAAAACATCGTCCACCACCAGGCCCTTGGCATGAGAAAAGGGCGGGTGACGTTCATAAATCTGTACCCCGCTTTCCAACATTTCCTCGTAGAGGGCGGCGCAGGCGAGCCCTGCGTAGAAATGATTGTTTTGTTGTGGAACGATCAGGCGGGTGTCCACCCCGCGCTGGGCGGCGGCCTTGAGTGCAAAGAGGATGTCTTCGGTGGGCACAAAGTAGGGCGTGACGGCGAGAATCTGTTTGCGAGCCTGCGTGAAGGCGGAGAACACGGCGGAGGTAATGGGTTCATCCGGGGTCACCGGGCCACTGTTGATCAGGCGCATCATGGCGGTTCCTTCGAAGGGTATCTCGGGGAAATAGGAGGCGGTGAGGAGGTCGGCGGGTGTTTCGCGGGTCATGGAATACCAATCCTGTAGGAAGGTGTATTGCAGCTCCTGTACGATAGGGCCATGAATGGAAAAGTGATAATCCTGAATGGCGGGATGGTCCTCGCGGGTGACATTGTCGATGGCGAGATTCGTGCCACCGGAGAAGGCGTGAAGGCCATCCACCACCAGAATTTTCCGGTGGTTACGCAGGTTGATGGCGAATTGACGTCGAAGCAGATTGGCCTGGGTGAAGCCGATGATGCGCAGGTGGTCAATGTGCTGATATTTTTTAAAGAAACCCTCCCAGACGGCATGCGTGGAGCCGAAACGATCGTACAGAATGCGCACCTTAACGCCTTCGCGTGCCTTGCGGCAAAGTTCGTCCAGAAACTGTGCGCCCACCTCGTCGGCCCCGATAATGAAACTCTCGAGGTGAATGTGATGCTGTGCGCCCCGGATGGCTTCGATCATTTTTGGGTAGGCCTCATCTCCTGCGATGAGCGGCTCGATGCGGTTGCCGGCGAGCAGCGGATGATCGGGGATGATGGCACCCATGCAGCGGTTGATGCTTTTACACACATCAGAAGTTGGTTCGGCCTTGGCGGCTTCATGCACATGACGCCAATAGAGCAGTGGAAGGTCCCCTTCCTCGCGTGATTTTAATTCTTTGTCCAGCTCTCGGTCGCGCCGATTTCTTCGGTGGCGTACGCCGGGCACACGGTCTACCCCGAAATAGAGGTATAGCAGTGCCCCGAAGAGCGTGAAGGACCAGGCGATGAATATCCAGAGCAGCGCGGAGTCGGCCTTGCGGCGATGGCGGAGGCAGTCGTACACCACAAGCATAAATCCGGTGATGTGGAGGGCACCAAGTATCCAGAGCACCGGGTGGCCAGAATGCACGAGGAGAGAGATCGCTGCGAGAGGAACAGTCAATGGGGGGAGATACGTCATGGAACCTCTCTCTGTTCGGCTGACGTGAGTGTTGTGCAAAACGCTCTGGATAGACTGATCATAATGGGCAAAAGATAACAAAGGGAAGAGTGCGGAAGCCAGAAGATTGTGTGATTATAAATAGGGAATGAGTTGGTGAAATAATAGGACGTCGAGGACAACGTCCCTCCCGGGAGGGCCCGTAGCTTGCCAGGACGAAGCCTTGTGCGGAGTCTGGTCCTCACGGGCCAGCGGAGATGGAGAAGTAATCCGCGCAATATTTTGAGTCGAGGGGAGATTGACGTTTTTGTTTTTAAAGAGCATCATGCTCACCGGAAACAAGAAGTCATGGATGAAATGAGCGAGATGAATACAGATAATGCGCAGGGAGCAGATGCTTTAAGTGGCGAAGAGCGGACCCAGTTTGCCGAGTGGCTCTCCCGTCAGGACCCTAGCCGACGCAAGCAGTATATGAAGCTAGCTCAGGCGTACGGGTTCCAGGCGGAAGAAGAAACATCGGCGCCGTGATTCACCACTCATTCACCAGCGCTGCCGCTCATCCACATCCCGCATGATGTCCACTTCATCGGTGAGCTTTATTCGATGCCCCGCATCCGGGCCGATTTCCATTTCACGGCTTCGGACATCGTTGCCCCAATGATCCTCTCTGTTGGTTGAATGATCGGTAGACGCCACACAGCCGGTTATCAGCAGAAGAACGGTGCCGATCAACGGAACAAGACCTATTGTCCCAAAGCGGGTTCCCCGCAACCCAGTTGACATTGGTTGATTCTGAAATGGTCTGATTCCCGGTTGATCGCCGGGTGCCAACCCGCGTTGGTTAAAATCACTGTTACTCACGTCTTTCATTCGTTGCTCTCTTCATTCGTTGGAAAGCTTCTCGTTTTTGCAAAAAGTGGTTTGATTCGATTTAAGCAAGGTCAGGGCTCCACGGACCCCAGGAAGCGCACGGCGGCATCGGAGGAAGCGCGGCCCGCCTGCTGGATTTGCGTTGTCCGGGTATCGCCGGGAAAACGCATCGAGGCCAAGCGGATGACGTGCGCCTGGATGTTCGGATTGCGCGATTGTTTGTTGGCTATGCCGTAATCGGCCGTTACGGCAACTTTCAGGCCATCGAGCGCGGCCGGGATGGTCATTTCGGTGAGTGCCAGTGCGGCTGCGGAGCGCACGTAGATATCCTGGTCGGCCAGCAGGGAGGCCAGAAGGGGCACGCAGGGTTGGGTGTTGATACGAGCGAGCGCATCGGCTATTTGAATGCGCAGTCGGGCCAGACGGCGGGCTTTGGCGGCGGTGTCGTCTTCCTTGCCGGCCAGCGCATTCATGAATTTAGTGGCATTGCTCTTTATGGGCGGGGTCTTGCGAATCAATTCATCGAACACGGTGAGACCGCTGTAGTCTCCGTTTTTGGCTAGGGCCTCCACCATGCGTACGGCGGTAAAATCCCATTCGGGGTTGGAAAGCGAGGCCTTGACCAGGGCGATGTATGAGGTGTCGCGGAACTCGAGCAGTCCGGTGGCGATCCACGTTTTCATCCAGTCGTCGTCTTTGTATTTTCCGATGGAGTCGGCGAGAATCTGACGTCCTTTATCGCCGCCGTATTTCACGAGGTAATGCACGATATCGGCGCGCGGATCGGGCCCGGTATCTTTGGGTGCAAAGAAACTTTTTTTGGGTGGGGGAAGTTTTTCAGTGGCCCAGGCGTAGCCTTCCGGCGTTTGGGCTTGGATGAGGAGGAGGCCCGCCCAGACTTTGTCGTAGTCATCGGTCATGCTGAACGATCCGGCGTTGGCGGTTTTTTCGAGCAGGGGAATCATTTCTTTGTCGCCGTAGGTGAAAAGGAGTCCGCGGATGGCGGCACGCTTGACGTTCTTATCGACGGTCAGTCCAGCGGTGAATTTGCGCATGATGTCGGCTGCACGTGGGTCGTTCATGTTTTCCAGTCCGCGCATAGCACCGAGTTGTCCGTCGGGTCCGGCCATCATTCCGGTATTGTCGGTGAGCATCTGGAGGATGGCTTCCTGATGTTCCGGTGTGCAGTTTTTATCGGAGGCCAGGAGACCAAGAAGGGGCAGGGCATTGGCTTTTACGTCCGGGCCGTTGTCGGTTTTGAGTTTTTCCATGAGAAAGCCGTAGGCCTGCTCGGGGTGAGCCAGCGCGAGACCCTTGACGCAGCGCGCCCGGAGCGCGGGGTAGGGGATATGTACCATGCCGAATTCAAAAAAACGGGCTGCATCATCTCCGTATCCGGCGTGAATCAAATTAAAAGCGGAGTCGATCCAGTCGCTCCAGTCGGAGGCGTAGGAACTCTCCACGTCGCCGCCGGCATCCGAAATCACATCGTTTCCTGCTGCACCCATGGCGATGCCGGTCAGTACGCCCAGCGACATTTCGAGCTGTTCTTCTTTTGAAATTTGGGTCTTGGCCAGTAGGGCCGCCACGAGTTGGTCCAGGGCGGCTTTGGTCAATTCGGGAGAGAGGCGGTTTTTGCCTTCGTTGACCAGATAATCCACCACAATTGGATTGTAGCGTTGTTTCATCCCGCCGGTACGGATGATTTCGGCGGCGAGCGCGGCGGTGTCCTCGTCGGCTGGCGGCTGTACGGCACCCTGGGACGCGGTGACGGGCGGAGTGGCCGAAGCCGTGGAGGCTGTTGTTGTTTCGGCGGCCTCGGTGGGCTGGGTCACAGGTGTCGATGACGTCGTTTTGGGTTCAGATGGTTGGTTGGGCATGGGGGCGGGCCGTGGGGCGTCCGTGCGTTCGATGGCGGGCACCGGTTCGCGGGTCGGTTCGGGTTGAGCAGTGGATGTGTCGGAAGAGGTGACCGCGTTGGCGAGCAGGGCGATAATTTGTGCATTGCCGCCTTTGCGTGCGGCATCTTCTGCCGTGCCACCGAAGGAGCGGGCATTGGGATTTGCACCCTGATCCAGCGCCTTTTGTACGGCTGCCGAATCATTTTTCCGAATGGCATCAAACAGTGTGCGGTCTTCCTGAGGGCCCGCCCAGATCGTCCCGACAAGAGAAAAAATGGTTATTATGGCAGAAAGGCTGACAATGCGCTTTGGGTTTATCATGTTTGTATCCCGTTTCTTCCTAGTTCCTGTGGGTTTCTGTAGTCAGATCATTTGCTCCGACCGCCTATTAAATACAGAACCAGAATATGGAGTCTCTTGCAATCACTTATTTCCGGGCTTTCCACGGCTTTTCGTGAGAACCTCCCTCTCCGAGTGCGAAATGATACGTTAAACAAGAGATCAATGAGGATGCTTTCTGAAAAGAGTTGTCAGGCAGGATTTGACCGGTAGTATGCGCATTTCCGATATCGGTATGGAGAAATTGTATGACGATAAAACAAAATAAACAGCTTATGCTTGGCGATGAAGCCATCGCGCAAGGCGCTTTGGATGCGGGCATTTCAGGGGTCTACGCCTACCCTGGAACGCCGTCCACGGAGATCACGGAATATATTCAGGCTTCTGCCGATGCGGCGAAGCGCGGCGTACACCGCGAATGGAGTTCCAACGAGAAAACGGCGATGGAATCGGCACTGGGCATGGCTTATGCCGGGCGGCGGGCGTTGGTGTGCATGAAACACGTCGGCCTCAATGTGGCGGCGGACGCCTTTATCAATGCCGCCATAACGGGCGTGCAGGGCGGGTTGGTTGTCGTGGTGGCGGACGACCCCTCGATGCACTCGAGCCAGAACGAACAGGATTCGCGCTACTATGCCGATTTCGCGGGCATCCCTTTTTTCGAGCCGCGCCATCAGCAGGAAGCCTATGACATGATGGCGTCTGCTTTCGACCTGTCTGAACGATGCAGGCTGCCTGTGTTGATGCGTATCACTACGCGCCTGGCCCATTCGCGTGCCGATGTGGCGCGTGGAGAAGCCCGTCCGGAGAACCCTCTCAATCCGCCCAAGGATCACCGCCAATTCACCTTGCTTCCGGCCAATGCGCGCCGCAATTATCAGGCCCTCCTTGATCGACAGGCTGAGTTGTTCGCCTTCTCGGAGGCATCGCCCTTCAACACGTCGGAGCCCGGCACGGATACCTCACTCGGCATTATCGCCACGGGCCTGGCTGGAAATTATCTTGATGAAGTATCCGCCGGCAATCATCCGGTGGTGTATATCCGACAGTATCCCTTGCCGGTGGCCATGGTGACTTTTCTGTATGAAGAATGTGATGAACTGTTGGTGATTGAAGAAGGGGCGCCCTTCATTGAGAAAAAACTGGTTGGTTTGCTGGGTGAGCATAAACCGGTGCATGGACGTTGTACCGGTGCCCTGCCGCGCACCGGTGAACTCACGCCCGATTTGGTCCGCGCTGCCATGCGAAAAAAATCGGAACCGCCGCGTACCATCCTGGACATTGTTCGCCCGCGTCCGCCGCAGCTTTGCAAGGGATGCCCGCACATAGACACGTATCTTTTTCTCAACGCCGCGCTGGAAGAGCATCTGGAAGGCCGGGTTTTTTCCGACATCGGGTGCTACACGTTGGGCGCCCTCCCTCCGTTTGAATCCATTCATACCTGCGTGGATATGGGAGCCTCCATCACCATGGCCAAAGGCGCATCCGATGCCGGTTTGCGTCCCGCCCTGGCGGTTATCGGCGATTCCACCTTCACGCATTCCGGTATGACCGGCCTGCTCGATGCCGTCCACGAGAAGACCAATTGCACGATCTTGATTCTCGATAACGACACCACCGGCATGACCGGGCAGCAGGTCTCCATGGCCACCGGAAGACTCGAACAGATTTGTCTCGGCCTGGGCGTGGCCGAAGAACACCTTCGTATCGTGGTTCCGCTGAAAAAGAATCACGAAGAGAACGTGGCGGTGCTGCAAGAGGAAATAGCTTATTCCGGCGTATCGGTGATTATTGCCCGTCGGGCCTGTGTGCAGATTAAACGGAGAGTATAGACGATGAAATGCGATATTGTATTGGCGGGTGTGGGCGGGCAGGGCATCCTTTCGATTGCCGCTGTGCTGGGGCGCGCGGCCCTTGAGCAGGGGCTGCACATCAAACAGGCCGAGGTGCATGGCATGGCCCAACGCGGTGGCGCGGTGCAGTCGCACTTCCGTATGTCGAGCGACGCAGTGGCCTCCGATGTCATTCCTCTGAACCAAGCGGACCTGATTCTCTCCATGGAGCCGATGGAGGCACTGCGCTATCTCCCTTGGCTCAAGGAGGAGGGATGGGTGGTGTCCAATAACCAGCCTGTGGATAACATTGCGGCCTATCCCGAATTGGCGAGCATACACGCGGCCTTGCAGGCCTTGCCGCATCATGTGCTGTTCGATGGCGTATCCGTGGCCACGGAGCACGGTTCGGCGCGGGCACTGAACATGGTGATGCTGGGAGCGGCTTCTCCCTTCGTGCCGCTTGCAGTGGAGGTGCTCGAACAATCCATCCGCACACAGTTTGCTCATAAGGACGCTAAGGTCGTGCAGACCAATCTGGATGTCTTTCGTGCGGCCCGTTCGCTGGCCCTGCAAAATATGCCACAAACCACTTGATTTTAAAAAATACGGAGAGTAATACCGTACCGGTTTTTACAGACCACCAGATGGATGCGTAGCTCAGTTGGCAGAGCAGCGGACTCTTAATCCGCGGGTCGTGGGTTCGATCCCCTCCGCATCTACCATCTTAAAGCCCCTCGAATTTCGAGGGGCTTTTTCCTTTAAAAACACCGAGGCGCTTGGAGAGTGTCACACGGTCGGCGTCGTCTTTTTTACTATTCTGGGAGGGCGTATTCGATGGAAAGAATGGCATAGGCGGTGACGAGGATTGGGTCGCTTTCAAAGTAGCGTCCGACATCGTTGAGCCAGTAGCCGGTTCCATCGGGTTCCGTTTTCTGCAGGGAAAGCATTTTTTCGATGAGGGTCACGCGCCAGTTGAAAGCGGGTTTTTCGTAGGGGGTTAGCACGTCGACGCCGCAGGCGGCCATGCCCTTGCTCATGACGTTATACATATAGAAAAGGCCCTCGCGCTCTTCCGGGGTGCCGACTTTTTCGGGATCGCGCGTGGCGGCATCGACGCTCCAGTTGTTGCGAATCCAATGGACGGTGGCTTTCACGCGGGGGTCGTTGCGGTCCACATCGGCGTAGATATAGCTGAGGAGGCCGGCGTAGCTCATGCCGGGCATGGAGCGAAAGCGGACGGCCCCGTCTTCGGAGGAGGTGGTTCCGGCACGCGTTTGTTCGGGGTGATAGACAAATCCGCCGACTTCTTCAGGGTCGTCATTAACCCAGGCGTTGCTGTTGACGGTGGGCAGGTTCTGGCAGTTCTGGAGAAAGACTTGGGCGGCTTCCCAGTCCATATCCGTTTTGGGTTCGCCTTCGGGACGGAGGTCTTCGACATCCTCGGTGAGTTTCATGGCTTCGAAGGCTAGGTAGGAGTTGGAGAGATCGGTGTAGGGGCGTTTGGAGTCGGGGTCGTAACCGAAGCCGCCATAGTAGGAGTCGTGCCCGCTGACGTATTGATTCTTGGCCATGTAGTCGCGCGCCTTGAGGATGACGGGTGCGAGGTCGGGGCGATTCAACATACGCAGGGCGACCATACAGATGGCGGTGTTGTAATTGGGCAGCCCGCCGCCTTTGCGTCCGTCGGTTGTTTCGCGCCAGATGGAGCCGTCGTCGTGTACATAGGAGAGAAGGCACTGAGTGGCCTTTTCGATGGCCTGCGTGTCGGTGCATCCGCTTTTGGCCAGGGCCCAGAGGGGCAGGGCGGTGAGGGCGGGATATTCGGGGTTGGACCAGTGTCCATCGGGCTGTTGTTGGGCAAGCAGCCAGTCGGTTCCGCGCCGTACGGCGTGATCGGCTTCGCGGGTGAGCGATTCGCCGATACCCGGTGTGGCGGAGGTTGTTTTAAGAATCACATCGGTCTGGGCGGATACCGCCAGGGTGGTCAGAAGCGTAAAACAGCAGATCAGGCGCGTGGATGTGTGCATCAATTATTCCTCCGATTTCGCGAGAGAGTAGGTAGCGCGTTTCGTGAGGTCAAGAGGATACCTCACTCCGCTCTTTTACTTCCGACTGGCGGGCCGCTGCCCGGAAGGTTTCTAGGATACGTTCGAGGTCGGCGAGGGTGTTGATCTGGTTGTATTCGCGGAGGAGACATCGTGCGCCTGGGATGGCATGGAGGTAGCAGGCGAGATGGGGACGGAAGAGACGGCAGGCGTGTTCCTCGGGGGAGAGGCGGGCGGTGACTTTCCGGGGGTAGTCGTTCATGAGTTCGGCGAAGCGGCGTGCGTGTTCGAGTATCCAGTCGATTTTTTCTTCGGAGGTGGGTTCGTTCCAGGTTTCGCCGCGCAGGGTGGCGCGAATGGCGGCGAACAGCCAGGGATGGCCGAGGGCGGCACGCCCGATCATCACGCCGTCCACGCCGGTTTCATCAAGCATGCGAAGGGCGAGTTCGGGCGTGTGGACGCCGCCGTTGCCGATGATGGGCAGGCGCAGGGTCTGTTTGAGGAGGGCGAGCTGGTCCCAGTGGGCGGGGCCTTTGTGGCGGTCGCAGGCGTATCGGGCATGGACGGTGATGGCGTCGGCACCCGCGTCGTGTGTGGCGTGGGCGACGTCGAGCATTTCGCCGGTGTGGGAGGAGCGTCCGATGCGGGTTTTCACGGTGATGGGCAGGGAGGTGGCGGATTTGGCAGCGCGAATCATGGCGTAGAGGGTTTCGGGGGAACGCATGAGCGCGGCACCCGCGCCTTTGGAGGTGAGTTTGCGTACGGGGCATCCGGCATTGATGTCCAGCAGGGAGAAGCGTCCGGTTTTTTCCACCACGCTTGCGGCGCGGGCGATGGAATCGGGTTGCGCGGCGTAGAGGTGGGCACCGGTGAAGCCTTCGCTGGAAGAAGTGTTTAAATAGAAGAGGGTGGGTGGCAGGCGGCGGGCGATTCCCTCGGCGACGGTGAGTTCGGTGTAGGCCAGTTCGCATCCGAAATGGCTGCATATTTCGCGGAAGGGGCGGTTGGTGTAGCCGGCCATGGGGGCCAGAATGACGGGTAGCTCAATCTGCAACGGGCCGATGCGCAATGGGGGGTATGTTTTCATGATAAAACCGCTGGTGAAAAACAGGTTTCACGGATAGACCAGAAGTCGCGCCGCAGCAAGAAAAAATAATAAAGGTTGATTTTTCGTAGGACATTTGAAAAGGATTCCGGCCTTTGTGTCAAAAGGCGCCGCAGCGCATGGAACCCTACAATCAGGATTAGGTACGTACTCATGGGAAAAAAACTGGTCATCGTAGAATCACCTTCGAAGGCGAAAACAATCAATAAAATGCTGGGGCCGGATTACATTGTGACGGCGAGCATGGGCCATATCCGGGATTTGCCTCAGAAAAAGCTGGGGGTGGATATTGAGCATGGCTTCAAACCGCAATACGGCGTGATGGAAGGCAAACAGAAGGTGGTGCAGGAACTCCTGAAGGCGGCGGAGAAGGTAGACGCCGTGTATCTGGCGCCCGACCCGGACCGCGAGGGCGAGGCGATTGCCTGGCATCTTAAAAATCTGTTGCAGGACAAGGTTCCGGCGGATTGTTTTTATCGGGTCACCTACAATGAAATCACGGCGTCGGCTATTCGGGAGGCGTTCGAGCACCCGCGCGAGATTGACATGCGTCGGGTGGATTCGCAGCAGGCGCGTCGCGTGCTGGACCGGATTGTGGGCTACAAGGTGAGTCCGCTGCTGTGGCGTCGGGTGCCTGGCGGTTCGAGCGCCGGGCGTGTGCAGTCGGTGGCGCTTCGGTTGGTGTGTGAGCGCGAAAAGGAAATTAACGCCTTTGTGAAGGAAACGTACTGGGTGATGGGGGTGAACCTGCGCAAGCTGATTGATCCTCGGGACGCCTTCGAGGCCCGTCTGTTGAAAATTGACGACGCCAAGGCCGAGATCAAGGCCGCCGACCTCGCCGAACGGATTCTTTCTGATTTACAGCACAGTGACTACTCCGTTTCGGACGTGAAGATTCGTGAGATTGTGAAGAGGCCTCGTCCGCCGTACATCACGAGCAGTTTGCAGCAGGCCGCCTCCGGGGTGCTGGGCTATTCGCCGTCGCGGACGATGAGTGTTGCGCAGCGGTTGTATGAAGGCGGTGATTTCGGGGTGGGCTTGATCACCTATATGCGTACCGACTCGTTCAATGTGAGCAAAGAGGCGCTGGAGAACTGCCGAGCGCTGATTCAGCAGAACTATGGCGAGGCCTATGTGCCCGAAAAACCAAATTACTACAAGAGTCGCAAGTCGGCCCAGGAGGCGCACGAGGCCATCCGCCCGACCGATGTGACGCTCCTGCCGGACGACGGTCGCTTGGCGGCGATGAAACCCGAGGAGCTGAAGCTGTACCGATTGATCTGGCAGCGTTTTGTATCGAGCCAGATGACCCCCGCCCGCATCCGCCAGCGCAGTGTGGATGTGACCGCCGCCATGCAGGGAAATGCTGGAGCCGAGAGTCATACGTATATTTTCCGGGCGACGGCGTCGGATGTGCAGTTCCCCGGCTACATGACGGTCAGCGGTGTGGAAAAGAGCAAGAACAGCGAAGCGGCGGAAGGCGAGGACGGCAACGAGGTGGACACGCTGCCCCCGTTGGAGGCCGGCGAGAAGCTCGAATGTCTCGATCAGGTCAAAACCGAAAAGGAGACACAACCACCCCCGCGCTACAGCGAGGCCTCGTTGGTGCGCGCGCTCGAAGAGAATGGCGTGGGCCGCCCAAGTACGTATCACTCGATCCTTTCCACGATTCAGCAGCGCAAATATATTCTTAAGGAAAAGCGGAGCCTGCGTCCGACCGACTCCGGCATGAAAGTGAATGACTTCCTAGTGGAGAATCTGCCGGACTTGTTTAATGTGGGCTTTACCGCTGAGATGGAGGATTCTCTCGACCGAATTGAAGAAGGTTCCGTGGAGTGGACCGCCATGCTCGGTGAATTTTATGGCCATTTCGAAACCTGGCTCGAAAAGGCTCGTGGACCGAAGGCCAAACCGGAAAATATCGAGGCCCTGCTGGCGCTTCTGCTGAAGGTTCAAACATGGGGCCCCGAAAGCAAGCGCGGAAAAAAGACCTACAGCGACAAAAAGTTTGTAGAGTCAGTGAAGAAGCAGTTTGAGGACGGCAAACGGGCCGTTTCGGCGCGTCAGCGCGATTCCCTGCTGGGCGTGGTGAAGAAATATGTGGAGCAACTGCCGGAGTGGGACGCGGTGCTTGATACGCTCGATCTGAAGGCGCGTTACGAAGAGGTGAATCAGGCCGCGCAGCCTCCGAGGGAATCGACCATTGAAAAATTACGTCGGCTCCAACCGGTGAAATTTGTCGAACCGAGAACGGTGGGCAAACGGGTGTTTGACGACTCCGTTTTTGTGCAGTCTCTGCGCGAGCAGGTCGAGGGAAGCAAGCGGCTTTCGGATCGCCAGCTTCAGTATTTGGATCGGTTGGTGCTCAAATATGCCGATCAGTTGGGCGGACGTGAGGCGCTGGTGGAGCAGTATGGTTATGCGCTGGATGATGCGGAAAATCAACCGGATAACGAGAGCGGGCCGCTGCTGGAAATGCTGAATCAGGTCGCGACCTGGAACGAGCCGGTGAAGCGCGGAAACCGCCTCTGGGACGATAAGAATTTTTATGAATCCCTTTCGCAGCAGTTCGCAGGCAAAAAAATGCTGAGTGTGCGTCAGCGTGCCTCCATGAAGAAGATGGTGCAGCGTTACGCCGAGCAGATTTCGGACTACGATGCCCAAACGGATGCGCTGGGGCTGAAAAAGCTGAGCGAACTCAAGGCGGCCAAGAAGAAAAAAACGAAGGCTGAAACAAAGGCTGAAAAAGAGGCGTGAACGAAAATTCTTCTGCTTCGCTGACCGACCGGAAACCCGCTGCTGTTGCAGCGGGAGCCGAGCGGGCGTCCGTTCCCTCGATTCAGTGGGAGCGCGATCCTTCGCTGCATGGGTTCATGCGTTATCTCGAAGCGGAGAAGGATGCGTCAAAGCATACGGTGGTAAATTACCTTCGCGACATTCTGCAATTCGCGGCTCATGCCTGGCCCGATGAAAAACCTCCGTATGGATGGAAGAGCGTGGATCGTTTTTCGGGGCGCTCCTTTTTGGCGGCCATTCGGCGCAATGGGTGTTTGGCGACGACGGCCCGCCGGAAACTCTCAAGCCTGCGCAGCTTTTACAAATTCATGGTGCGTGAAGAGCTGGTGGAGGTGAACCCGTTCAGCGGACTTCAGTTGCCCCGGCTGGATCGTCGGTTGCCCGCCGTGCTTTCCGTGCAGGAGGTGGAGCGCCTGCTGGCCGCACCTGGCCTGTTCCAAGAGGCGGGGTCCGCGGAAGGCGGGACGGATACGGTGTTCGCGCAGTATGCGATACTGCGCGATACGGCGATTCTGGAGGTGCTGTACAGCACGGGAATGCGTCTGAATGAATTGGCGGGGCTTGATGAGCGTGAAGTCGATATCCTCTCGGGCGTGGTGAAAGTGCGCGGCAAGGGCAAGAAGGAGCGGTTGTGTCCGCTGGGCAACCCGGCGATCGAGGCGATTGAAGCCTGCCGCGAGGCGCGCGATATGTTCTGGATGGCCACAGGTGGCTCGGGCAGAGCGCCTGGACTCTTCCTGAATCGGCATGGCGGCCCAATTACGGGGAGGTCCATCGAGCGCATGATGAAGAAGTACGCTCCGACGGCGCAGTTGAGTCCGGGAATTTCGCCGCACATCCTGCGGCACAGTTTTGCCACCCACTTGCTGGATAACGGGGCGGACCTGCGCAGCGTGCAGGAATTGCTCGGCCATGCGAGCCTCTCCACCACGCAAATTTATACGCACGTCTCTGTGGAACGGCTGAAAGAGGTGTATGAAGCGGCACATCCCCGGGCGTGAGGAGTGGTGGGGATAACTTTTTTGCAACGGGGCTTTCAAACGAAGAATCTTTCATTACAATTTTCGCCCATATTTAATGATACATCGAGTCGCGTATGATTTGGATCCTGTACAACATCTTGTTTCCCGTTGGTTTTCTTCTGCTGTTGCCGAAATTTATCCTTCGGATGTGCCGTCGGGGAGGGTATGCGACTGATTTCATGCAGCGCCTGAGCTGGTATCGTCCGGCATTGCGTGAGCGGCTGAAGGCGGGCGGCTGGGTCTGGATTCAGGCCGTCAGCGTGGGCGAGATTTTCGTGGCTTTTCGGTTCATGGAGATTCTTCGGGCGGAGCATCCGCAGGTGCGTTTTGTGCTGACCACGAATACGTCCACCGGCCATGCCATCGGGCGAAAACGACTGGATGCGCGGGATGTACTGCTCTATTTTCCCCTGGATATTCCCTGCATCATGCGGCGGGTACTGAATCTGTTGCGTCCCACCTGCATCGTACTGGTAGAAAATGAAATGTGGCCTAACCTGGTGCGCGGCGCACAGCGGCGTGGGATTCCGGTGGCGCTGGTGAACGGGCGTATTTCATCGCACTCCTTCAAGGGCTATCAAAAATTGCGGCTGTTCACCCGCGATCTGCTGCCGAGAATCACACTCTTCTGCGCCCAGAGCGAAGACGACGCCGAACGCCTGCGCGTGCTGGGCGCACCGGAAGAGCGGGTGCAGGTAATGGGTTCTGCGAAGTACGATGTGATTCAGTCCGATCCCGAAGGCGAACGGCAGGCTGGCCTGCTGTTGCGCGCCGCTGGCTTGACGTCGGATGTGCCTCTGCTGCTGGGCGCCTCCACATGGCCCGGTGAAGAGGCCGTCCTGCTCGAGGTGTTCAAAGAATTGCGTGGGAAGGTTGGCCCGTTGAATCTCTGTCTGGCACCGCGCCACATGGAGCGTCGCGAAGAGGTGCTACGGGTGATCGCCGAAGCGGGGCTGACCTGCACACGGCGCAGTGACCTGCCCGAGAACCCGCCTGAACATCCGCGTGACGTGTTGCTGCTCGATTCAACGGGCGAGCTCAAGAATTTCTATGCGCGCGCCGAGGTGATTTTTGTGGGCAAGAGTTTGACCCAGCACGGCGGCCAGAATCCCATCGAACCCGCATTCTATGGAAAGGCGGTGATCACCGGCCCCAACATGGAGAATTTCCCGGGCATTATCGAAGATTTTTGCGAAGCACAGGCGCTGCTTCAGGTGCGTGATCAGGCGGAATTGCGCGAGATACTGATGAAGCTGCTGACGGATGCCGCGTTGCGCCACGCCATCGGTGCGCGGGCAGGACAACTCGTGCGCGAAAAGGCGGGCGCGATCGAAGCGACGGTTCGGCAGATGGAAAAGGCGGGCATTCATTTCGTACGGAGTGTGCCGTCATGAACAGGAAGAACGGCATTTCAGATGTGCGCCGCCGAGGCCCGGCCCTCCTTGCCACGCTGGGTGTCTTGCTGGTGTTGCTGCTGCAAGGTGGGTTGCTGATGCTCTTCCAGTGGCTTGATAAGCCGGACGATTTTTCCATGAATGAAGAAGCCGTGGTGCAGGCGGTGACTCAGGTGGAGGAACGCGAAATTATCGCACCTGAAAATGCGCCGGAGGAGCAGGCCGCGGAAGACCTCGAAGCGAGGCAGGTGGCCATCGAGCCCGAACCTCCGCCGGCTCCTGAACAGATACCGGAGAAGCCGACTTCGGTTGGGATGAATTCGGAGGCCGACATGCTGCAACTGCTCGATGCGGTGGGTGCTGGTCCGGCTGCGCCGCCCAAATCATCGGAGACGGAAGTGGCCACGCTCAACATGGCCTCCACGCTGTTGGGAGGAGAGAAGGTCAAGCGAGATGAGCCGGTCAAGCCGCCGGTGAAGAAGCCCGAGGTGCGCCCCGTGGTTCGGACTGAAAAGACAGAACGGGTCCCCCCGGTTTCCGAGCGCAAAGTGCGCGTGGTCTCCGTGGAGCAGAATCGCTTCCCGTCGAACGATGCCTCGGATGAAATGCGCGTACTGAATATTTCGCTGGCGATGGGCCCGAACGCGGGGGATGTATTTGGTGATTATGTTGGCATCAAAGTGACGTTCTACGACGAAGTGGGGGATACCGGCATGGCGATGCCCTCGCGCGTGCAGACTTCCACCAACCCGATTCGCTTGGCCAAAAGGGCCTGGCGATCCGATGCAAATTATCTGGTCACAGCTACGTATCTCGTGCCGAAAGGATTCCGTACGCAGTACCAGAAAAAGACCGGCGCCCGCACAAAGTATTACGGCTACGTGATCGAGGTGTTTTACCGCGATCAATTGCAGGATGTCTACGCCCAGCCGAAGACGCTGATCCCCTAGCAATCCGTCGAACGAGGGGCAAAAGCCAGACCGCCTGACTTGGTCAACGACGATGAGTGTGACACACTCCGGGTCGGTGCGACGGATTGCTGCATTCAAACGTCCGTTTGCGAGACAGTGCGGTGAAAATCTGGGCGTGCGCAGGCCGTCTCAAAAATATATGTGCTTAACTGTTACGGCCCGCTTAATTTTTTAGGGTTGACCCCGATCCCCCTTGTTATTTGAGTTGTTCGAGTTTCCCCAACAGCACGTTTCGTAAATTCGGTTTGTCAGCGGGATAGAGCGAAATAAGCTTTTTGCCCTGCTGCTGGTAGAGCTGCTGCTTTTTGAGCATGCCGATTTTGTAGTCAGCGGTGTCCATGCCCCAGTATTCAATGTAAGCGTCCCGCTCGGGCAGGTAGAAGTCGGGGCGGATGGCATAGCCGTCGAGTATCCGGAACCGCTCGTCGTAACGGTACGAAACTTCCTCGGCATCCAGCACCTCGCAAATAAGCCTCTCACCGTCGGACTGCACCCATGTGCCGTCTTTGGCACGGATGGTTTTTTGAAGCTCCACCTTGGTTTCAAAATTGCGGCGCTCCAGAAAAACCTCGTCGAAACAATAGTTGCAGAAAGGGCGCTGAAAGGCCTTCTGCGCGCGGACAAACTCGTCGGCCTCCAGCTTCACGCCGCACCGCTGACAGCAATGAACGGCTTGACTCTCTGCAATCCGTCGCGCCTCTTCAATCAACTCAATGGCCCGTTTGGCGCAATTGTTGTTGTATTGGGGTTCGGCGGGACTGATAGCCATATCGCGCAGATCGGAAAGAGCGCATTGCGCGGCGCCGCCATACGCACTAAGCGCTTTGGCGGTGTACTGCCTCACCTGCGGAAAATGATCCTGCAACAGCGGTTGAAGCGCCTGCACGGCAGCTTGCGGATTGACCACCAACCCGGCCAGCTTGCCCATGGCGGAAGCGGCCAGTTTACGCACGCTGGCTGCCGGAAATCGACTCAGCTCAATCAACTCCGGCAAAGCCGCCGGATCGCCGGACTTCCCCAGCTCAACGGCCCGTTCCTTCTTCTGTTTTTCAAACTGTCGATCCATCCGGTCCTCCTCGTTTCGCTTGTCTCGGATTATTAAAACATCGCACTCCCGGATCAAGGGTTAATTCAGATTGATGGTCATGCAGAAGACGTCACGCCGTGAAGCAAGTGAGTCTATTCATTCGCTTACCCCACCGAATAACGTCCATCATCCAATTCGCGGGCCTGGGCGAGGTCGGCGAGGGTTTCGAGGAGGTCGACGACATGATTTGTTTGCGCACGGACGAAGGTGCGGGCGAGTTCTTCGGCGGTGACGGGTGATGGCGCGGCGACGAGCGCCGCGAGGACCGTAATTCTTCACTTTAACGCCCATTATTCCGATAGGAAAATGCTCCAGAGACGTCCTGCCGAGCAAGATCGAGGTCAGGAAATCGGGGTAAAAAACATTCGCTTTTTGCATAGTAAATAATGGTTTTTGGTGCTCTGCGCGGAGGAGTCAGAGAGGGTTTAAAAGTTTTCCAATGGGTGGAAAGTTTTTTGGTGGGTGGTTTTGCGCGACATGCTCACCAGCCGTTTCAGAGGCAGCGTTTTTTTAGAATCTGAACCGCTAATGGACGCTAATGGACGCGAATAAGAAGGGATTTTCTCTCGCAGAGATCGCGGAGATCGCAAAGCGGAACTAGTGAAATGAGAGCCAGTTGGTTAAATTCTCTTTTTGTGGCTTCTGGTTTTTTTTGTGGCCAATTCTTGCTTGGCGTCGTCCTTGGTTGAAGTCGTTGGTTGTGGCTATGCTGCTCTGCGCTCATTGCGCTCTTTGTGGTGAATGATTCCGCTGTGTGTGAGGGGAGTCAGCGGGTAATCTGGATGGTGATGGTGCGGTTTTTTGCTTTTCCTGCGGGGGTGTCGTTGGAGTAGGGCGGGGAGAGTTCGCCGGTTGAGGCGGCGACGAGGCGGTCGGCAGGGACATGGCCTTCGCGGTACAGGAATTCCGCAGCGGTGGCGGCACGGCGTAGGCCGAGGTCCACATTGTTGCGATAGGCGAAGGCCGAGACGGGATCGTTGTCGGTATGGCCGATAACGCGCACTTGAATGGCCTGTGCCCAGGGTTGAAGGGTGGTTCCAATTTTGCGCAGGAGGGCCTGGGATTCGGTGTTGATTTCGGAATGGTAACTGAAGACGGGTTCATCGAAGATGATTTCAGTGAGAAAGGCCCCTGGCCGAATGGTGAGCCCAGGTTGACGGAGAGTATTCATCATTTTGGCGGGAAGGAAAAGCTCGTCGGGGGTGTCGTCCATGATGACCAGGTGAGGTGTGGGCCGACGGGGTGCCGTTGCTTCGGGGACGGTAGCGGCAGCGATCCCGGGGGTTGCTGACTCACCGAGGGCGGTCGGCTTTTGTGGTCGCACGGTTGCGTCGGCGACGGGCACTTCAACAATCACTTGTTCGACGCGGCGTCCGCTAAAGGCGACCAGGGCGAGAACCAGGGCACCGCAGAGTCCGACGAGGGTGAAATAAAAGGCCTTTTTGTAGCGGGTATCCTCAATGTCGTCCGCCGGGCGGCGAGCTTCGTAGGGTTTGGTTTTGCGCGGTGGCGGATCGTAGAGAGAAGGTTCATGGGCATCGGCGAGGGCTTCTTCTTCGGGGCGTGGTTCGGCGCTTTGGGCGGCGGCCTGGTTGGGAGTGATGGCGGCGATGCGTGCGAGCAGTTCTTCGCGGGAGATGTTGAAGCGGGAGCGAATGGCGGCGGATTCCGGGGTGTCCTGATTCAGCGAGGGACGAAGAATGTGGAGGTTCTCCTGCAGGTAAATGTCGAGCATTTGATCGTCGGTTGCCTTCAGGATGAGAGCGGGAATTTCTTGCTGTCCATGGCGTATGGCGGCGGCATATCGGCGGGCACCGGAGATAATTTCGTAGGCATCGTCGGTTTTGCGCACAAGCAGGGGCTGAAGGATGCCTCGGTCGCGTATGGAGTCGGCGAGGTCATCGAGCGCGGGGGTGTTGCGCAGGCGGTCGGCCATCCAGTCGGGCAGGCGTATGGATGCGGCGGGGAGTTGCGCAAAGCCTTCTTCAAAGGCGGGCAGGGTGGTGCGTGCGTAGGAGGCTTCGTCAAAGAGATCGCCGAGTCCGCGTCCGAGGTTACCGGGTTTGCTCATGGCTGTATCTCCGAGGGGGCCGTCGGCTTGAAAGCGGAGGGTTCGGGGCGGGCGGGGATGTCGGACAGGTGAAGATTTGGAAAGGTGAGTTTATGCTGCGGAGCGGGGGCGTCCAGCGGGGTGTGGCGTTCGAGAAATTCTTTGGCGAGGCGTTTGTAGGCGACGGCCCCGGTGCAGTAGGGGTCGTATTTCATGATGGGCAGGCCGTAGCTGGGGGCTTCGCCGAGGCGTACATTGCGGGGGATCAGCGTTTCATAGACCTTGGCGCCGTAGTGGGTGACCACTTCCTGTACGACCTGTTGGGAGAGGTTGGTGCGCATGTCATACATGGTCATAACGATGCCTTCGATTTCGAGGTCGGGATTCGCGCCACTGTCTTTGAGGCGGCGAATGAGGTGCTGCATGACGCTGAGTCCTTCGAGCGCGTAATATTCGCATTGGATGGGTATGATGAGTTCATCGGAGGCGGCGAGGACATTCATGGTGAGCAGTCCGAGCGAGGGCGAACAGTCGAGAATGATGTAGTCATATTCGTTGAGCAGGTTGTTTTCGTGGATGATGCCGCGTAGGCGTCCGAGGTAATTCCCGCTTCGGGAGAGTTCGATTTCGGCACCCGCGAGGTCAATTTCGGAAGGGATGATGTGAAGGCCGGGTGTTTCGGTTTCGCGGATGTATTCGAGGGCTGGTGCCTGGTGTTGGAGGGCGGCATAGAGGCTGATGCCGGGCTCCTTGCGTATGCCCAGTCCGCTGGTGGCGTTGGCCTGTGGATCGAGATCAATCAGCAGAATTTTTTTACGGTGTTCGGTGAGGCAGGCCGCAAGATTGACGGCCGTGGTGGTTTTTCCCACGCCGCCTTTCTGATTCACAATTCCGATGACTTTCGATGACATAACCGGTACCTTTTCATAAGTGATTTTGAAGGGATGTCAGTGTACTGATAAGAGGACCGGTGCAAAGAAAATAAATGTATTATCGAACAGGCGCAAAGGAGCGGGAATGAAGTACGGGGCTGCAGATTGGATTGAGCGTTTTGAAATGAACCCGCACCCGGAGGGTGGTTACTATAAGGAAGTGTACCGTTCAGAAACGGTTATTCCGGCCGAGGCGCTGCCAGCGTGCTTCGGTGCGTCGCGAAATTGCTGTACCTCTATCTATTACCTGTTGGAGCGCGGGAATTTTTCGGCTTTTCACCGAATGCGGCAGGATGAAATTTGGCATGTGTATGATGGCGGGCCGATTCGGATTCACCTGCTTCTCGATGGTGGGGCGTCTCAGGGCATGCTGCTGGGTCGGACGCCGGAGCGGGACGGTGTGCCGCAGGGGGTGGTGCCGGGCGGTTGTTGGTTTGCGGCGGAGCCGGTGGAAGAAGCTGATTTTGTGCTGGTGGGCTGTACCGTATCGCCGGGATTTGACTTTGCAGATTTTGAGTTGGCTCGGCGGGTGGACTTGATCGCATCGTATCCGGAGCAGGAGGCGTTGGTTCGAAGGCTCACCCTCTAGCAATCCGTCGGGCGTTAGGTTTTGACAGGGCAAAGGGTGTCATAAAACACAAGGATTTCGATGCTCTCCAGGGCGTGGCGACGGATTGCTCCAGGCAAACTATAGTTTGCCGGGAATTCGGGAGGGATGCTGTCCTCAGCGTCCTTTTGTTTCTCCAGCTCATTCCTTCCGTCATGATGCCCTGAAGGTTTTCGCAACCATCCGAGTTGAGCTGCGTGGCCGGATTTTTAAACATCTAAAGCCCGGTGCGGCGGTTGAAAGGTTGGTGCCGGAGAAGGGAGTCGAACCCTTACGGTGTTGCCACCGCTGGATTTTGAGTCCAGTGCGTCTGCCATTTCGCCACTCCGGCCCATGAAAAGTGGGCAGTAGAGAACCAAAGGTGGACGTTTTTGGCAAGTCTTATCCTGTGGCGTGCGGAAAATGAGTTTGAATTTAAGGGGAAAACCGTTAGAAGGACCCGCAAAACGAGCGGAAAGAAGTAGAGCATGAATCATGGAAACGGGCAGAGAACGGGGCGTCCAGCGGTGGAGATGACGCCGGAGGAGTGGATGGATTGGCGGGCGCAGTTGCGCCACGCGCTCGATGATGCACCGGCGGTGCGGTGTCTACTCGGCATGCCTGCGGAGGTGACGTCGGGGCGTTTTCCGACGAAGATCACGCCGTATTATCTCGGCGTGCTGATGCGACCAGAGGCCGCGCCGCTGCGCCGAACCGTGGTGCCCTCGCAGGCGGAGGAGATCATCGGCCTCGAGGAATATCAAGATCCGTTGGGAGAGACGGCACATCAGGCAACGGCCTGCGTGGTGCATACCTATCCGGGCAAGGTTCTTTTTTTGGCTACGGATCAGTGCGCGGTGCACTGTCGATACTGCACGCGGGCACGCTGGTTGGGTTGCGGCCCCTGTTCGGAACGGGACTGGCAGGAGGGTCTCGACTACATTAGGTCGGATGCCACCATCCGCGACGTACTGATTTCCGGGGGTGATCCGCTGATGATGGAGGACGACCGGATGGATGAGCTGTTGGGAGTCTTGCGCTCGATTCCGCATGTGGAGATGATCCGCATCGGCACAAAAATGCCTGCCGCCTTGCCCCAGCGTATTACGCCGCGCCTGGTGGAAATTCTCAAAAAGTATCATCCGCTTTGGATGGTGATTCATTTTACGCATGCGTCGGAGTTGACGCCGGAGTGCGCCGCCGCATGTGCACGCCTGGCGGACGCGGGCATTCCACTGGCCAGCCAGACCGTGCTGCTGAAGGGAGTGAATGACGATGCGGAATCCCTGCGTGCCTTGATGGAAGGCCTTTTGAATATCCGTGTGCGCCCGTATTATCTGTTGCAATGCGACCCGGTGATCGGATCGGCGCATTTTCGGGTGCCGATCCGAACAGGACAGGAGATCATCCATTCACTGCATGGAACGACGACGGGTCTGGCGATACCGGCGTATATGGTGGATGCGCCGGGCGGCGGTGGCAAGGTGCCGGTGATGTCGTCCTTTGTGGAGGGATATGATGGAACTCATTGGCGCTTGAAGGATTGTCGGGGTGGGATAAAGACCTATTTTGATCCGGAAGGCGAAGAGCAAGAGAGATAAAGAATGAGCTGGAGAAAATTCTCTAATTTCTGAAGCGTTTAAAGCGGTGTTCTGTGCCGTTGCATAAGCGGCGGATGTTGGGGATGTGACGTACGATCACGAGAGTGCAGAGGATGGTCAAAATGATGGCAACGGGCAGGGTACAGGCACTGCGCAGGTAGAAGAACCATCCGCTTGCGGCCACCAGGAGCGCGGCGAGCATCGAGGCGAGGGAGACGTAGCCGGTGATCAGCAGACAGAGAATCCAGACGGCCAGCCCGATGAGGATGCCCGGAGGAAATACGCCCGCGAGCATGCCCGCGCCGGTAGCCACACCCTTGCCACCTTTAAAGCGCAGGTAGATCGGCCAATTATGCCCGGCGATCGCGGCCGCGCCGCAGCCCAGTGCAATCCACTTGGAGGTATCTTCCACACCCGCGAAGTACAGCAGGAGCAGGGGAAACAGAAATGCCGGAACAAAACCTTTCAGAAAATCGAGAACGAAGGTGCAGATGCCCAGGGGCTTGCTGACGGAACGGAATACGTTCGTCGCGCCGATATTTCCGCTGCCTGCCTGCCGGATGTCCACGCCCTTGAGCCGGGCGAGAATCATGCCGAAGGGGAGGGCCCCGAGGAAGTAGGCGGCAAGCAGTGCGAAGAGGATATATGGATTCATGGGCGGGACTCCTTCTGTGAGGTCACGGACCGGGGTCAGCCCTTGATATTTGACATTTCGTACTCATGTTCTTTTCATCTGGTACTGACTGTATCCATTTAGAGGTTCTTTAACGGTTTGGAAGAAGCGTGGGTCGAGCGCATAACACCCCTGCGTTCAAGCATAAACAAAAAGAGTAGCTATGCAGACGACCAATGCGCAGAAGTTATACGCCGGAGCGGACCTTCATGGGAAGAATGTTTTTCTTTCTAATATTCGAGATGCCATCCAAAATTTCAGCCGTTGAAGACGGGACGAAAATTCTTTATTTACTATTTAAGGGCTGACCCTGATGAGGGGCGTAGACGGGCTAGGAGATGGTGTAGGTCGGGGGCGGGGGAGCGGGTGACGGATTCAATGAAGTAGAGGCGCTGATCGGTTGGTTCGATCCAGGCGGCGGCGAGGTAGTGTCCTCTGTGGCGGAAGGCCCCTTTGGGTTGATAGATGCCGCTCATGACGGCGCGTTCGATGCCGGCGTGGGGAAGGGATTGCAGTTTGGGGGTGTGGAGTTCATGTGGGGCCTGGCGTTGCAGCCAGTCCTGCACGGTTCCTTCGAGCCAGCTTTTGACCATGCCGAGGCGTTGAAAACGCATTTGTTCGGGTTTGTTTTTTGGGTGATGAAAGGCGAGGTGGGCCAGGGCAGGCTGAACGAGGCAGGTGTGCATGAGTTGGCCGGGCGGGGCAAGCAGGTCCATGCCGAAGGCGCACCAGCGGACCGGTTCGCCGGGGCGGGGGACGAGCAGTCGGCAGGAGTGAAGGATGGCGCTTTCGAGATTTTTATCGCGTTCTTCCGGCCAGAGAAAGACGAGTTCGGTGAGAAGGGTTCCGGCTTCGTGATAGAATCCGAAGCGCGACATGGGTTGGTCAGCACGTTGGCCGATGAGACCATGCCACCCGGCAATTTTGGCGGGCTGGGCTTCGGTGATGGTTTTGTTTTTTTCGAGCTTGCTGCGGTAGTCGGTCATGAGGCGTGAAAGATCGGGTGCCTTGGGGACGACAGCCCAGCTCAGTTCGAGGCGGAATTGGCGGGCGTCGGCAAAGGCGCAGCGTCCCTGGGCCTCTTCGCGGGAGAATTGGAGCATTTCCCAGTCGGAGGGGAGGGCGATGTGGAGATTTCTCCAGACCCATGATTGCGTGGTTTCGGCGGGCGTCATATCCATGTCCGTTCTGTTCGATTTGATCGAGTCGCTCGTTGATCGCGAGGAGCCGTCGGGATGTTCAGAGAAGGGTGAATAGTAAAGAGGGGTGAGAGGCGGGTAAAGGTAAAAGAATGTGCAGTGCGGAGAGTGAGCGCGGAGAGTGAGCAGGAGAAGAAAATAAGGAATGAGCTGGGGAAAAATAAAAGGACGTTGGGGACAACGTCCCTCCCGGGAGGGCCCGTGTCCCCACGGGCCGTGCGGAGAGGGAGCGCGGAGAGTGAGCAGGAGAAGAAAATAAGGAATGAGCTGGGGAAAAATAAAAGGACGTTGGGGACAACGTCCCTCCC
>CAZBEO010000012.1:0-52366 GCA_964490935.1 uncultured Verrucomicrobiota bacterium
CGGGCCAGCATCAGGGTTTTGGCATCGGCCGGGCGGCAGACGCGGTGCAGGGCGGTTTCCATGGGACGTGCGGCGGCGAATTCCGACACGATGCGCTCGCCGTAGTTGCTTTCGGCTTTGAAGAGGACGTCGAGTTCGGTGAGTTGGCGGGTGCTGCGCCAGTCGGCGGGCACAGATTCGATGGCCCATTCAATGAAGTTGACGTTATTCACATGGTTGTTCACGTCAATATCGCTGAGGCGGACTTGAAATTCGGCTTGGGCATCGGGTTTCTCGGGCATTTCGATTCGAGTTTCGCCCGGGGTGGTTTGCGGGGCGTGGGTTTTCTCGAGCGGGATGCAGTGATCGAAGGCTTCGGGGATGCGCTGAGGGCGGCGATGGCGTACGTCAATAATGATCCAAGAGCTGGTGGCGGTGGCGAGGCATTCGCCTTGGTCGTCGCGCACGTCGTAATCGCGATAGGCGTAGAGGCGGTACTTGCCGGAGGGCCAGGTGGAGACGTGTACGGTTTCGCCCCAGAGCGGATAGCGCCGCATACGCACCTGGAGCTGAAGAAGTATCCAGGCTTGCGTGTGGTCTTCGCGGTCGGCTAGGGCGAAGCCCAGGTGCGCGGCGTGCAGCCAGGCCGTTTCCTGAAAATAATTACAGATGGTTTGGATCGTGGCCCGGCGCGATGCGTCCGATTCATACGAACGCACCGTGAAGGGCACGGTCATGATTTTATCCTGCTCCGAGATGGTTGTTTTCTTCATTTCAGGCTCCGTCTGTCTGCAACTCTTTAGGCTCAAGCGGGCGGAAGATCAAGAACGGGGTGTAAAAAATGAACTTGTTGAATTTTTCTCTGTTACTCTGGCCGGGATTCATTAAAGTAACGACCCCGTGCCACCGATGGCTCCGATACGCAACCATTTGAATGCAAAGGTGATCATGGAATCTATGGACAAACCACGGGAATCCTGCGGTATTTTCGGTATGTACGGCGTGACGGATTGTGCGTCGCAAATTTATAAAGGACTGTTCTCCCTCCAGCATCGGGGGCAAGAGGGGGCAGGAATCACCGTGAGCGATGGTGCACGGGTTTCTTCCGTCAAAGGGCAGGGGCTGGTCAACGAGGTGTTTGCGGGCAAATCCTGGGAGCGACTCCCCGGCCACTTGGGCATTGGGCATGTACGCTATTCGACCACCGGTTCAACGCGCATTCAGAATGTGCAGCCGCTGGTGGTGGAATGTCTCGATGGCCTCTGGGCAGTGGCGCACAACGGCAACTTGGTCAATGCGCATACCTTGCGCAGAATGTATCAGGAGGCGGGTGCGATCTTTCAGACGAGTACCGACAGCGAAGTGCTGGTGCACCTGCTGGCCGATCCGATGTTTCGTACGCGTCCACGGCGCGTGGCGCGGGCCCTAGGCGAATTGAAGGGGTCGTTTTCTTTTTTGCTCATGACGAAGAACGCCGTTATGGCGGCGCGTGATCCGCAGGGTTTTCGCCCGCTCTCCATCGGCAAGCTGGGCGATGGGGTGGTGTTTGCGAGTGAAACGTGTGCGCTGGATCAGGTGGGAGCGGAGTATGTGCGGGATATCCGGCCCGGCGAGTTGGTCACCGTGGATGCGGCAGGGATGCACAGTTCCCAGTTCGCCGAACCATGCCCCCGATTGGCTCAGTGTGTGTTTGAAATGGTGTACTTTGCGCGTCCGGACAGCAATGTGTTCGGACGGAACGTGCATCAGGTCCGTTATGAATATGGTCGGTGTATGGCGCAGGAACATCCAGTGGAGGCCGATGTGGTTGTGCCCATTCCGGACAGCGGCAATTCCTCCGCGCTTGGGTTTTCCCGGGAAAGCGGGATTCCCCTGAATTTCGGGTTCATCCGCAATCACTACGTGGGTCGGACCTTCATCATGCCGGAAGCAGACGATCGGGCGATGGGGGCGGATATGAAGCTGGCGGTGCTGCCGGAAGTGATTCGCGGAAAGCGCGTGGTGGTGGTGGATGATTCCATTGTGCGCGGAACCACAGCTAAGCGCCGCGTGGCCATTCTGCGCGAGGCAGGCGCGAAGGAAATTCACGTGCGCATTTCGTGTCCGCCGGTCGCTCATCCCTGTTTCTTCGGGATTGATTTTCCGAGTCGGGGGGAACTGATTGCAGGCGGCAACGACACCGAAGAAATACGTCGCTACCTAGGAGCGGACAGCTTGGGCTATCTGAGCGTTGAGGGCCTCCTGCGTCCGCTCGAAAAAGCCAATGATTTCTGTACGGCCTGTTTCACCGGAACCTATCCGATGGATATTTCCGGCATGCAGGGTAAAAACGCACTTGAACAGGACCAACCATCCAACCTGAAGGAGCCTAGAGCATGACCAAGCATATATTCGTAACAGGCGGCGTGGTTTCCTCGCTGGGCAAGGGACTCACTGCGGCATCCGTGGCACTTCTGCTGGAACGCCGAGGCTACAGCGTGCGCCTTCAGAAGATGGACCCCTATCTGAATGTGGATCCGGGCACGATGTCGCCGTTTCAGCATGGGGAGGTGTATGTCACCGTGGATGGGGCGGAAACGGATCTCGACCTCGGCCACTACGAACGTTTCACCGGAACCGATTGCACGCGCGACAGCAATTACACCACCGGACGCATCTACAGCTCCGTGATCTCACGCGAGCGCGAAGGCGGCTACCTGGGCAAGACGGTGCAGGTTATCCCACACATCACCGACGAAATTAAAGCGGCCATCCGCTCGCTCGATGCGCCGGAAACGGACATCGTAATCACCGAAATCGGCGGCACAGTGGGCGATATCGAATCGCTCCCGTTTCTGGAGGCCATCCGCCAGTACCGTCAGGAAGCCGGTGCAGGCAATGTGCTCTTCATGCACATCACGCTGGTGCCCTACATCAAGGCCGCTGGCGAAATGAAAACCAAACCCTCGCAGCAGTCCGTGGGCGTGTTGCGTACCATCGGCATCATCCCGGACATCCTGGTCTGCCGATGCGAACGCCACATGGCCGCTGAACACAAAGAAAAGCTGGCGCTCTTCTGTAATGTGGACCGCAAGCTCGTCATCGAAGAAAAGGATGTGGATCACTCCATCTACGAAGTCCCGCTCGAACTTGCGGAGCAGGAGCTGGATGTCTACGTGCTGGAAAAACTGGGTCTCCACGTCAACAATCTGCGCATCAGCGACTGGCGTAAGATGGTTAACACTCTGATTTCCCCCGACCGCGGTGAAGTTACCATTTCCGTGGTGGGCAAATACATCAGCCTGCGCGATTCCTACAAGAGCATTTACGAAGCCCTGACGCATGGCGGTATTGCCAATCGGGTCAAAGTGAATCTGAAAATGATCGAGTCCGAGGAAATTGAAAAGAAGGGTGCCGCTCGGTTGCTGAAAAAATCCGATGGCATCCTAGTGCCGGGCGGATTCGGAGGCCGCGGCATTGAAGGCAAACTCAAAGCCATCACCTACGCCCGCGAAAACGGCATTCCCTTCTTCGGCATCTGCCTGGGCATGCAGTGTGCCGTGATGGAGTTTGCGCGAAATGTGTGCGGACTTAAAAATGCCAACAGCACTGAATTTTTTGAACGCTTGGAGCATCCGGTGATTGACCTGATGGAAAATCAGAAAAACGTCACCGCTAAAGGCGGTACGATGCGTCTGGGCTCCTACCCCTGCAAAATCAAAGACAAAACAAAAACACGCAAAGCCTATAAGAAGAGTCGCGTGGAGGAGCGTCACCGCCACCGCTATGAATTCAACAACGCCTATCGCGATGTGATGAAGGAAAACGGGATGATCTTCTCCGGGCTTTCGCCGGACGGACAACTCGTTGAAATCGTGGAGCTGACTTCCCATCCTTGGTTTGTGGCCTGTCAGTTTCACCCGGAGTTTCAATCCACGCCGTTGAAGGCTCATCCGCTGTTTCGTGATTTCATTGCGTCGGCCATGACGGGAAAGAAGAAAAAATGAAGTCTTATTCGTCCACCATCTGCTGTGTGCTGTGCTGTTGCGCGTTGATGAGTCTGGCTCTGCCGGGTGTACGGGCGGCGGACCTGGAACGCTATGCCGGTGCGCAGTGGATTCCCGACGGAGGAAACGATGGCGACAGCTTTATGGTCCGGCTCAATGACCAGCGCAAGGTGCGCGTGCGCCTCTATTTTGTGGATTGCCCTGAAACCAGTGCAAGTTGGGAATCCGACGTGCGCCGAATCCGCGAACAGCGCCGCTATTTCGGATTGAACGATGAGCAGACCCTCATTGAAATCGGAAAGGAAGCCACCGATTTCACCCGCAAGCGCCTGAGCGAACCCTTCACCGTGTATACCGCCTTCGCCTCCGCACTCGGGCGAAGCGCCGAAGGCCGCGTCTATGCCTTTGTCGAGACAGCAGATGGCGCCGATCTAGCCACGCTGCTGGTGCGTAACGGACTGGCCCGAACGTATGGCGTTGGACGGGAAAATATCGAGGGTGTCCGGCGCGATGAAATCAAGGCCAAACTGAGCGATCTGGAGGCCTCGGCCATGCTGCGCAATGTCGGCGCATGGGAATATTCCGATCCCGATCTCCTGGCGGACCTGCGCGCCACTCAGCGCCAGGAAGATACCGAGATCAGCTCGATCCGCTCCGGAATCGGTCCAGCAGGAATGGATGACCCACAGGAAATCATCGTTATCAATACCGCCTCCAAGCGTGAATTGCAGAAGCTCCCGGGCATCGGCCCGGCCATTGCCGAACGCATCTTGCAAAACAGACCGTTCCGCGAGCTGGACGACATGCAGCGCGTCCGGGGGATTACACTGGAACGGATCGAAATTCTTCGCCCCCTTATTCGACTCGATTGACCAAAAACAAAACAATATGCACCGGACCGGGTGCATGGGATGTTGGAGAATCAGAAACCCAGGGTCTTCCGACCCTGGGCGATCTGCCTTCAACTGAAAATGATGGATTTGCGTATGGGCGGCTTGATGCTGTCCGAACGAAATGGGGATTCTGTCGTGTGTTATCCAGCGTCCGACGGCTCGGCAGGCTGTGCCTGGAGCAGGTCGAAGACTTCTTCCAGGGCCTGGGGGATGACGCGTGTTTCGCCGAAGACGGGCATGAAGTTGGTGTCGCCGCTCCATCGCGGCACCACGTGCAGATGGACGTGATCCTTGAGTCCGGCACCAGCCACTTCACCCAAGTTGATGCCGATGTTGAAGCCCTGCGGATTCATGATGCGTGATAGGCACGAGGTACACCACGCGGCGAGGTCCAGCATTTCGGTGCGTTCCTCGCGGGACATGCTTTCAAGGTCCGGCAAGTGACGGTAGGGTGCCACCATCAGATGGCCATTGGTGTAGGGATAACGGTTCAGGATGACCGCGCAGGTCTCTCCCCGTCGGGCAATCAGGTTTTCGCGGTCCTTGCGTTGATTGAATGCCTCGCACATGAAACACCCCGTAGAGGCGTTGTTTCGGATGTACTCCATTCTCCAAGGTGCCCAAAGCTGTTTGGTCATCGTTGTTCTCTCCAAAGAGGGTGTGTAATGTGGGCATCAATCAAACAGCAATTGCTCTGAAAATCAAGTTTCTTCAGCGCGGACAAAAAATCCGGTGCTGAAGATTGACAAGAGAAGGGCAAGCCGATATAGAGAACGCCTTTAGATGACGTGACCCGGTGGATTTCGGGGGATTAGCTCAATTGGGAGAGCGCTTGAATGGCATTCAAGAGGTCGTCAGTTCGATCCTGATATCCTCCACCATCTTCTAACAGGATGACGGGCTTTTCCCGTCATCCTGTTAGAAAATAACAGCGGATACGCGGTTGAGCCTTGGCATCCGAATCATCAGCAGGCTTCCCGTGGTCCATGACCCCGGCCTATTCTCTCCCGGACCCCTTCAGGGCCATCATGCCGCTGATTTTGTTGGTGGCACCAATCGTTGGAAAGATCAGAAGCCGAGAGGCAGATTCAACGTTTGCTGAATGGGGGGGATGAGTTTCTGGAATTCGGCGTTGGCTTGCAGGGCGGCATAGCGCTGGTCCGTGCGTATTTTATCGCGCGCCGCCACGCCGCCGTGTTTGATGGCTTCCCGTATGGAGTTCAAGGCTTTGGCTTGTTTGTTCAGGGCCGTCTGCACGGCACCGAGATCAATCCAAGCCTGCACATTTTGCGGTTCGCGTGCCAAGTAGGAGGTCAAGGCCTCTTCGAGGAGGTCGAGACGTCCGGCGGCGGCAAATAGCTGGGCCAACTGCAGGGTGATCTGCGGGGGTAGATCGGGCTGGGTCATGATGCTGCGGGTGAGTTGTTCAAACTGGGGCATCAGGTTGAGTTGACGGTAGATGTCGGCCAACTCAAAGGCGCTGTTCACATCGGCACTTCCGCCGGACAGTTCGGTTTCGAGGACAATCCGCCGCCGATCGGCATTTTCCGCGCCGATGATCTGTTTCAGGAATTCGGCGACTTTATCGTTGCCTTTGTCTTTTTGGAGGAAGGCTTCGATAAGTTGGCGGGCGTCGGTGAATTTGCGCTGCTGCATGAGGATGTCGGCGAGGCGGAAGTTGGCCTCTGGACTGAGGGGATAGAGGTCAATGGCCTGGCGGAAGGCGTATTCGGCCTCAGGGAAGTTGCGTCGGTAGGCGTAGAGACCGGCTATGGCGCTGCGTAGTTTGGAGAAGGTCTTGCGGGCAACGACATCGCGCAGGAATTTGTTGTTGGTGAGGAGTCGCTCGCTGTACCAGGCCCAGAACTTGTGATCGTTTTCGATGGTTTGCTGGGGAATGGCGGGGATGGGGTCGTTTTCGAGTTTAAGGATGAGGCCGTTGGGGACCATGTAATTGTACATCCAGGGGATGACGTAGCTTTCTTCGACGTAGAAGGGGTGTTTGTGTTTGTTTTCCTCGAAGATCATTTTGCAGAGGATGCCGTTGATCATCATGACGCCCTGTACGCCCTGGACACTGACGCGTCCATCCTGGAAGCTGACATCGGCACCTGCCGGGATGCGCCCAGCGCGTACATCTTCGACGTATTGCTGGAAGGCTTTGTTGCTGTCGAGCTGCGAGGGAATCCAGATGTCATTGCCCATAAGATCGCGCATGACGTTCATGTAGGTATTGTCGGCGAGGGCGTTTTGGGTGATGAGAAAGACGTCGGGGCGTACTTTGGCGCAGTAGATCATGTAGGTGGGGACGAAGCGTCCGGGGTCGGTTCCTCCGAAGAAGATGGCGTTGGTTCCCATCTCTTCGGGGTATCCAGGGGTGGGATAGTCGGCCCACTCTTTTTCAAATTCTTCGGGAGAGAGTTCGAATTGGAAGTCGGCGTGAATGCCGTTGACGCCGCGTAGTTGCCAGTTGCCGAATTGCCATCCAAAGTCGTGTCCATTCTGTTCGCATCCGCCGAGGATGTCAATGAAGGTCTGGTCATAGGCATTGCGTAGGAGTGGGACGAGGGGGAGGAGGAGGACGCCGATTAGGGAGGCGTTTTTCACAAGGGAGTTTCCTCGCGCGGCCGTATCGAGCCAGGTCAGGGCGAAGGCGAGGCCGTAGCCGATCCACATGGCGAAAATGGCGTGTGCCTGAATGTATTGTACGCGCATGATGAAGAGGGTCTGCACATCGAATTGGGGATTCTGAAAGACGATGAAGATCAGGGTCATGGAGGCGAAGGCCATGATGGTGACGAGCAGCCAGAGCCGCGTCTTGACGCTGATTTTACGGATAAAGAGGAAGGGCATAATCGCCGCGAGGGATATGAACCAGGTGAACTGGGCGACCACGGAGCTGTAATCCTTTGGATTGAGAATGATGGCATTGATCTGATGAATGAACTTCTTGGGATCGGCCAGCAGAGCCTTGAAGTTATCCGCCGGGCTGATTTTTTCGTATTGTCCGCGTGTGATGGCGTGCATGAACCCTTCCCAGGTGCGTGGATAGCCCCAATTGATGGGCGGATTCTGTTCGGAGGCAATGGGCATGTACATATAGAAGGAGATGCCGAGGAGTACGAGCAGGCAGGAGGTGCCCACGATTTTTCCTTTGGGTAGAAGGAATATGGCGGCTGTGGGTACGGCCACAAGATAGGCGGTCCACCACCAGAAGGCGGGGTGATCCCAGCCCGAATTCCAGCAGAGGTTCGTTTTGCCGTTTTGGGCGGCCCAACTGTTGATGATGAGCATCAGTAGGAAGAAGGCGCCGACAATGGCGAAGTCGCGAAAGAGCCGGATGTCTTTGACGGCGACGGCCACTACCAGGGCCAGACCCAAAAAGAGCAGCGTTTGATGGTTGGTGAGTCCGAGCCCAAACAAAAAGGAGAGCACAAAGAGATATTTGTATTCGTCGGGGCGTTCCATCCACATGTAGAGCAGGAGCACGACCAGCATAAGGAAGAGCGCGTTGAGACTGTACACCTCCACAATCACGGATTGCGACCAGAGCACCGGAGAGAAGGCAAAGAGAAGACCGGCGGAGACGCCGCATACCCAGCAGATAGCATTTTCGGTGCGGGTGCCGATGACCTGGGTGGCGGTTTTGAGTCCGCGCATCATGTCGGCCCCCGATCGGCTGACAAGGAGGGCGAGTGTGGCGCAGGCGGCGGCTCCGAAGAGGGCGGAGGCGAAGGCAACGCCCCAGGCTGGATTCGGGAAGCCGTTGTAGGAGACGAAATTAAAGACCCACTGCACAAACCAGGTCAGCAATGACCAGATGGGATAGCCCGGGGGGTGGGGTACGCCGAGATATTCTGAGGCGACGGCCAATTCGCCGGAATCTTCGAGGCTGACGGTGGGTGCCAGCGTGAAGTAATAGGCACCGAGTGTGATGATGAAACAGGCGAGAAAGGCCGCCCAGTCCACTCGACGGAAAAACGCGCCGGTTTGTTTGTCGAAGAAGTTGACTCCAGAAGTGTCGCCCGGATTTTTCGTACTGATCGTATCCATGCTCGCCATAGTGTTTTACTCCACCTGCTTGTATTGTCGGTCTGATTGGAAAAAGAGGCGAATCTAATACCACAATCTTTTGTCCGGTAGCAATCCCTGAGTCGTAGAAGAAGATCGTTGGCCAAATGGCGGTGGTGGAGATCGGATGGCAGGACGATGTTTGCTGTTGAGCCGGTGGGCGTCGGCTCACCGGGACGGCTAGCTCTACCACCTATTCGGCTCAGCCGGAGGCATTCGCCCTACCATGTTTTGTCCGACCTGCGGCTCGTTGGACGCTTGCCCTCTATTCAGCTTTTTCAAGACACAACAGTGTAGGCGCTGTTGTTTACTAGCAGGATGGCGGGCCCAAGCCAGCCAGCCTGCTAGAGCATGAGGATAAAGAGGACGGCGGTGCCGTAGAGGAGGAGATCAATGATGAGTGGAATGTCTGTTAGGAGGATTTTTTCAGGGCGGTCGCCTTTTTCGTGTCGGTAGACGAGGTCGAGGTAGCGGAAAAGTCCGAAGAGGACGAAGGGAATGGTGAAGGCGAGATTGGAGGTGTTGTACTTGTTGATGGTTTCGGGCCAGAGGGTATAGATGGAATAGAAGACGATGACGGCGGCGCTGACGATGCCGATCAACTGGTCGAGCAGTTTGGTATCGTAATTTTCGAGGCTGTCGCGTGTGTTTCCGCCGAGGTCGGCCAGGACCACTTTTTCGTGCCTGCGCTTGCAGAGGGCGAGAAAGAGGGCGAGCAGGAGGGTGCAGAGCAGGAGCCAGGGGGAAATATATACATTCAGGGCCACGGCACCGGCGAGGGCGCGCAGCACAAAGCCGAAGGCGATGACGAAGAGGTCCACGAGTGCGATTTTTTTCAGGCCGAGGGTGTAGGCCAATTGCATGATGAAGTAGGTCAGGATCACCAGCAGGAGTCGGGGGTTAAACAGGTAGGCGGCGACGAGTGCCGTGGTGGCGAGCAGGATGGACATCAGTAGGGCGGAAGATACGGGGACCTGTCCGGCGGCAATGGGGCGATAGCGTTTTTTTGGATGGGCGCGATCCAGTTCGATGTCCCGTATGTCATTGATTAGATAGATGGCGCTAGAAACCATGCAGAAGAGACCGGCAGCGACGAGGGCTTTCCAAAAAGACATCCAGTCGATCTGTTGGGTCCGGTCGCCCAAGGCAAAAATGAACGCCGCAAAGACGAGCGCATTTTTGGTCCATTGGTTGGGTCGGAGAGCCAGGAAGAAGCTGAGCGGACGCGGGCGTTTGGGTGCGGGCGCATTCATGAGCGAGCACTCCGGGGATGCGGGGAGCGGGGCTTGCGTCTAAGTCCGGCCTGGAACCAGAGTTTCCAGACCATCCACAAGGCTTCGCGCACGATTGAGGCGTTCATTTTGGAGAGTCCGGAACGGCGTTCTTCAAAGGTGATGGGCACTTCCTGAATCTGAAAGCCCATTTGCCAGGTTTTATGCGTCATTTCAATTTGAAAGGAATAGCCATTGGAACGTACGGCATTGAGATTGATCTCTTCGAGTACGGCGCGCCGGTAGCATTTGAAGCCGCCGGTGGGATCGGTGAAGGGCATGCCGGTGATGAGTTGAACATAAATACCGGCGCCTCGACTGAGGATGAGCCGATTGAGCGGCCAGTTGATGACGCGCACCCCGCCGATGTAGCGCGAGCCGAGCACGAGGTCCGCTTTTTGTGCCGAGAGCAGTAGACGGGGTATGTCGGCGGGATTGTGGGAGAAGTCGGCGTCCATTTCAAAAATAAATTGATAGGATTGCTCGAGTGCCCACTTGAAGCCTGCGATGTAGGCACGCCCGAGGCCCTGTTTTCCGCTGCGGTGAAGGACGTGTACGCGGGGGTCTTTGGCGGCTATGGCATCGGCCAATTGTCCGGTTCCGTCCGGGGAATTGTCATCCACAAAAAGGATGTCGAGCGCTTCGTATTCCCGGAAGATAGCCCGCGTGATGTCTTGGATGGATTCACGTTCGTTATAGGTTGGTATGACGGCCAATATATCGTTCATAATGCGGCGATCATACGCAAAAACGGATGGGCGCTGCAACGAAAAAAGACGGATTGCCGGATGGTCGTTTTTTTGGGAGGGAATGCCTCTCGCAAAGGGCGCGAAGATGTTTTTGGTGAATGTTTTATCAATTTAGGCCGGTCCGAGCTTTGTGAAGAAGCTGTGCGCTCAGTATCGCTGTCCAAGTCGATGAGACCAAGACACAACAGCGGGCCCGCTGTTGTTTACTAGCAGGATGTCGGGCCTAACGCCCGACAGGCTGCTAGTCGGGGATGGGCCAGAGGAAATTTCCGTGCTGAAAGAAGTGGTGCAGTTGCTCGATGCTTTGGGAGGCCTTGCGGTCGACGGCCTCGCGTGTATTGAAGGCATTATGTGGGGTGAGGATGACGCGATCATCGTTGCGCAGTTCGGCCAGCGCCCGCTGCGAGGAGGTGTCACCAAATCCCTGACGAGCCCGGAGGCGGACGGCGAGTTGCTGTTCTTCGGGGTAGACGTCCAACGCGATTCCCCCCAGGATGCCTTCGCGGAGGAGGCGGAGCAGGTCGGCGGGCGGGGCGAGTTCTCCGCGCGCTATATTAATGAACAGCGCGCCGGGTTTTGCCCCGGCCAGTCGGTCATACGAGAAGAAGTCGGCGTTGGTATTGGTGAGATTCATGGAGCAGACGATGAGGTCCGCCCGGGGCAGGGCGTCGGTGAAGGAGAAATAATGAAGGTCCGGATGCCGCTCGACCGGATCAACGGCGAGGACATTCATCCCAAGCGCGAGGGCGAGGTCGGCAATCTGTTTCCCGATGTGGCCGACGCCTGCCACGAGCAGGTTTTTGCCCAGGCATTCGGAGCCGGTAATGCCGTCGCGATGAAAGGAATCGAATTGTCGAATCTGTCGGGGGAGTTGACGGAGGAGGGCGGTCCAGAGCAGCATAGCCTGTTCGGCCACGGCGCGTGCGCAGTAGCGGGGGAGGTAGCCGCAGTGGATGGCGCTACTGGTTTGGCACTGATAGGCGGTGAGATGATCATAGCCAGCGCTTCGCGAGAGAATGGCCTTGATGGAAGAAGCCCATGCGGGAGGGAGTTGGGACTGAGTGCGGATACTGATGATGGGTGCGGGCGGTTCGGCGTGATTTTCCTCTTGAATGGTTTTATGCGTGTACCCGACATGAAGGGTCTTCGGCGCATAATGAATCAGGGCATCGCGCTCTTCCTCAAAGGCTTCGTAAAAATATACATCGTACATGATGGATGCTCCCCTGCGTGGTTTTGTGGTCGGTGGGCGAATTGTATAAGGAGGGAAAAGAAATGCCATATGGAATTGACAATAAGTTTGCGTTTCATACAACGTGCTTGTAATCTAATACTTAATGACCGCTGCCGACCTTTTGCGAACAGGAAGTTGCGCAAGGTTGGGGCGGGGTGCAGTTTGTGGTTAACCAGGTGAGGAGCGCTTCTATGTCAACTCAGCATGAAGAGTACATGAAAGACTTTAACATGAACGTGGCGACACACGGAAACCGACAGACCACGCACGTCAGTTTTCTGATTCAGGTCATTGCCGGACTGCTCGGAACGGCACTGACCTGTGTGGCGGTGTTGCCTTTCAAGGGTACCTATATTTACGGGGTTGTGCTGGAACGTGGTCCGGTTCAGTTTGTTGAGTTGTTTATGGCCTTCATGGTGGCCGCCTTCATTATCATGAAGTTCAAGGTGCTGAATTCACAGGGGAAGATCATCAAGAAGGGGCCCGTGGATTATGATGTCGATTTGGCGAATGATGCGCAGGTTCAGGATCTGCGTGACCGGGTCATGTATGACGATCACTTCGGCAAGAGCATTGTGCTGGATCAGGTGAACCACATGCTGACGCTGTGGCTGGCATCCAAGGATACGGGTCGTGTTTCCGACTGGTTCAATAAGGAGTCGGAAACCTCCATGGCCAGTTCGGATACCACCTATGCGCATATTCGTGTTTTGCTTTGGGCTATTCCCATTATGGGATTTATCGGAACGGTTATGGGTTTGGGTGGCGCGGTATCGGGTTTCTCGGACTTTCTTTCCGGCGCGGCGGAGTTGAGCGCCATTAAGGACGCAATCGGAAACGTAACGGTCGGCTTGGGCGTGGCGTTTGATACCACATTGCTGGCCCTTGTGCTTTCCGTAATGCTGATGTTCCCGCTGACGTTCGCTCAACGTATGGAGGGGTTGTTTTTTGTTGAGATGGAGAATTACCTCCAAGACAGTCTGCTCTCGCGATTTCCGGCGGAGGAACAGCAGACTATCCGTATCGCCAACCTGGAAGATGCCATTGA
This sequence comes from uncultured Verrucomicrobiota bacterium, assembly GCA_964490935.1. Lineage (GTDB taxonomy): Bacteria > Verrucomicrobiota > Kiritimatiellia > RZYC01 > RZYC01 > JAQVYB01. Next base: position 13,232 of record CAZBEO010000012.1, read on the forward strand.
AACAGGATTCCGCCGGTACATTCCCGATCCGGACCGGTACGACGAAGTCTTCAGCCGCTCTATCGAGAAGGCGGGTGTGGAGGTGGAAAAACGGTTTGCGGATCTGGCTCGAAGCTATGAAGGTACGATTAGCGAACTCGATAATCACTTGTCACAAACCGTGGCCAAGTCGAGTGAGACGGTGGAAGGTTCTATTCGTGAACTGGTGTCCGCTCTGCAGCGTCAGGAAACCGAAATGCTGGCCGATCGCCGGGAAATAGCGAAGCAGCAGGTGGAGCAGTTCAAGGAGCTGACCGCCGAGATGGCCAAGTCGGCGGAGGGGCTGGTGGGTGATTATCACAAGACGGCCGAGGCCCTGCATACCGCCACAGTGGAGAACTCCTGCAAATCGCTTGCCGCGGCCGAACAGTTGGCCGAGCGTCTGGGCGATGTGGCCAAACTTTCCGCAGAACTTCAGCGGGTCATGGATGTTCAGGGCGTCATCGAGAAAGGTCTTTCGGGCATTCATCAGGCCGAGGATTTTGGGCAGCTTATTCGCAGCATGCGGGAACATCTGGATAGCACAGATGCCTTCTGCAAGCAACTGAGCCGTCCGAGGGTAATCACGCTGAAAGAAGAACCCATTCAAGGTTGATTCTGATTGTGAATACCGTGTATCAGAAAAGTTGGCCACGTGCGGGAAGAGGGCGGCGCACACTCATACTGGCTGGAGCCATCGCGCTGAGTTGCCGCCTGCTCTGCGCGCAGCAATATACCGGATCGGCCACGGTGGAGGTGGCCTGTCGCGGATTGAGTGAGCCGGATGGCATGGCGGTTCATCCGGCGAGTGGTGAGCTGTATGTGGCGGAAGCAGGCGCGGGGCGGGTGTCGGTGGTTCGTAACGGCTCGGCGGTCCCGGTGGTGGAGCGCGGCTGGACGGTCTCGCCAGATTTTCCGCGCTGGGCCATTAAAAAAAGTACGCCCGAATCTTACTGGCTCAGTCCGACGCTGAATCGACCCGTTTCGCTGGCCTTTGATGCCAATGCCCATCTCTACGTGCTCGAAGGCGTTTCGCAGGGGCGCCTGCTTGAGTTCATCCCCAATGAGCAGGGAGCCTACACCCGTGCGAAGGTGCATCCCATTGCCTGGCTGACGAAGAATTTTACTTGGGATACCGTTCGGATTGCCTCGAACGGAAACCTCTTTGTCTGCGGCAATGTAGAGGATGCGCTGCATCTGCATTTCGGGTCTGTGCTGATGCGTGATGGGCAGGGGGACTGGTGGGTGGTAGACTATGGTCCCTTTATTAATTTCTGCGGCATCGATCTTTCGGCCAATGGCGGAATCCTGTTGATTGGCGATAAAAGATACGGCGGTTTTTCGTGGTGGGACGTGGAATTTCATGTGGCACTGGGCGAAATACAAGCCACACTCAAACCTGATACCTATGCGGATGCCATCGCAGTACTTCCGGACGGCGCCTTCGCACTGGGTATAATACCCAATGAAAACGGTCGCTGCAAAGTGACGCGCGTGGACCCCTTTTCGGAGGCGTCTGACGTGCTCGTGGACGGCTTGGAGGATATCGGCGGGCTGTGTGTTCCGCCGGGGGATAACGTGATTTATGTGACGGACTCGAAGGCGGGGCTGCTGCTGCGCTGCGTCATACCTCCTGAGATGATCAGCCCGCAATACCTGATCGAACAAACAAAGGTGGCCCGCGAGATACGTGAGGGCTATACGCCGCGCGAAACACCCGGTTTCTTGCGCGATTTTCTGCTGACCTCCGGCGTCTTTCCGACCAAGGCCGAAGAAGAAACGGCAGAGAAAACAGAAACCGAGAAGAGCGCCCGCATCAATTGGCAGGACATGACGTTTTCTCTGAAGGAATTCGCACGCAATATTCCGTTGATCGCGGGGAAGGTGGAGTTCAAGCCCAAGGACGAGGGCGTAGTTGATCCGATCCAAGCGATTGAATTCGTGATGTTTTTCCCGGGGGATGTCATTTTGAAAGGGGCGGAGGCCACGCCGAGCATGACCCTTTTCTGTAGTACGCGAAAAAGTGGAAAGACGGAAAAAACACGTCGTCTGTTCAGCGGGTATGCCCTGAGCCGAGCCGGCGACACTTCGGAGGAGGCCTGGTCGAAGGAATCGGAAAAGGCAGCCTTAAGTGTTCCGATTTCAACCGTGAACATGAAAAAAGCACCGACCGGAAGAACAGTGGACCTGGTCTTTCTGGGGCTGGGCATGTACGATGATTACTACCTGAATCTCATTACGGGCGCAGAAAATTCCGGGTCATTGATTGTGGAGGATATGGATGGCAATCAGGAGCTCTATGATGCCCAATTTGTGCGCATTGATGAATCGGGCAAGGTGTTTCGGAATTTGATTATTGCTGGATTTGATCCGCCGGAGGAAAGTGATGTCAATGCAATTGGTTGGCTGAACATTGGCTACAGTCCAGTGGGATCGGCCCTTTCAACAGGCGACCGATTGAAAAAATTCTCCAGTACGGAGGAATCGGTCAATACGATGATCGAAGCCAAGACGGAGGAGAAGAAGCGGGAAATGGAACAACAGCTTCAAAAGGAAGAGACTTTATAATGCCGGGCGTGGCAGCAGCAACGGGAAGATGGAATGGCTGATAAAACACAGATGGATTTGTCTTCGTTCATGGCCGTATTGATTATGACCATCGGCTGCCTCGTCATTTTGCTGGTCTGCAACGTGGTGGTGATCATCAGCAATCCGGAGAACCTTTCCATCACCACGCTGATGCCGCGCGCCTATGAAAGCACAGAGGACCCGGAGCTGGCGAAGAGCATGGGCGAACCGATGTTTTCAAATAAAAGCAAGGAACCTTCCTACGTGGATGTGTATCCCGATAAAGTGATTATTTATCCGGGTGAAGAAGTGGTGCCCGTTCAGGACTTGGAGCAGCAGGGCAATGCCTTTGAGCGTCTCTTGAATCAGGTCTACGAGAAACGCAACGAGGAATATATCATTCTGGTTCTGCGCCCCGAATCGTCCCGCGTGGCCAAGGGGTTGCGCAGGGCGATTGAAGACCGGGATATTGATGTGGGCATTGAATTGTTTGAGGATGGCCGCCCGATCAACTACAAGAAGGTCATCTAGGTTGGAAAGAGCTTTATGGTGAAAAAAAGAGACAGCAGTAATGATGCGAGCATCAGCATGGATTCCTTTCTGGACATCCTGACCTGCTTGGTCGGCGTACTCGTGCTCATCATTATTCTGACCAGTATCGACGCCTCGCAGACCAAGGTGCTGATTCCCACGCCCATGTCTCAGAAATCAGACAAAAAACTGCTCTTTGTGGAATGCCGCAATGAACAATTGTTTCCCGTTCCGCTGGATGAAATGCAGAACCAGATCGAGCAGGAATTCAACCGTCTTGACAAGACGCTGTCCGGTGATCCTGAGGAAATGAAGGAGGCGCTGGAAAACCTAGCCTTCGAAACGGATAATTACATCATTGATTCGTCCTATGCGCTGGTGGGGCAGATCGCCATTACGCCGCGTCCAGATTCCACGGGCGACGATCTCTCGGGCGTGAACATGCAGGCGATTGAGGGGGTGGTCGTGCCAGGTTGGTACGGCGAGATGCTGGATAACGCCGATCCAACATCGGACATCATTACCTTCCTCGTACGTGACAACAGTTTCCGGGTCTTCAAAAAAGCACGCGCCCTGGCCTGGGTGAAAAAAATCCAGGTGACCTACGAATTGTTATCGGTGAATGACCCGATCATTTTTGGTCTAGGTGGTGACATAGCCCTCGCTCAATAATTTCGCGCCCTTGAATCAGGATACGCTCGGGGCGCAGCATTATTTTCTTTGAGGATGGAGCGAGTGGATTTAACAACTTTCCAATGTAAACAATGTGGTGCGTGCTGCCGCTGGCCCGGTTATGTGTATTTGACCGGAGCGGACATTCGGTGCCTTTCCAATCATTGGAAACTTTCGGAAGAAGCCTTTATCGAGGACTATACAAGGCTCGCCCCCAATCGGGGGCAATTGTGCCTGACGGCGAAAACGGACGGCGCGTGCTGTTTTCTGCTGCCGGACAACGGGTGCGCCTGCTACGAGGCCCGCCCCGAGCAGTGTCGCCAGTATCCATCGCAGTGGGCGCCACCCGAGGGATGCCCAGGCTTCCTTTCGCAGGAGAAAACGCAGGATGACGACGAAAATCAAGGGGTTCCACTGTTTTAGGTGTTGGAATCCGGTGGGGGCGAATGTATGTTGTGTCCCGAACAACGGGCTGAAAAAACGAGCTGGCGGATTTGTTCGTTCGACCTGAACCGCCGAGCATCCCGCAGAATATGAACGACGGCACACAGGTTATTCCTAAAAGGAGAGATTTGAGATGGCATACATGGAGACCGAAGAGATATTGAAGGTACTTCCGCATCGTTATCCGATGATGCTGGTGGATCGGGTGTTGGAATGTGATTTCGAGGCCAAACGGATTGTCGGTATTAAAAACGTATCGTTCGGCGAGTCAGCGCTCCAGGGGCATTTCCCGGGAAAACCGATCATGCCGGGCGTACTCCAACTCGAGGCGATGGCTCAACTGGGCGGCATTATGCTCAACAAGATGATTGATCAGGAAGGCATCATTTCCTACTTCACCGGGATCGATAATGCCAAATTCCGCAAGGTGATTATTCCGGGCGATCAAATGGTGATGGAGGTGGTGCTGCAACGCTTCAAACTGCGTATGGCCAAGGTACACGGCACGGTGCATGTGGATGGCGTGCTGGCGTGTCAGGCGGATATGACGTTTGCCATGTCGGAAGCGGGAAAATGAGCATGAAGAGTACGGAAATTCATCCCACGGCGGTGATCCACGACGAGGCGCAACTCGGGGCAGGTGTAAAGGTAGGGGCTTACAGTATTGTTGGCCCGCAGGTTAAACTGGGCGACGGTACCGAGGTGATGCCGCATGTCTTCCTTGATGGAAACACGCAGTTCGGCTCCGAATGCGTGATCTATCCCTTTGCCAGCATTGGAACACGCACCCAGGACCTGAAATTTCACGGCGGGAACCCGGGCGTGATCATTGGGGATCGCACCACGCTGCGCGAATACGTCACGGTGAATGCGGCCACCTATGATGGCGATTTTACGCGGGTGGGATCGGACTGTCTGATCATGGCCTACGCGCATGTGGCGCACGATTGCATTGTGGGCAACGAGGTGATTATCGCCAATGCCTGCGCGCTGGCGGGGCATCTGGTGATCGAGGATCAGGTGATTATCGGTGGGCTGAGCGGCATTCATCAGTTTGTGCGTCTCGGGCGCATGTGCATTATCGGCGGCTGCTCGAAGGTAACTCAGGATGTGCCGCCTTTCATGATGGCCGACGGCCATCCCCTCAAGGTTCGCAGTATCAACAGCGTTGGCTTGAAACGTCGGGGCGTCTCGGATGATGCGCAGCGCCAAATCAAAGCCGCATTCCGCATGCTCTATCGAAAACCGCTGACCACACGGCAGGCGGTCGAAGCAATTGAAAAAGAGGTCGAGCAGGTTCCCGAAGTGGTTCAACTGTTGCAGTTCGTGAAATCTTCCGAACGCGGCATTACGAAGTAATCTCCGATTATGAACGATACAGAAAAAAAATGGAAGAGAGCAAGGCGAACAATGGTTCGGTTGCTGCTGTGCGTATCGTTCCTGTGCGGTGCATTTGGGGCATCGGCGCAGGAAGCGCCGTCCGTGGATGCGCCGGAAACGGGGTATGTTAATTTTAATTTTGATCAGGTGGACATCCGCCTTCTTACCCGGCTGGTGGGCAAGGAAACGGGACGACAGTTCGTACTCGATGAAAAGGTCAGCGGAAAAGTTACCGTGGTCACACCGCCACGTATTCCGCTGGACGAAGTCTACCCGCTCTTTCTTTCCATTCTGGAGTCGAGTGGGTTCACGGTGATTCAGGAGGGATTGTTGCATCGAATTGTGTCGATGCAGGGAGACAGCCCGATGCTTGCGCCGATGGTCTCGTCCGATGGCGAAGGGCCCGATGGCGGGTTGGTGACGAAGGTGATTCAACTGCACCACATCAGTGCCGTGGATCTGCTGAAAAGTCTCGAACCGGTGCTGGGTGGAAATAAGAGCGGGCGCCTGGCGGCGTTTGGACCGACCAATCATCTGATCGTCACCGACACCACCAAACGTCTGGAACGTCTCGAACAGTTGATCGCGGAACTGGATGTGGCCGGTCTTTCCCGTTCGGTGGAGGTCATTCCCCTGAAATACGCCTCTGCCGAGGAAGTGGCCAAGCAGGTGAGTTCCGCTTCGCAGGGGTTTTCCTCGTCGGGCAGCAAGTTGAGCCAACATGTGCAGCAGGCAGCCAGTGGTATGGCGTCGATGCCCTCAGAGCTGACGGTGGTGGCTGCGGCGCAGGCGAACAGTCTGATCGTGGTGGGAACTCCCGTGCAGCTCGCTGAACTGAAAAATATTGTCGCCATGCTCGATACGGAAAGCACGGCGGGGCAGGGGCCGCTCAATGTCGTCTTCCTGGAATATCTCGATGCCGAAGAAGCCGCCAAAATGTTGAATGCCCTGCTCGAAAAAAAGATTCAGCAGGATGAGCGAAGGCGCATTGGGATCGAGGCGGATGTCGCCAACAACGCCCTGCTGATTGATGCCGCCCCGCGTGACTGCGAGTGGATTCGCGAGCTGGTGAAGAAACTCGATCAGATACCGCATCAGGTGATGGTCGAGGTGCTGATTGCAGAGGTCTCTCTGGGGAACGGGTTGGACCTGGGCGTGGAGTGGTCCACCATCGAAACGCCGAGCGACGGCGAATCCACGCTGGTCGGGCGGTCGCGTCCCGGAAGCAGTGATACCATTACCGATTATCTTGCCAAAGGTGCCTTTCCACAGGGCGTCACCCTCGGCATTGCCCGGGGACTGTATACGGACGGCCAGGGCAATCAAGTGCCGCTTCTTCCGTTTCTGATCACGGCGCTGGCCCGCGATGAAAATGTGAAGATACTTTCCAACGTTCCGTTGTGGGCCCAGAACAACAAAGAGGCTTCGGTGAGCGTGGTCCGCAATGTGCCCATGCTCAAATCGACCATTGATCGCGGCTCAGGAACCGCCAGCGATACCATTCAGAATATTGAACGCAAAGATGTGGGCATTATTCTCACGGTAACGCCGCATGTGAATCCCAACCGAGATATTACCGTGGACCTGCACCCAATCATCGAGGCGATTGTGGACGAGGGGGAGCCGGGGAAATACACGCCCACCTTCGCCAAGCGCGAGGTGAACACCACCGTGACTGTGCCGGATGGCACCACCATTGCCATCACGGGCCTGATCCGGGAGGATACCGTGCTGCGCGTCAGTAAGATACCCCTGCTGGGTGATATTCCCTTTCTGGGCGCGCTCTTCCGCCGAAAAAGCAAGTCCGTGGAGCGGACGAATCTGCTGATTTTTGTGACGCCGAAAATCGTGACTGACATGAAGGATGCACTGGAGGCCAAGAAGGCCTGGGAAGCCAAGGCGGATGTAACCGGCTCGGCCACGAATGTGTCGGTGTATACGACGTTCGAGCAACAGGAGTGAGCGCATGCTTTTTGGAACGGCGCTGATTGAACAGGGCAAGGCCACCGAGGCGCAAATTGCGGAGGCACTGGAATGCCGCCGGAATGAAAAGACCTCGGAACGACTCGGCGAGGTGCTGGTGCGCCTCGGTTTCATTACTGAACAGGATGTGGTGGATACGCTGGGCATCCTGTTTCACATCGAAACGGTGGCATCCATCCCAGAAGAGGCGCTGGCCCCCGAACTGGTGCGCGAGCTGCCGGTGGATTGGGCACGCAATCGCCACATGCTGCCCATCCGATGGAAGGAACGACCCGCCGTACTGATTTGCGATCCGGCTCAGACTGCCGACCTGAACGACCTGAGCCTGCTCCTGAACACCGACCTGACCCCCGTGCTGGCGACGCGTACGGCGATCGCGCGTGCTATTCAGCAATCTTATTACCGGCAAACCGAATCAACTCGCGATTTTATTCGAGACCTGAATCAAAAAGGCGACCAGGCGCCATCGGAAGGCCTGCGCGAACCGGAATCGCAGGACCTGCTGCGTACAGTGGAGTCCGCCCCGGTCACGCAACTGGTCAATCTGATTCTGCTCGAGGCGGCGAAAAACCGCGCGTCGGACATTCATATCGAGCCGTTCGAACAGCACCTGCGCGTACGCTACCGAATCGACGGGTTGCTCTATGAACAGGCCGCACCTCCCAAACAGCTCGAAGCCGCGCTGGTTTCACGTCTGAAGGTGATGGGCCATCTGGATATCGCTGAGAAGCGGCTTCCGCAGGATGGAATGACTCAGGTGCATATTGGCGATCTGGAACTGGACATTCGTATTTCCACCATTCCGGTGGCCGATGGCGAGCGGGTGGTCCTGCGGTTGCTGAATACCGAGCGCTTGATTCGCCCACTCTCTGAGCTGGGCATGCCGTCTGGCGTTGAAGAACGTTTCTTCCGCTTGATGCACGAAACAAGCGGCGCGATTTGGGTGACGGGTCCCACTGGCAGTGGGAAAACAACCACGCTCTATTCCGCCCTGCAGTAGATAGATACAGCGCGCCGCAATGTGCTGACCATCGAAGATCCCGTGGAATACAAAATTTCCAGCATCGGGCAAATGGCGGTGAAAACACGCATTGGCCTCACGTTTGCGCAGGGGTTGCGCCATATTCTGCGTCAAGACCCGGATGTCATTCTGGTGGGTGAAACGCGCGATCTCGAAACGGCCGAAATAGCCATTCGCGCCTCACTGACGGGCCATCTCGTTTTCAGCACCCTGCACACTAACGATGCGCTCGGTGCGATCGTACGTTTAGTGGATATGGGCATTCCGCCCTATCTGGTGGCGGGTGCCACGCGCGCCGTGATGGCGCAGAGGCTCGTGCGTACGATCTGTCCGCACTGCGCGGCACCAGTGGCCCTCGGCGATGAAGAGCGCCTGATGCTCGGTCGCTGGGCGGATCAACTCAAGGGCAGCGAGCTGCGCGAAGGCGTCGGTTGCCCCCGATGTATGGAGGGCTTCAGCGGACGCGCCGGCATCTACGAGCTGGTGGAAGTGGACCGAGCCATGCACGCCATCATACGCCGAGGAGGAACGCCCGAAGAATTGCGCCATCATATCGATGCCCTTCAGATTCCGGGGCTGATGGAGGATGCCGTCGCCAAAATAAAATCAGGCGTCACCAGTGTGGCTGAGGTGATTCGCGTGATGGGAAGATGCGACGGGTGAGGGCATGAGAACCTACAGTTATCGTGGATATACCGATGCCGGGAAAAGCTGCAAGGGCCTGATTGAAGCCTTTCACGAAAAGGAGGCTGGCGAAAAGCTGGCCGAACGAAATATCTATGCCACCCGCCTTGAAGAAGCCGGCCACGATGCGAAGCGTTCCTTTTTTTCCGGGGGAAGAAGGCGCACGGTCTCGTCTGATGCGCGCGCGCTGTTATATCGGGAACTGGCGGTTCTGCTGCGTGCCGGACTGACCCTCACGCAGGCCCTCGAGTTGCTGATTGATACGCCGGAACTTCTCGCCTCGCATACGCTGTTGGCAGGTATTCGTGATGCCATCCGGCAGGGTTCCTCCCTAGCCGCTGCACAGGAGCAGGCCGGACTCGCCGATCAGCCGCTCGAACGCGCCCTGATTGAAATGGGAGAGCGGGCCGGTGCCCTGGGCGACGTGCTGTTGCTGCTGGCCGACTATCTCGATGAACGGGGACGCCTACGCGACCGCATTCAAACCGCACTTATCTATCCCACGCTGGTGCTGATGATGTCCGTGGTCATTATGATTTTCATGTTTGGATTTATGATGCCGCGTTTCGCAAAACTCTTCGATGAAGCACGCTTGGTGCTCCCGCTCTTCACGCGGGTGGTGCTTGCCGGCGGACGCTTCGCTGGTATCTTCTTGAGCGCGCTCCTGCTTCTTGCGGGGCTGGGCTTCATTCTATGGCGGGGCTGGTTCAGCCGGCGGAAAGAAGTGGTGATTCGGCTCGAGCGGTTTCTATTCTCGCTGCCCGGCGTGGGCTTCTGCTATGCGGCGGTGGTCAACGTGCGCTTTTCGCGAACACTCGCGCTGCTCCTGCGCGGAGGGGTGGGGCTGATCGAGGGCCTGACCTACGCCGGACGCGCCACCAACAGTCAGTGGGTGGAAAACCTGATTACCACCGAAACGGAAAATGTCCGACGTGGAAGTACGCTCGCGGCAGCTATTCGACGCGTTCCACCGCTGGCCGGATCGCTCCCGGGATGGATTCAGGCGGGGGAAGCAGGTGGAGATATCAGTATCATGCTGGAGGAGGCCGCACGGCGTTATCAACAGCAGTGGGATCGGATGATCGCCCGCTTTCTAGCCGTCCTCGAACCAGTGCTTATTCTACTCATTGGTTTCGGCGTGCTTATTATTGCGCTGGCTGTGCTCATGCCGGTGATGTCGCTGAACAATGCACTGGGGAGCTGATGGTGTGTACCAGACCGATTTAAACTAAGAAAAATAAAAAGGAGCGTGCAGGATGGCGGAGAAAAAAGAGTTTTTGCGGGAAGATGGACGGACGGTTGGTCAGATCAGGCCGGTGAAACTGAAGAAGAATATTGCGCCCGCGAGTACGGGTTCCGTGCTGATCAGCGTGGGTGATACGCAGGTGATCTGTTCGGCAGGCGTGGAAGAATCCATCCCGCCCTGGATGCGGGCGAAGAATGTGGAAGGCGGCTGGCTCTCGGCGGAATATAGCCTGATGCCTTGCTCGACCTCCCCACGCTCTCGCCGGGAAAGCACCTCCGGAAAAGTGAGTGGACGTACCCAGGAAATTCAACGGCTCATCGGGCGCTCACTGCGCGCATCGGTCGATTTGAAAAAACTGGGAAAACGCACCGTCTGGATCGACTGCGATGTGTTGCAGGCTGATGGCGGGACGCGGACAGCGTCCATCACGGGCGGATGGATGGCACTGCGTCTGGCCGTGAATCGCCTGTTGCAGCAGGGGCTGCTGACCGAGGATCCGATTCGCGAAGCGATGGCTTCGGTTAGTGTGGGCGTGGTGCGCGGCGTGCCGATGCTCGATCTGAATTATCAGGAAGACTGCGGTGCCGATGTGGATATGAATGTGGTGATGACCGAGTCTGGTCGGTTTGTGGAAGTACAGGGATCAGCCGAGGGGGACCCCTTTTCTGAAAAGGCCTTGAACGCCATGTTGAAGCTCGCGAAGGCTGGCATTCGGGACCTCCTGGAAAAGCAGCAGGCCTTTTTGGCGAAGTAGATGGAGAGCGGGGGCAATGCAAAAGTGCAACCACATAGACCGGATGACCCGACAGGAACTGGATGTGGCCCTGGATTGGGCGGCGCAGGAGGGATGGAATCCGGGGCTGCATGATGCTGCCTGCTTTTACGCCACGGACCCGAACGGCTTTTTCATGGCCAAAGGACCGGACGGCGACCCGCTGGGCGTGGTCTCCGCCGTGGCGTACGACGAGCAGTTCGGATTTATCGGCTTTTTCATTGTGCGTCCTGACTTACGGGGGCATCGGGTGGGTATTGAACTCGGTAAATGCGCGCTGAATTACCTCGGCGGACGCAACATCGGCCTGGACGGTGTGGAGAACAAAATTAAGAACTATGAACACATGGGCTTCAGTCTGGTGTGTCATAATTACCGCTGTGAAGGAAAGACCTCCACCTCCTCCAAGGAGGATGTTGGGATTCACCTGCTGCAGACTGTTGATCTGGATCGAATCTATCAATACGACCGGACCTGCTTTCCCGCAGATCGACGTATTTTTCTGAATGTCTGGTTGGCCATGCCGGAAAGTTGCAGTCTGCTCTGCTTGGATGGAAAAAAACTCCAGGGATACGGCACCATCCGGCGCTGCCAATCCGGGTATAAAATCGGACCGCTCTTTGCCGACGAGTTGGAAACGGCGGATAGACTGTACCGTGCGCTCCTCAACCGAGCGAAACCGGATGAACCGGTCTACCTGGACATACCGGGGAACAATCCCGAGGCCCGCGCGCTGGCCGAACGACACCGAATGAAAACCGTTTTCGGAACCGCCAGAATGTACAACCGGAGCGAGCCGAACCTGGCCACCCAAAAGATTTTCGGAATCACCAGCTTCGAACTCGGCTAGCAGACTGCCGGGCACCAGGCGCAGCCTTGGCTGATGAGCGATAATCCAGATCGAAAAAGGGAGAGAGCATTGTTCGTAGGCGTCCGTGGAAAAACAATGGACGGAGTGAGCAAGGATAGGCGGGATTTGTCAGAAAGTACATCTTGCGATGGAACGTAAAGGTGGTAAAGTAGTGCTCATCCGAGTGGTTTTGGTCGCGTTTGCGTATGAACAGTCGGGTATTCAGCGGAACTATTACAGGAGTTTGCGATATGTTACATGAGCCGGCTGTTTCCGTCGGGAAGGACCCCGCGCAGAACTACAAGATGCGGGTTGGGGTCTGGATGGTGCTTTGTTATTCTCTTTTCTATGCTGGGTTCGTGGCGATTAATCTGCTCCGCCCGATGCTCATGGAGAAAACGCTGTTTGCCGGGCTGAACGTGGCCACGGTATACGGGTTCGCGCTGATCATCGGCGCCCTTCTTCAGGCGCTGGTCTACAATGCCATGTGCCAAGCCCGCGAGCATCGGCTCGAACATTCCGAGGAGACCCGCTAATGGCTGTTACCGTATTTATCATCTTTGTGCTGTTTGTGCTGGGCCTTTCCTTTTATCTGGGCAACCGGACAAAAACATCGAGCAGTTATTACGCCGCCGGGGGAAATATTCACTGGTCGGTCAACGGAATCGCTTTTGCGGGCGATTATCTTTCCGCAGCGTCCTTCCTGGGTATTTGCGGGATGATCTCCACGATGGGCTATGATGGATTTCTCTATTCCATTGGGTACCTGGCGGGTTGGATTGTGGCGCTCTTTGTGGTGGCGGAGCCGATGAAGCGGCTGGGCAAATATACCTTCACGGATGCCATTGATTCCAAATACAACTCACGCGGCATCAAACTGGCCGCCGCCATCAGCACCCTTGTCGTTTCGATCTGCTACCTGATTCCACAAATGGTTGGCGCAGGCGTATTGGTTCAGCCTCTGCTTGGGCTGGCCCATCACTGGGGCGTGATCATGGTGGGCACCATTGTGATCACCATCGTTGCCACAGCGGGCATGGCCTCCACAACGTATGTTCAATTTCTAAAGGGCGCCTTGCTGATCATCTTCTCCACCGTACTGGTTATCGCGGTCTGCGTTCGCGGATTCAATCTGCACCCGGATCAGGGTGGGCGCGTGCCGTTTCACGAGCCCGTGGTGCTTGCCGCTGTGGAGCAGGGTGGGCAACTGACCGTGACCGATCCAGCTTGGTCGCTGGTGGAAGTCCGCGAAATACCCGCCGCCAAGCACTCTTTCGCCCGCCTGAACAGGGATGGACAGGAAACCTGGTGGATGGTGCAACACGAGGAAGCGGCTCAAAGCCAGTTAAGTCTGATCGAGTGCCAGTCCGATGTAAACACGCCTGACGGACGCCATCTCATCAATGGCGCGCCCGCCTCCGCGGATAACATGCTCCGGCAGGTGGGCAATCTCGAATCCCTGCAAGGCAGCACGAATGTGGCTAAGGGCGCGGTATCGCCGATCGGCATGCTTGCAGCTCTTTCCGATAAAGACACCATTCTCCGGCGATGGAAAGATGCGCGCTTTACCGATTCAGACGGCGCAACAGTGATTGCCTACTATCCGATTTCCACGCCCGGCAACAACTTCATGCGTCCGGGTCTAAAGTTCAAGGTACAGGGAACGCCGTTGGAGAAACTCGATTTTATCTCGCTGATGCTCGCGCTTTTCTTGGGTACTGCCGCACTGCCCCATATTCTGATCCGGTATTACACGGTGCCCAGTCCGTCGAGCGCGCGAAAATCCACCATTGTAGCGATTGCCGCGATCGGCTTTTTCTACATCCTGACTCTGTTCATGGGGGCAGGTGCCGCCATCAGCGGTGTGCTGAATCCTGCCGACAGCAATATGGCCGCGCCTCTTTTGGCCCGTTCCTTCGGCGACCTGCTGTTCTCCGTCATCTCCGCCATTGCCTTTGCCACCATTCTCGGTACCGTCAGTGGACTGATCGTGGCCGCCTCCGGGGCGGTTGCCCACGATTTCTGTGACCGCTTCCTGAACATGAACCTGGATGACCGCGCAAAAATACGGGCAGGCAAGATAGCCGCTTTTGTGATCGGTGCCTTGGCTATCGTGTTGGGGATTCTGTTCAAGGGCGTCAATGTGACGTTCTTGGTTGGGCTTGCGTTTGCCGTGGCCGCCGCCGCGAATTTGCCGGCCATCCTTATGCTCCTGTTCTGGAAGCGAACCACTGCGAAGGGCATCGTGGCCTCCATTTTTATCGGCGTGACCTCTTCGCTCTTGTTCATCGCCTTCTCGCCGGACCTCTACAAACTCTACGGCCTCAATCCGGCGGATGCGCCCATTCCGTTCAGCAATCCAGGCATCGTATGCATTCCGCTCAGCTTCCTTACCCTGATCGTGGTGTCACTCATGACCAAGAAGCGGGAAATGGTCGAGGCGGCAGTCGGTTGACCCGGCTCGGATGCGGGGTGAAGACCACAAGGAGAATCCCCGATGAACTCAACAATACGGGTTGATCTTCACTGTCACTCCAATCACAGTGACGGCACCCTTTCCCCGGAAGCCGTCGCTGATCGACTCGCCGCCGACCGGGTGGTTTTTGGCGCATTGGTTGATCACGATTCGCTGGATGGGCTGCCCGCCTTTCGTAAGAGGCTCGCACGTCACGGTATCGGCTTCATTCCCGGCGTGGAAATCACCGCTGAATATGGCGGCAAGGCCGCGCATCTGCTGGCCTATGGCTTTGATGCCGAAAACGAGGAGCTGTGTGCCAATCTCAATGCCATGCAACGAAGCCATGCTGCGGCGATGGAGAGCATTGCCGGAACTCTGGGCCACGGCCCCCCCGAAGGCGTTTCGCTCCTGCCCGGGGCGGAGAGCGGACGCATCGGCCTGGCGGATGGCATCGCACTGGTACACCGCGCAGGCGGAAAAGCCTTTCTGGCCCATCCGCTCTTTCTGGAGCCTAACCCCGACAAATTGGATGCTTTGCTGCCTGATCTTGCGGCACTCGGTCTCGACGGAATAGAGCCACTCTATCCCGCCTTTACGGCAGAAAATCAGGCCCGCCTCATCGAGATGGCCCGTCGCCACCATCTGCTCGCCAGTGCCGGAAGCGATTTTCATCACAGTGGCGCCGAAATCGGAATCGGAATGCCCACCACGCTCTGGAAAAATTTTCGCGATGCCATGCTCTCCACCACCGGCGGCATTGCGCAGCCTCCCGAGGAGCGACACCTTCCTCCATCACCGCGCCGAATAAGCTTTATTCTGCGGATCGTATTACCCACCGCAGCGGCCATGCTCCTTTTCGGGATTGAGCTGCTGGGCGTGATTCTGCCCGCCATCGAGCAATCGCTTCTTGAACGAAAACGCGAAATGATCCGCGAAATTCTCCGCTCCGCTTGGGGTGTGCTGGCCGAGGCCGAACAAGAGGTTCAAAATGGAGTCATGCCTCTGAATCAGGCGCAGCAGTTGGCCATGAAGCGCATTGAGGCGCTGCGCTATGGCAGCGACGATAAGAACTATTTTTGGCTTCAGGACATGACCCCCCGCATCCTGATGCATCCCTACCGCCCCGATCTGAATGGGCAGGATGTCTCTGGATTCCGTGACCCGCGCGGCACGCGTATTTTTCTCGAATTCGCCAATTTGGTTCGCCGACAGGATGAGGGCTTCGTGGATTATGTCTGGCAATGGAATGACGACCCCGTCCGTCAGGTCCCCAAGGAATCCTACATTCGCGGGTTCGAGCCATGGGGCTGGATCATCGGGACCGGCATGTATACGGAGGATGTGAAAGAGGAAATCGCCCGCTTCGAGCGGCACCTCGCATGGATCTCGGCCGGCATTGCCTCCCTGATTGTGCTCCTCCTTCTATATGTGATCCGGCAGAGTCTGCTTTTGGAGCGCAAGCGACTCGAAGCCGAAGAAGGCCTCCGCGAATCCACCGCACGTTACCGCGCTCTGGTCGAAGCCGCCACCGAAGGCACTTTGCTTCTCATCGAAGGGCACTGCCGCTATGCCAATCCCACCCTGCTCCGGCGCCTTGGATATACCGCATCCGAAATGGAACTGCTCGAGCTGGTCGATTTGCTTCCCCGTATTCCCGGAAATAGGCGTGCCTGGGATGCCTTGGAGGCCGTGCGTCCGGGCGAAGAACGGCATAAGCGCGTTGCTGGAACTCTTCACGGTCGCGACGGACTTCTGTTTGAAGGACTGCTGGCTTTCAGCCATATATCCGTCGCCGGACGCGAAGGACTGGTCCTGCATGCCCGCCACGTTGTCCGGACACCAGCCGACTCCCTGGAAACCGACGACACCGATCACGCACTCCTTCAGGCCGCCAGGCATGCGCCGCTCGGACTTTTCAGAGCGCATGCCGGTCGGCGCGGCATCGTTATATCAGCCAACCATGCCGCACTCAGTCTGCTGCCCGCCATCGGAAGCGGTGAGATCGATCAGTCTACCGCGCTGGCTAACGCTTTTCCGGATGCCGCTTCGTTCGATGAGTTCATGCGCCGCCTCGAGCGCGACGGCTTGGCACGCCAGCGCCTGCAGCGCGCCACCCCCGATGGTCAGGGCCGAACCATCACGCTGGATGTGCGTCTGGTTCGCGATGCTGACGGTGTTCCCCTTTTCATTGATGGATGCGTCAGCGACACCACCGGCGATGCACGCCATGAGGCTGAAAGCGATGCCCTCATTGAACGTCTTCAGACCTCGCTGCTGTACCTTCATGAAACGGTAGAACCCCTGTGCCATCCTGCTGTGTTCTGTCCTTCCGACATGCCCATACGTCAGGTTGCTGCCCTCATGACGGCCCAGGATTCGGAATCTGCGCTCGTCAGGGCGGAAAATGGAACGCTCGTCGGGACCGTCACGGATCGCCTTATACGCACCCGGGTCATGTCGGAGGGGGTTCGTCTTGATGAACCTGTTCGGCGCATCATGCGGGAAGCCGTAACGACCATTCCTCGCCATGCCCAGGTTTACGAGGCGCTGCTGCTCATGCAGGAAAAAGGCGTGGAACACCTCGCCGTCACGGACGATAGCGGTGCAGTCACCGGCCAGATTCACGGGCGCGACATCCTCCATCTCCACAGCAGCGAAGCTGCCATGCTCACCGGAAAAATCGCTCATGCGGCGACGGCAGAAGAAGCCATCCGCTGGTGTCGGCGCGCCCCCGTGCTCGTCAAAGCACTGCTCGACAGCGGTGCCCATACCCGTCAGATCACCCGGCTCACCTCGGCCATTTGCGATGCCGCAGGCAGCCGTTTCACAGCGTTGGCTCTGCTCGAACTTGGGCCTCCGCCGTGTCCATTCGTTTTTCTTGCCCTTGGCAGTCAGGGCCGGCAGGAAATGACCTTCTTTGCCGATCAGGACAATGCGCTGCTCTATGATCCGGCCCAAAGCGATCTCGCAGCGAATAAAGCTGCCGGTGACTATTTTATCCGCCTAGGCGAAAAAATCTGCGCCTGGCTCGAACAGGCGGGCTACCCCGTCTGCAAGGGGGGGATCATGGCTCAAAATCCGCGTTGGTGCGCCTCGCTGGCCGAATGGGAGCGCACCACGACGGAATGGATTCGAAAGGCAGAGCCGAAACAACTTCTCGAATTCAACATCTTTCTGGATTTCAGGACAGTGGTCGGTCAGCAGGAGTTGGCGCGACGGCTGCGTCGCCATATCCATGATACGCTGCGTGCGACCCCCGCCTTTCTGCCTTTTCTCTCTCGCGACCTCATGCGCTTCAAGCCCCCCCCGAACCGCGTGTTGCTTTGGCTTTCACCACCCAGGAAACGGGCCAGGGCCGCTCTGTTGGACCTCAAGGATGCGGCCATGCCGCTCGCTGGTTACGCGCGGCTCTATGCGCTGAAAAACGGATTGGATGAAACCCATACGCTGGACCGACTGGAGGCGCTCGTGCGCCGGAATTTGATTTCCGAAAGCGACCTCCGAGAAACCGCCGTTGCCTATGAGATACTTCAACGGCTCCGCCTGCTGCACCAGGCGGAATGCCTTCAGGAACAACGTCCGCTTGATAACACCGTAGACTGGCGCCGACTGGACCCCGCGCAAGACACGCTCCTACGGGAAGCTTTCACCCGGATCACCGCTCTGCAGAAAAAAATCAGTTACGACTTTTTAGGTGGCACCTGAGCGCATGAGAGTGCGCACGGGGTGTCGGAGCAGCTTCCGGGGTCAGAGTGCCAGTTTTAGCCAGTACTGATTTTGTGGAGTTTTATTTTTTATGGAGAGGGCGTCTTGGGCGATTTCTCTGTTCGATGGTTTTGTCTCTTGTCACCGGCGGCGATGCTTTGGTACAAACACAAGACGGAGGCACACTATGGGTATGGAGTTGATTAAAACGGAGACAGGGTTGGAGGTCAATTTTGACTGTCTTTTGTGCGGGCATAATCTGCAGGTGGATGCCCGAGGGATGGGGATGGAGGTGCCTTGTCCCGAATGCGGTGGGCTCGTCGTGATTCCTCGAATAGAGCCATCGATGGGCGAGAGGGCGCCCGGGGTGACGGAGCTGGATAAGGAAGAGGCCCCGCAAAAGCTCAGACTCAGCAATACATCGCACTACGGCGACAAGGTTCGGTGCGCCTTCTGTCGGCAGTATATGCCTTCCGGCGCGATTGTGTGCTCGGCTTGCGGGTATGATCAGGTGAAGCGGAAGAGGCATCGGACCGTGGTTCGTAGGAATTTTACGGTTCACATGCCCTGGGGTTTGGTCCTGGCGTGCTGTCTGCTTCTTGGCTTTGTGTATGTCGTTTTCTACTCAGCCAGACGGCCTGAAATCCCACGTACGAGAAAGTTGTTGGAGAAGTTGTATGAGACGGTCCGTCCGGCCAGTGACACGCCGTCGGGAGGGCGCTAGGAAATGAAGGCCGTTCGTGTTGTGGTTGTGCTGATTCTAACATTGATTGCTTTGATGGTCTGGATTGAACATGGGGCGTTTTTTTCATTTTTAGATGAGCAGGCTGGGGGTGGCCCGGCAGGCAGTGACTTGGTGAACGAAGAGATGGGCGAGGAGACGCCTTGAACAGTCAGAGGAGTTTTAACGGAGAAGTGTTGGTCTTGCTGATTTTGTTGGGACTTGGTGGGGTGTGGTATTTCGGGCGGGGTTATGCCTTGGAACCGCGTATGACCCAGAAGATGGTGACCTGTGAGGCCTGCGGTGGGGGCGGGTTGATAAAGTGTCCCGATTGCGGGGGATTCGGCACGGTGGAGGTGCTGGTTCCGTGCAAGGCGTGCGGGGGAACGGGGAGGCACCGGTGGAGAATAACGCGAGGTCCGGAAGCACCGTGTCCGAAATGTTTTGGGACGGGGAAGGTTGCCGAACGGGTGGCCTGTCCGGCTTGCGAAGAGAAAGGGACCCGGACCTGTACTTCTTGTCATGGGGAGGGGGCGTTGTTAGTCGATTCGTTGAAAGCGGATGCGGTATTTATGCACCCTTCGCTTTGGGAGCGCGGTCTCGGTCTGCTGGGGTTTTCCGTTCCGTCCAATCCATGTCCTCAGCGGTTGCGCGACGGGAGTTATCCGGTGGTTGAGAGCTATCTGGAGCTCCGGGCGAGCGGGAAAAACGTGCAGGTCAGAGACTGGGGGCGCTTTGTGCAGGATGAGGGCGCATGGAAAATGGTTGCGCTGATTGCGTTTGAGAGATCGGACGGAACTGCTGGGCAAAAGTGGGTTGAGTTTGTGGCGAAAGACCGTTTGTTAAGTCAGTGCTTGCTAATCCGTCGGCCGCAGGATGCAGACTGATCCGATAGATGCTGTCCACGATGAGGGATGTGATCGGAAGAAGCCTTATGATGGCTTGTCTTTCTTTGCTGGATTTCCTGAAGTGGGGCAGGAAGAGCAGGAGGCACAGCTTCCGCCACAACGAGAGCCGTCGTTTTTTCCGGTTAGTGTTTTATAAATGGAACGTGCGGAAAGCAGGAGGACCGTCCCCAGCACCAAAGTCACTATGATCGTTTCCCACATGATCGTTTCCTTTCTCGTGCGTTGTGTTCATGTAGTGATTCCCATCGCCCCCGCGGGCGAAAAGATCAAATTTAGTTCACGTTGATTTTTGATGCCATGCCCCGTCCGAGCATGAGTCGGCTTCCCATGACCGAAAGGAGAAACGGGCCATTCGGGGTATTGCGCAGCACGTGCAGTTCCACGCCGGGAATCAGGCCCATGGCGGCGAGCCGGCCCTGCATGTGACGCCCGGCCTGAATGTCCACAATGCGCACCGGAGTTCCGGGCTGTACCGCACTAAGTGGCATACTTTCTCCTTGCTTGTGTGAATAAAGCTGTCAAAAAAGTAAGCTATGCCTAACAATAAGTCAAGGTGGAATTCCTAGAAAGAGTGTGAGATATTTCAGGGATATAGGTTTGCTTCGGAGGTGGTGTTGGGACTATAAATTGCCCCTGTTTAACCCACCTGCATGAGGCAGGCAATAGGAGGAGTTCACGATGCGTACTTGGATGAAAACTGCAATAATTTTGATGTCGGCCAGCCTGATAGGTGGTTGTGTGAAAATGGATCAGACGCTGACGATCAACGACGATGGTTCGGCTTCCGTGGAGATGTCGTACGGGATGTCGGAGGCGATGGTAAACCAGATGGAAGCGATGAAGAAGATGTCGGCCTCGATGGGTGAGGAAGAGGAAAAAGATGATTCCTTTGATTTTGATGAGCAGAGCATCCGCGACCGTTTTGCCGGGTTGAAAGAAGACGGCATCACGCTGGATTCGGTGAGCACGGAAATAAAGGATGGCTGGAAGTATATCAGCATGAAGTACAGCACGAAGGACCTGGCCGCCCTGGCGAAAACCGATCTGGCGGAGAATTCTAAAATGAGCCTGACGAAAAATGCGGATGGCAATTATGTGCTGCTGCAAAAGAATTCGGATTACAACATGGGCGACGATTCGGAGGAGACTTCGCCGGAAATGAAGGAAATGATGATGAAGCAGATGCTGCCGATGATGAAGGGCATGCAAGTGTCGTTTCGCGTGAAGGTGCCTGGCGAAATCATCGAAAGTAATGCCACGGAAGTCCAGGGCAATGAGGTGGCCTGGGTGTATGATGTGGATAAGGACCCCGCGTTCATCCTGAATGCCGACAAGATGGAGGACATGAAGGTGGTCTTCTCTGGAAAGGGTCTGTCGCTGGAAGAAATCGAGATTTCCGGTTCGGACGACGAGTCCGACGAGGACTAATTTCACTCGAATGACTTTAGGCACGGGATATCCGTTTTTCGGATATCCCGTTTTTTATAGGGTCTGACCCGTCCACGACAGGTAATACGTATGCAACTCATGCTGGGTGCCGTCATCATCGAAGTGTCACGAAAGAGAATACGGAATATTCATCTGAGCGTTCATCCGCCGAATGGACGAGTGACCATTTCCGCGCCGATGCGCACGGGCATGCGTGCGATTCGCGCCTTTGCGGTTTCCAAACTTTCCTGGATCAAGACGCAGCAGAAAAAGACGCAGCAGCAGGCCTGCATGGCCCGGCTGGATTTTACGGAGGGCGAGTGCCAGGAAGTGTGGGGGCGTCTCTGTCCGCTTCACCTGATCGAGGGGGAAGGGCGGTGCGAGGGGGTGGAGTTGCACGGGGATCAGTTGATGATGCGGGCTCCGGCGGGGGCTAACCGGGATCATAAGATGGCCTTGCTGAACGCTTGGTACGGCGCAGAGGTGCGGCGTGAGGCCGTTGAATTGGTGAGGAAATGGGAGCGGCTTATGGGGGTACAGATTGCACGGGTATCCGTGCGGATGATGAAGACTCGCTGGGGAAGTTGCAGTATCAAGGCCCGTACCATCCGCATCAATTCCGAGTTGGCCAAAAAACCGCCGGCGTGTCTGGAATACATTGTGGTGCATGAGTTGTCGCATCTGCGCGAGCCCAGTCACAATGCCCGTTTTGCTGGCCTCATGGATACGTTCATGCCGGAGTGGCGCTCCCTTCGGAGGGAACTGAATACTTCCAAGACGATAGATATGGAGAGGTTTTGAACGCAGAGATGCGGAGGCGCAGAGGAAGTCGGAAGAATTTTGACGGGATGAACAGGATATACAGGATAGGGAAATACGTTGGACTTCCCGAAGTATCCTGAACATCCTGTAAATCCATGTTTAAAATTTCGGGTGTTGGTGGAAGAACCTGCAAGAAAAAAAAAGGCGGTCTTTCGACCGCCTTCTTATGTTTGGTAGAGGTAATCAAATGGAAGATTACTTCCTGAATTTCCTGCGCACCGTGTAAATGGCCAGAATACCCAATCCGAGCAGCGTGGCAGAAACGGGTTCGGGAACGACTGTCATGCTGACATCATCAACGTAGGCGCTCCCGCCGCCTGCGGTTCCGTTGAATCCGAATTCCAGCTTGGCGTTTTGCGCCGTGGCACCGGAGGTCACTTGGAACGTTTGAAGTGTCCATTCACTCGCCGTGCCGAGGTTTAGGTCATAGGTCTGGGCCGCTCCGTATGTATAAGGAGCAGCAGAGGTATCCCAAGAGACCTTGAGATAAGCTGATGCGCCATTATCTACGAACCCGCTATCCCAAAGGGTATAGAAGGATATATCATACCCTGTGGAGGCATCCACTCCTGGTTTTTGTTCTGCAAACGAGCTGGTTCCGTCGTATGGTGCGCCTACAAAATTCGCCAAGATCAGGGCGTTACTCCCTCCGTGCGACTGCCAACCGCTCTGCCCTATCGAGGTGCCATAGGGGGCCCAGTTGACCGTATCCGTCTCCCAAGTCCCAAAGGCGTCTTCGAAACCGGCGTTTCCGATGATATTTGCAAGCGCGCCGTGGCAAAGAAACGTCACAAGCAACGCTGTTATCCCTAATTTCTTCATATTCTATTCCTCCATTATGTTTTTTGAATCGTTCGGCTTGCCCACTCGGATAATCCCCAGCCTGTGCGACAAACCCCTCTTGATAGGAATGCAAGATAGAACGAAATCCATGCTTGGAGCAAGAAAAATATCAAACGAAATGGGACCGGCCCCGCGTTGTAAGTAGTTAGCGTGTAGTATTGTGATATATATATATGGGAGCGAGGCTTTTCCGTAAGCCAGCTTTCGCTGTGCCTTTTTTTGGAATATCTTCCTCCGGTTTTACGACCTTTCACGCCTCATCAGAACCCAACGTCCGACGAATGGCTAAAGGGGGGCTTTTTTCGGGGTTCCGGGAGTGCGTGGAAAACGACTCGTGGTGGGGCGTTTTTTAATGAGAATCAGGAGGACGGAGTCGTTGTCCGGATCATCAGGAAGCAGAGACGTGCGGGAAAGCAGGGAGCAACCAAGCAGTTGAAAAGCGTTTTTGGCAGACGAGATTTCTTCGTCGGCGCGTCGGCCTTTGACGGCTAGGAGTCGTCCGCCCACCTTGAGCAGGGGCATGGAGAGTTCGATAATTTCGGCGAGGGAGCCGACTGCGCGGCAGGTTACGGCATCGTACTGTTCTCTTGATGCTGGATTTCGGCCCTCCAGTTCGGCGCGTTGCGCACAGAGGGAAACTTGATTCAGCCCGAGAGCCTCACATGTCTCTTGAAGAAAGCGGGCTTTTTTCCCCGTGGCTTCGAGGAGTGTCACGCGCAGATGAGGCAGTGCAATGGCCAGCGGGATGCCGGGCAGTCCTCCTCCGCTTCCCAGGTCGAGCAGGGATTGGACGCTCTGGAGGGCCGGGGTCAGCGCAAGGCTTTCCAGAATATGGCGATTCCAGGCTGTCTCTGCATCCGTGATGGCGGTGAGATTATGTATTCGGTTGGCGGTCAGCAACAGCTCCAGATAGCGTGCCAGGCGATGGAGCGCTCCTTCTGGGAGCGCGTCGACGTTTGGTTGTTTGAAATTTTGTGGCAGAGGCCATGGGATGTATTGCATACAGGCACGTTCCACAAAAATACGAATGCTGCCAAGCTAAACAGGGAAAAAAATGGAATGCGTTGGTAAAATAAAAGGACGTTGAGGACAACGTCCCTCCCGAAGAATCCCTTCACTCTTTTTTCCGCATGGACCAAGGCGGCAAACTATCGTTTGCCTGAAGCAATCCGTCATGATGTTCTAGACACGTCGCAACGATCAGAGTTGATCTGCGCGATCGGGTTGTAAAGCACCTGAAGTCTGACGGATTGCTAGCGCATGCGGCGCAGGAGGAGCAGGCCGACGACGAGAAAGAGGAGATTGGGGGCCCATCCGGCGATGTAGGGCGGGATGTGCTGTCCCTTTCCCAGGGCGAGAAATACGTTGATGAAGAAATAAAAGCAGAAGAACAGGGCCAAGGCCAGAAAGATACCGACAAAGGCCCCCTTGCGTCCGCTTTGCGAGCCCAGCGGCATGCCCAGTAGGGTGACGATGAGGCAGGTCCAGGGCATGGCCAGGCGACTGTGAAAATCTGTCTTGGCTCGGGCAATGACTTCGGGCGAGAAGCCCTTGTTTCGTATGATGTAGTTGTAGAGTTCGCGTGAGGAAAACTGTTCGGGGTTTTCGCGGGCATCCTTCAGGGCGTTGATGAAGTCGACAGGTGTTTCGGTGATGTCCGACATGACGGTGGATTTCTGTTTCATGCCGAAGTTCAGTTCTACAGGTCCGCCTTTGGGGCGTCCGTTGGGGAGGTATTCCTGGCGGATGACATCGGTAAACCACCACTCACTATCGAGCCATTCACCCTTCCTTGCCCAGATTTTCGCTTCATCGGTGCCGTCTTCGCGCTGCTGGGTGATGCGGATGTTGCTCATGTCAAAGGTATGGCTGTGAAAGGAGCCGATGAACCATTCCCGGTGGTCGGTGGTGTTTTTGTAGGCGACATCGGTGGCGAGGTAGACGTCGTAGGCTTCTTTGTGTTTTTCGGAGCGCAGGAATTGATCGGTCCAGTAGGCGGAGCGGGGGCCGACGGTTTCATTGATTCCGGCGACCACGATGCTGGCCAGGAGGCCGACGGATAGAAAGGGAAGCATCAGGCGGAAGAGGCTCATTCCGCTGGCACGCATGGCGGTCAGTTCGTTGTTTTTAGTGAGTGAACTCAGGCTGTACAGCGTGGAAAGAAGCAGGGAAATCGGGACAATATAGACCAGATACGAGGGAATGAGGAAAACATAGTAAAGGGCCACGAGGCGGAAGGCGGTGCGGGCCTCCACGAAGTCTTGCATGTTGTTGAAAAGATCGAAAATGACAAAAATGAGGATAAACGCCGTCAGACAGTAGAACAACGGAGACAAAAACGTTCGCAGGAGATATTTATCAATCAGTTTCATAACAGGTGGGCAACATAACGCTCTTTAAGGTGAATGACAAGATGGAGTTTCAAAATGCGGGATACCCTGCAAACTGCTTGTCGAGGTGTGGAATTTGTGGCAATGTGTCGCGCTGTTTTATTTCTGAAAGGAAGAGGTGTTGGGTGCTGCAGGAAGAATACAAAGTTGAATTGGAAGTGTTTGAGGGCCCGCTGGATCTGCTCTTATATTTGATCAAAAAGGATGAGGTGGACATCTACGACATCCCGATCGAGCGGATCACCAATCAGTATATGAAATACATGGAAGTCATGCGGATGCTTGATCTGAACATTGCCGGTGACTTCCTGGTGATGGCGGCGACGCTGATGATGATCAAGAGCCGTATGTTGCTGCCTGTGGAGGAGCGCAAAGAGGAGGATGACGAGGACGACAATGATCCGCGTTGGGATCTCGTGCGGCAATTGGTTGAATACAAGAAGTTCAAGGATGTCGCACTGCATTTGGAGGAATGCGAATTCGTTCAGGAGAATATTTTCGGAAGGAATGGAGAGGGCGTTCAACTCGGGCCAGAGATGGAACTGGCGATGCAGGATGTCAATATTTTCGATCTGATTTCGGCCTTCAATGAGGCGCTCTCGAAGGTAGAGCGGGAGGACCTCAAGGAAATATTCTCGGAACGCTTTACGGTGGCCGATAAAATCGAACTGATTGTGAGCACGTTGGAACGGACGGAGAAAATGGCCTTTTCCAGTCTGTTTTCAGGCATGGTGAGTCGGGGCGAAATTGTGTGTACGTTTTTGGCGCTGCTTGAACTGATCCGCCTCAAGCAGGTGCAGGCCCGGCAGGATTCAGTGTTTGGCGAAATTGTGATTGTCAAGGCGGAGGGGTAGGAAAACATCATGAGCAGCCCGGAAACATTACCCGAATTAAAGGAAATCATCGGCGCGATGCTGTTCGCTGCCAAAGGTGCTGTCACTCCCAAGCAGATTCGACGCATCTTTCTTCAGGTGGCGGAGGATCGCGGCGGAATGTTTGCGCATTTTGCCGATGTGAAGGAAAAGCAGATAACGGAACTGCTCGATGAGATAAACCGGATGCTGCTGGAGGCGCACCTAGGGTTCAGTCTGCACGAGGTCGTGGGCGGATCGCGCCTTCAGAACAATCTGAACTGTGGGCCTTGGGTACGCGAGTTGCTCGAAAAAGGAAAACCGAACAAGCTTTCGCGTCCGGCTCTGGAAACCTTGGCGATCATTGCGTATCGTCAGCCCTGCGTGAAATCGGAAATCGAGGGCGTGCGTGGTGTGGCGGTGGATGCCATTCTGAAACGGCTGCTGGAAATGCAGTTGGTGAAGATCACGGGCCGCAGCGAGCTGCCGGGACGTCCGCTGCTCTTCGGTACCACACAGAAATTTCTGGAACATTTCGGGTTGAGGTCACTGGAGGAGTTGCCGGGCATCTCGGAACTGCGTCGAGTGCAGGAGGAAAAGAACCGGATGGCGGATGCCGAGGGGGAGATTGAGGAAGGCGGCCTGTTTGCTGATGCGCTGGAGGGGGAAGGGGAAGAAGAACCCGACAAAGAAAAGGACAAAGAACTCGAAAAAGAAGGGGATGAAGAGTCCGTTGAAAAGACACTTGCGTGTGGCGAAGCGGAGCTGGACGAGGGCTATGATGTGGACGATGAGGACGACGAAGAATACGAGGAGGATGAGGAGGAAGACGAGGATGATTGATGCGTAATTTTCGGCATTCTTTTGAGAGGAACGTTCATGTGCAGCGGTGGGATGCATGAGAGCCGAAAAAAGAAAACCCAGTGACTCCGACTGGCTGGCCGGTGAAACCGC
The DNA here is from genome assembly GCA_964490935.1 of uncultured Verrucomicrobiota bacterium. Lineage (GTDB taxonomy): Bacteria > Verrucomicrobiota > Kiritimatiellia > RZYC01 > RZYC01 > JAQVYB01. Next base: position 40,481 of record CAZBEO010000012.1, read on the forward strand.
CAGCATAAAAACGGAACGGAGTGAGCTGGAACACCTGGTGGAAGAGGTGCTGCAGCAGCACCGGGGTGGTGAGCCGGCGGACGACGCGACACTGGAGCGCGTGCAGGCCGTCGACCAATTGGATGTTTCCCGTTTACGCGTGGTGGTGATTGGCGGCGGCACCGGGCTTTCCACTATTCTGGGAGGCAATTCCAAACTGCCCGCCTGGATGGAGCGCCCGTTTTCCGGGTTGAAACGCATTTTTTCAAGGCTGGATGTCCTGGTTTGCACCACCGATGACGGTGGTTCTACTGGAGAATTGCTCAAAGTTTTTCCGGTTATCGGCCTGGGTGATTTGCGCAAGTCCTGTCTTTCAATGATCAGTGAATCGTTGCTGCAAAAACGGTACGGTGGCGACGAGAAGCGGATTCGGGATCTGGTGCGTCTTCTTTTTCATGTGTTCAATTATCGTTTTTCCGCCGGTGCATCTGGATGTGAGGTGTTGGAATATCCTTTGAGCGTGGTGCCCGAACCTTGCCGACGTGATTGCCCGGAACATCTGGTTGAAGCGGTAACGGCTCTGTTGCATACGCTGAAAGCGCCTGATGGTTGGGTGGTGAATCCAGCGGGGCACTGCCTGGGTAACCTAATTCTGGCGGGGGCGGTGTTTCAGGCGTCGGGCGGCGATTTCAAAAAAACGCCATCCTCGGGCGCGGTTCAGGCGGGCCTCGACTGCGTGGCCGAACTGATCGGCAGTCCGGTCGGGCGCATTCATGCGGCCACTTCGGTGCCCGGGCAGTTGGTTTTTACCTATACGCACGGGGTGAAGGTGATCGGGCAGAGCAAGTCGGGGCGTGCGCGACGCGGCTTTCCGATTGAGCGGGTGCATTCCTCGTTTGTTCGCGAACCGTTCGTTCCGGTGGGTATCCTGCGGTCTCTGCGCGAGGCCGATCTGATCATCTACGCTCCGGGCAGTCTCTACACGAGCATCATTCCCGTACTTCAGATTCCCGCCATTTCGCTGGCCATTCAGTCGAATCATCGGGCGCTCAAAATTCTGGGTGCCAATTTCTGGGCGCAGGCCGGCGAGACGGATATGTCCATCAACAACATGGCTCGCCCGTTTCTGGTTTCGGAATTGATAGAAGCGTATGGACGGAATGTGGATTGCAAGGTGCGCCGCCTCTTTGATGTGGTGTTGAGCGCGGATTTGGCGCACGTGCCCGGCAGCGTGCTTCGTGCGTACGCCCTCGAAGATAAGCGCCCGATTCATCTGGACCGCTCGAATGTGGAGCAGATGAAGCTGACGCCGGTGGAGGTCAGCCTGTTTCCGCGGGATGTGCGTAACAATCAGCACAGCATCAAGCATGATGCGGATAATTTCGCGCTGGCCATCAAGGCGCTGGCGTATGCGAAGCGCCGGGGAATGTGGCCGAAGGCAGATGAGGCGTCAGGCCCAGTGCCTGCTGTGCACCGCGCTTCTCCCGTGTGGCGTCGCGGAGAGGTGTTGCTTTGCCATTACCACGATGCCATTCACGGAGTGCTAAGCGAAAAACGCATAGACATGCCAGGACTGTCGGAGCGGTTGGTGCAGTTGGTTTGGGAAAACCGCGATGTACACACGGAACATCTGGAGTATTTTCAGGGCGTCGCGGTGTTGCCTGATAAGGCCTGGACCCGAAGTCGAGAATGGGACAATGTACTCGGCTATTATCATCCCGAAGATGAAATGATCTATCTGCATCAGCAGTTGTTCGGGAGAGCTGGCGATTGGGCTTCTCACTTTCTGGTCGCTTTGGGGGAATCCCTGCTGGGCAATTACATCGAGGAGCGGAAGTTATATCCCTGTGAGCCGGTTGGACGCTGTTATGAGATACGGCTGCGGAAAGAATCCGCACGTCGGGGGTGTCTGCGCCGGGATCAACTCGAGGAATTTCTTGCGCTGGCCGGGATGCATGCCGCGCCCGATGCGCCCGGCGTCTTCCGCATGATCATCAATCGACAGGAAGGCTTCCTTCCGTCGGGTCTTCTTTTCGGGCTGATGTATGCGTGGTATCTCGACAACGCCTTTGCGCCGGCGGTGGATTTTGAGATGGGCCTGCTGCGCTGGAAGCCGGAGAATCTGCTGCCGCACCAGGCCGGTGAGTACCGTCGCCGCCGGGCGCTGGTGGACTTTTTCCGCACCCGGATATTTGTTCATGCGTAAAACGGGAGCGGAAAACCATTGCGGTGCGGTATTCTTTTCGATACAAAAGCTGGCCTGTATCAGTAAGTTATCCGGCCCTTTTGCAGGCTGAAACGTGAACCAAAAGTAAGGAAGAAAGCATGAAAGATATAGCCATTGCGGACGTTCGTAATTTTATCATCATGGGTCATACGGGCAGTGGGAAAACCGCCGTCGTGGATGCCATACTCCACAAGCTAGGTATCAATGATCGTCATGGCTCCACAGATGACGGCAGCAGTATGGCCGACTGGACGGACGAAGAGAAGGAGCGCAAGATTACCATCTGGACCAAGCCTTTTGATGCCGTCTACAAGGAAAACCATCTGGTCTTCATGGATACCCCGGGGTACGCCGATTTCTACGGGCAAGTGGTGGCGGCCAGCTCTGTGGCGGATGCCGCCTTGATCTCCGTGGATGCCTCCAGCGGCGTGCAGGTGGGCACCAATCGCTCGTGGCGGCGTTGCGAGATGCTTGGCCTGCCGCGCGGGATAGTGGTGGCGGGCATCGACAAGGACAACACGGATTTCAATGCCACGCTGAAGACTATTCAGGATATCTGGGGCGCAACCCGCTGTATACCCGCCTCACTTCCGACCGCCGATAAGCAGTCAGTGATTGACGTGTTTGCCGAATCGGGTATTCCTGACGAGTTGGCGGAGGCGGTGGCCTCCTTCAAGGGCAGTCTGATTGAAGCGGCGGCGGAGTCGAATGATGCCTTGCTGGAGAAATATCTGGGAGGCGAACCGCTGTCCCCGGAAGAGATCAGCGCAGGACTTCGCGGCGCGGTAAACCGTGGAGCGTTGATCCCAGTTTTTGCGGTCTGTTCCAAATCCGGGATTGGCCTGGAAGCGTTACTGGATGGCCTGGTGCGTTATTTTCCGTCGCCCGTCGAACGCCCAATGAAAGATGTGGCCGATGAGGTCGTGGATGCCTCGGCCGATGCGCCGTTTGTCGGCAAGGTTTGGCGGTCGGTGGCCGATCCGTTTGTCGGGCAGTTGACGTATGTCCGCGTGTATGGCGGCACGTTGAGTGCGGACAGTGAAATTTACAACGCGTCCTCGTCGAACAAAGAACGCATCGGCACACTCTACGCGATTCGGGGTAAGAAGCAGGATACGATACCCAGTGCGACGGCGGGCGATATTGTGGCCATTGCGAAGCTGAAGCACACGGCGCTGAACGCCACGCTCTGCGCGATGGGTACGGAGTGCGAACTGCCCGCCATTGTTTTCCCGAATCCAGTGATGGCCTATGCTGTTACGCCGAAGACTCAGGGGGATGACGATAAGCTGGGCGTTGGGTTGGCACGCATCTGCGAAGAAGACCCCACGCTGCATCTCGGACGCAACGACGAAACGCACGAAATGATTCTTTCGGGAATGGGCGATGTGCAGTTGGATATTGCCGTGGCCCGCCTGAAATCCAAGAACCATGTGGAAGTCGACTTGCACCTCCCGAAGGTGGCCTACAAGGAAACCGTGACCTCAACGGGCGAAGGTCATTACAAGCACAAGAAGCAATCCGGTGGGCGCGGTCAGTATGGTGAAGTGTACCTGCGGGTCTACTCGCGCGATCCATCGGATGAAGAGTGGTTTGTAAACAAGATTTTCGGCGGCTCGATTCCAACCAATTTTATTCCGGCCATTGAAAAGGGACTGCACGACGGGATGACGACCGGGTCGCTTGCGGGGTATCCGGTCACCAATGTCAAGGTGGAGGTGTACGACGGCTCCTACCATGACGTGGACTCTTCGGAAATCGCGTTCAAGATTGCCGGTCGCGGGGCCTTACGCGAAGGTATGCGTCAGGCTAAGCCGGTACTGCTCGAGCCCATCATGCACGTCAAAGTGACGATCCCCGATCAGTTTATGGGCGACATCACCGGTGATTTGAACCATCGGCGCGGGCGCATCCATGGCTTTGCCTTGGAAGATAGTATGCAGGTCATTACGGCGGATGTGCCGCAGGCGGAAATGCTCCAGTATTCCTCCCAAATCCGCAGTATCACGGGCGGGCAGGGGAGTTTCGAGATGGAGTTTTCCCGTTACGAGCCGGTTCCTTCCAATGTGGCCCAGAAAATCATTGCCGAATATGAAAAGCACAAGGAAGAAGGCGAGTAAAGGACTGGAATTGGCTTGTCAGGATGGGGCCGCTGATTGTAAACACAACGTCGATCAGCCCCCCGTTCCGACGGTTAGAATGAATATCAAAAACAATTGCCAAGAGGGTTTTCTGCATGAGCGGTCATAATAAGTGGTCAACGATTAAACATAAAAAGGCGGCGGTGGACGCCAAGCGCGGCAAAATATTCAGCCGTATATCCAAAGAAATTATTGTGTCTGTCCGTCAAAGCGGGGCGGACCCGAATACGAACAGTACGCTTCGTGGACTGATTCAGAAGGCCCGCTCAGAAAATATGCCGTCTGATAACGTCGAGCGTTCCATTAAACGGGGCACCGGAGATACGGACGGGGTGATTATCGAGGAGCTGAGCTATGAAGGCTATGCGCCGGGCGGCGTGGCGCTGCTGGTGGAAAGTTTGAGCGACAATAAAAACCGGACAGCAGCAGAAGTGAAACACGCCTTCACGCGTCATGGCGGAAACTTGGCGGCACAGGGAAGTGTGAGCCGGCTTTTTCGACGCAAGGGGCAGATTTCCGTTGCGGAGGAGAGTGCCAAAGAAGACACACTCATGGAGCTGGTGTTGGAAGCGGGTGCCGAGGATATGGCGCTTGAAGATGGCCAGTTCAATATCGTGACGGAGCCAGCGGATTTCATGACGGTGGTGGACGCGCTCAACCAAGCGGACATACCCACCACGGTGTCGGAACTGACGATGATTCCTGACATCACCGTTCCCGTGACCGAATACTCGAAGGCCACCTCCCTCATCAAGTTCATCGAAGCGCTGGAAGACTTGGATGATGTGCAGAACGTCTATTCCAATTTTGACCTAGATGACGATCTCATGAAGAAATTGGAAGGGGAATAACCCTTGGCCCGCCCCGCCGTGACGGTTCTGGGTATAGATACCTCGCTGCGCTCGACAGGCTATGGCGTGGTTTGTTCGGAGAATAATCGCTGCCGGGCTCTGACTCACGGGCGGATCATCAACCCTCCCGCCCTGCGGCACTCGGCCTGTCTGGACCATATTTATTCCACCATATCAAAGCTGCTGGCGGAATTCCGTCCGCAGTATGCCGCCGTTGAGGGCATCTTTTTTTGCAAGAACGTGAAGACGGCGGTGATTCTGGGTCAGGCGCGTGGGGCGGTGTTGGCGGCATGCGCGGGGGCCACCACGCCGGTCTTCGAGTATTCGCCCCGCCGGGTGAAGCAGTCTGTTTCGGGTACGGGAACGGCGCAGAAGGATCAGGTGGGGCGGATGGTGATGTCGATTATGGGGCTGCCGTCCGTGCCTCAGTCCGATGAGGCCGATGCGTTGGCGATAGCGTTGTGTCATATTCATTCCGTGTCCGGAATCGGGGCGGAAACATCCGGTGAAATATAGGTTTGTCTTACGTTTGGAACCGTCCTAAAATGCGTTTTACATGTTTCGTGTTGGGCGGTATGAATAGATTAAATAGTGCGGCAGATGGGGAATAACGCAATGAAGGTACTCCTAGTAGAGGATGATTATCAGTTGAGAATGCTGGAGAAGCGATTGCTTCAGAATCTGGGGCACGACCCCATTCTTTGCGAAGACGCAGAAGCGGCGCTGGGGCATTTGAGGCGGGAGATGCCGCCGTTCATCCTGCTCGACATGGTGCTGCCTGGGATGAGCGGACTGGACTTTGCACGGACCGTGCGCAATATGCCCGAAGGGGATTCCCCCTACATTCTGGCGGCCACCAGTTGGCCCGAAGACGAACTTAAGGTGATCCTAGAAGCCGGTGCCAACGACTACATTCAAAAGCCGATCGATATCCATCTGTTCAATGTGCGCGTGCGGATTGCCGAACAGGTCATTGCTGGCATTCAGGACCGCCGCCATATGCAGCAGCAGATGAAGGAAATGGTGACGCAGGATGTGCTTCACAGCACGCTCAACGGCTTCATTCGGGTGGTTACCAGCCTACTTTTTCAGGTGGCCCCGAAGGCGTTTGGCCGCTCGGAGCGAGTGGCACGAACGGTGAATGATTTTGCCTCGGTGATCAATTTGGAAAGCGATTGGGAGCTGTCCGCTGCCGCCATGCTCTGTCAGATCGGCTGTGTCACCGTTCCTCCCGACGTGCTGAATCGCGCCTTGGCCGGTGAAGTGCTCAGTGAGCAGGAGTTTGAACTTTATTCCGCTCATGCGCGTAACGGGGCCGATATGCTGGGTCATGTGCCCCGCATGGAACGGGTGGCCCGCATCATTGCCTATCAGGATAAGCGTTATGACGGATCGGGCGTGCCGAACGATACGGTGCAGGGCGATGATATTCCCACAGAGTCGCGCATCCTGAAGATCGCTCTTGATCTTGACCCCTTGTATCAGCGAGACGTTTCCCGCGCCGATGCGTTTGCCGACCTGGCCTCGCGTGCGGGATGGTATGATCCGAAACTGTTGGATATTCTTTCGCATGGCGTCGAGCCTTCAACTTCTACCGGGACGCCCATGCGGGTGTGGATTGAGCAGTTGGAGGATGGTATGATTCTGGCGGAAAACGTGGTGTCAAAAAGCAATGCCCTGCTGGTGATGAAGGGGCGCGAAATTACGCCGATGATCCGCAAACAACTTGGCAATTTTTCCAAGAATTATCACATTGAGCAGCCGATCGAAGTGTACGCCGCCGGCCAAAAGTCCGCCTGATAACCGTTTACGCGCTGCGCCTTACGCCCGCTCAATGGAAAGCGAGACGGACTCGACGTGCTGAAAGGCGCATGAGCCATGCGCCGCTCAAGCGTGGAAATGGCCGTGTTGGTAGCGTGGTGCTCTCCGAGCGCCACGGGTTCCTTGGCAGTGATACCCCGCCCTCCTCCGTCCGCTCGGCGAGCAGACGGCTACGCAAAAACTACGCGCAGGAGGTGGCTTGCTTGTGTGTGGTCCAGGGGTGATCGCCTGCAATCCCATTTTGCGCATTAACCGCGCAACACGCTTGTGATTAGCGGCATGACCTTGGTCATGAAGCCAGTCGGTCATTCGTGGATATCCATATTCTGGATGCTCGGGCTTCTTGGCCTGCGAAGCCTTGGCGTAGCAGGCTGCTGGTTTCCCGAATGTAGCATGGACTTCCAGTCCGTGGTCTTCTGCGAAGAGGGGGGATCGCGGACTGGAAGTCCACGCTACTTTGTGGTAAATGTCTTATGCGGTGGATGAGCAAAAATCTGCGTAGTCAGCGAAATCTGCGGATGAAAAATGCGGCGAATTGGGCTTTGCTTGGGCTGCGCGGCGTATGTCTTGGCGCGACATGAGACCGAGGACGTTGCTCATGCGGAGGATTCAATCGGTGAGGTGAAGATTGGCAAGTCACTTCGAGCGCCACGGTTTTTGTGCGTGATGCTCGCCCCCGCCCGCTCGGCGAGCAGGCGGCTACTTACTCGGTCGTTTCGCAATACTCTCAATCGGCTCGCGTGGATGCTCGCCCTCCAGGGTGTTCTGGATAGATAGGCGCGCCGGAATGATCAGGGCCTAAGGGGGAGTGGGTAGGTCAATTCGTATTTCCCGAAGCCGGGGAAGCGTCCAGGGATGATCTGTGGGCGGAACGGGGGATTGGCGTCGAGCATGGTGATCTGAAGGGTGTACTCGTCTTTCGGCATTTCCGGGGGGAGGGTCATGCGGCGTATTTCCACGTAGTCTTCTTGGTCGGTCTGGTGGGTTTGCTCTTCATCGCTGCACAGGACGCCATCGTTGCGCGCCATCGTGTTTTCCGCCTGGTCTTTCAGTTTCAGACTGATGGCCCAGTTACGCATGGTGACTTTTCGTGGAACATGCCAGAAGAGCGTGACGGTTAGTTCCCCGCCGGGCAGGTATTGCTCCGGTTCCACCCGTAGGCCGGTCAGGATGATTCCATTGCGGAATAGCACGTTGGTGCGGAGGTCCGGTTCGGCGAAGAGGCGGATGCGTTCACGCAGATTGGATGCGCGCGGGGGGTTTTGAAGTTGCTCGGCGGTGGTTAGGGCGAGGAGCAGCCCAGGTACGTATTCGGGCCAGATGGTGGTGAGGCGATCCAGTGTTTGTGCCGCTGCATTCGTGTCGCCTGCCTGGATGAAGGTCTCGGCGCGTTGCGTCATGGCATCGGCCCATTGTTCCGCCGGATTCGGATTCCAGGCGTGGGTATGGCCGTCGAGCGTCAGGCCGTCTGCCTGCGGGTGTTCGGGGGTCATTTCGATGAAGCCCCAGGGCTTGAGCCAGCTTTCGTGATAGGACCAGCCGAGACGGTCGGCCACGGCGCGAAAGAAGGGGGTGCGTTCCATGGGCATGACGACGCCGGGACGTTGCAGTGGTATTTCACGCCATTCCGCTTCATCGGCGCGGTAGTGTTTTCGCTCGGGATAGAGGGTGGTCAGGAGTCGGTTTTTATCGCGAAGGTCCCGCACGTAGAGGACATCACCATCGAGCATCGGGGCGTTCTGCGGAAAGGCGCAGGCATAATAGGAGTGCACATAGACCACGGCGTTGGTGAGGCCCTTCTGCTCTGCGGTGTTCAGCACCTTTCTATTTACGCACCAGTAATCATCAGCATAGAGCCGTATCCGTTCCGGCACGTTCATACACCAACCGCATAGGATTAGGAATCCGATGGCTCCGGCGGTGGTGGCGTAGATGCGGCGGCGCGGTGTCGAAATTCCGAAGACCCTGTGGAGCAATTCCGGTAGCAGGCGCAATCCTCGGGCGGTCAGCAGAAGGGCGGCACCGGAGGCTTCATATAGGAATCGCGGGCCGAAGCACCAGTCGTTGAACCAATAGAAAAAATAGACGGCGGCTAAGCACCAGAACGAGGCCAACAGCAGGCGGTCCCATCGGTTTTTCACGCCCAGCCCGAACGGAATGAATAGGAAGAGCAGGCTGGGCATTGGCCACTCAAACAGATAGGTGTTCAGGGCGTTCAGATTCGCCAGCAGGTGCTCTAGGCCTGCGCGCGGGGTATGAATGATGCGGTCGATGCCTGCCCCAAAACCGGGATGATGGTTTGTGCCCCAGACCACTTCGTAGCCGACGACCAGCGGATCTCCTGTGGTGGCGTAATTGAATGCGAGCATGAGCAGTCCGAAAAGAAAGGCGACGCCCGCCATGACGGCCAGGCGTCCCGCGTTGCGACGGAAGCCACCTGCGCGGCAGAGGCTGCAAAGGGCGTCGAGCGCGAATGGCAGACCGATGCCCAGGGCTGTCAGCAGGCGGGTGTTTAGGGCCAGTCCGATGGCGGCACCTGCCAGTACCGCCCAGCGCAGCCCGCCGCGTTCCATGCAGTGCACATAGCTCAACATAAAAAGAGCGAGATAAAACAGAGCCGAAACATGCGACATGTATTCCGAAGACATGAAGATTAGAAATGGCGCGACGCAGGCGAGGACGGCGGCGGTACGTCCGGTCTGCTCGTCATACATGGCTTTGCCGAGGCGATAAAACAGGATGATCGTGAGTGCTCCCAGCAGAGGATTGATCAGCCAGGGACTATGTATCCACGCGCCGAGTGCCATCCAGATGGTATGCCCAAAGGGATACATCGAATAGAACAGTCCATTGTTGATCATGTGTCCGAAATCAAAGAAGACATTGTATAGGTGCGGCGGCACGGTTAGTCGGCCCATGGCCAGGATTTTCCCATGGAAGATCTGGGTGATGCTGTCCTGCACATGGGGTAGGTGTTCAAAAAGAAGCCAGGAGAAGGCATTGGTTACGGCAAAGAAGAGGGCGAACAGGAGGAGGGCGAAAAGGCGTGGGCTCAGCGTATGGCCGAAGCGCACTATCCGGCTGCCGGTTTTTTCCAAAAGGGGTGCCAGCGCGGGAAGCATCATTAGCATAGCCAAGCCGCTCAGTATGACGGAGAGCACCAGCGGTCGTGCGCTGGTTAAGAAAACTGGGGGTTCTTCCAGTGTAAGGCCGATCGGTTCGCCGCCGGTGAGAGGGAGCAGGGTAATGAATAGCAGGACAGCGGCGATGCAGAGCCTAACAACCCGCGCACGGTGGCCGCAGGCATGACGCAACGCTTTCCTGCCCGATGGAAAGAGCAGGGCCAGGCCGATGGCTCCTGCGGCAGCCAGCAGGCACAAGACATCCGAAACGGCATCGCTCACCGTGAGAAAGCTCATGGTCCAGGGCGTGTTTTTCGGTTGGACCAAAGCAAGCAGAAGAATGCCTGCGACGAAGAGCAGTCCTTTTAGGGGCCGATTGGTTGGTTTGTTGATGAAAGGCCGTTTCTTCATTCGGGCTTGGACTCCGGCAAATGCGATCTGAACAGACGGCGGGCCCGCTGCTGCATTAGGTTGGTGAGTTCCCGTTGTACTTCTGGCCGCACAAAGCCGTTTTCCATTTGGTTTAAAGCGGAGGGGATGGCGTGACGAATTCGGGTGAGTGCATTGTCGATCTGTTTTTCATTGAGGAGCAGGTGTTTTCCAAGTGCGAGAAAATCATTCTGTGAGAGCCTGTTTTTCTTGCCGTTGATGGCGAGTGCGGTTTCTTCTTTGTCGGAAGGCAGAAGGAGGCGGGTGGCGAGTAGGTCGTAGGCGGGTGCCAGCACGATGAGCCCGTCGCTGCGGTGCAGAAGGGAGAAGTTTTTCCAGTGCATGTCGGCATTGCCGACGAGAAAAGAGAAGAGCGTGATTTCGTAGAAACGAAGTGCATCCAGGATTGGATTGGAGGCGTATTGCAGGATAGTTTTTCCGACGGATTCCATGGACCCTTTGTATTTTTGGTCGGTGAGACGATCGGAGAGTTGGCAGAGATCCTCCATATGGATTTTTTCGCCGTCGGCTTCCCGGTCGATTCGGCGGGTAATGAACGTAAATTCGCCGGTCTGTAGGCGAATCAGTCCAAACGGTACGGTGGGGATTCCAAAGGATTTGGCCAGCAGCATGGAAAGGTGTTCGAGTTCCGGCATGCCGGGATATTCGGCAACGGGTGGCTTGAGAATGAAGCGGCCTTCGAGGCCGATAACCGTCAGGCGTCCGGCACCTTGTTGGGTGCGCTCCAGGTGCAGGGAGAGTTTGGGTTGGACTCCGGGCACCACCACGCTGCGGCGGACAGCCTTTTCGGCCAAGGTGTTGATGTCTTTCATGCGGTAGGGCAGAATCGGTGGAGCCGCTTGGCGGAAGAGCTCCCGGCAGCAGTGTTCATGATAGAGGGCCGGTTCTTCCACATGAATGCCGCAGATCAGACAACGGTTCATCGTGCATTCTCCCTTGGGAGGACACTCACGGCCCCGATACAGTCGCGGCAGCAGGCCAAGAGAAGTCCCATGCGGTCGCGCGGGTTGATTTTCCATGTTTGTCCGGCGATATCCAGCAGCCAGCCCTCCGGGATCAGGCCATCGAAAAACGGAAACAGCCGTTTTTCGCAATACGTTTCGCGTGTCAGCGGTAGGGAGAGGCTGATGGACTGGGCGTCGGGGCGGGCGAGGTACGCGTCCATGTAGCGGAACGTGTAGGCACGCTCGGTTTCGGTCAGGAGGCCGGCGAGAACGTCGTTCAAATAAATGTCGGCACTTCGGTTCATTCAGGTGGCTCCGGGCGGAAGGGGGTTGGGCCGAGTCGGTGTCCAA
>CAZBEO010000013.1:0-50541 GCA_964490935.1 uncultured Verrucomicrobiota bacterium
GGCCGCTTGTTGGCGTGCGTTCAGGATTTCGTTGAGCAGGAGGGCTAGGACGACGCATGGGATCGGTGGGATCGTGGGATCGGGGTCACGTCTAGACATTATACATATGAATTGACGAGATCATATTGAAATAGTATAGGCGGAATATGAGTCGTCCTTTACGAATCAATTTATCGGGTGGTTGGTATCATGTAACGTCACGAGGGCATAATCGTCGTGCCATTTACCTGGACGTGGCGGATCGGCGTCATTTTCTTGGGTTGCATGGGATCGGTGGGATCGGGGTCACGTCTAGACATTATACATATGAATTGACGAGATCATATTGAAATAGTATAGGCGGAATATGAGTCGTCCTTTACGAATCAATTTATCGGGTGGTTGGTATCATGTAACGTCACGAGGGCATAATCGTCGTGCCATTTACCTGGACGTGGCGGATCGGCGTCATTTTCTTGGGTTGTTGGAGGAGATGACAGCGCGTCATCGGGTGGAGGTTCATGCGTATGTGTTGATGAGCAATCATTACCACCTGGTGCTGCGCACGCCGGATGCGAATCTGAGTCAGGCGATTCAGTGGTTGAATGTGAGCTACAGCGTATGGTGGAACCGCAAGCATCAGCAGTGTGGCAGTCTGTTCCAGGGGCGGTTCAAGGCGGTCATCGTGGAGATGGGTAGCTGGCTGCTTAGCCTGAGTCAATACGTCCATTGCAATCCGGTGGCGATCAAGGGTTTGGGCATGGGTAAACAAGACAAGGCTGCTGAGCGTAAGGGATGGCAAGTGCCCTCGAAGGAGGTGGCGGCCAAGCGGTTAGAGGTGTTGCGAGGCTATCGTTGGAGTTCCTATCCGGCGTATGCGGGATACCAGAACACTGCTGCGTGGTTGACCACTGACGAGGTGTTGAGTCGCGTTGAAGGTGGACGCGAGGGATACCGGGAAGCGATGGAGTCGCGGTTGCTTTCCGGGCATGACGAGGATTTATGGTCTGCCTTGAAATGGGGGATTGTCCTAGGACGGGAATCCTTCGCGGAAAATCTGCGGAAACAGTTGAAAGTGACTCGGGAAAGTGCTGGCCGAAGCCAAGTGCAAAGGCGGCTCGATTGGAAAGAGTTGGTTCGGTGCATGGAGATAATGAAGGGGGAGCGCTGGGCATCGTTCTGTGATCGTCACGGCGACTGGGGACGTGACGTGACGTTGTGGGCGGCACGGCGAATAGGCGGTTATACTCTTCGGGAACTGGCCCGCGAGATTGGAGACGTAGATTACTCGGCGATCTATCAAAGCGTGCGACGCTTGGAAGCCCGATCAAAGAGAGAAAAGAAGTTGGCAGAATTCATGGGGTTGTATCGCGAAAAGCTGAATGATATGTATAATGTCTAGACGTGACCCCTATCCCCTGTGACCCCTATCCCCTGTGCTGATATTTAAGTTTTGTTTTTGGCATGGCGAGGGCGTCTCCGTTGAGAAGCGGTTTTTTCATGGAGTATTTTCCGTCCGTTCAGGCATCGGCATGTAGGTGTACGTATTGGTAGCGTGGTGCTCTCCGAGCGCTACGGTTTTTTGTGTGCGGTGATACCTGACTTCCGTCTGCTCGGCGAGCAGACGGCTACGCAAGAACAGCGCGCAAGAGGTTGGGGTCATTCCCCGGACGCTTACGTTTAAAATCTTCCAACGGTTGGAAAATCGTCTTTATATTTTTCCAATGATTGGAAAAATAGTCTGAAAAAGTTCCAATGATTGGAAAAATCGGTTTGGAATTTTCCAATGATTGGAAAATACAAAAAACGAGGCGTCGGGCTCCGATGCCTTGCGGTGCGTATGGGTGGAGAGTGAGCGCGGAGAGAAAGAGAAATGATGAATGAGTTGGTAAAATAAAAGGACGTTGGGGACAACGTCCCTCCCGGGAGGGCCCGTGTCCCCACGGGCCGTGCGGAGAGTGAGCACGGAGAGTGAGAAGGGGAAGGCGAGGGTTTTGCGGGACGTTGGGTGGCGGGCTTTGACGCGCGAGGCGCGCGAGCCGCGCGCCGTCCAGTGGGTGGGTGATTTTTCTGGTGGAGGGCGTCGGGCTCCGACGCCTTGCGGCGTGTAGGGGGTGGAGAGTGAGCGCGGAGAGAAAGAGAAAAAAGGAATGGGTTGGTAAAATAGAAGGACGTTGGGGACCACCACTTCCCTACATTTTCGAGGCCGCTTGTTGGCGTGCGTTCAGGATTTCGTTGAGCAGGAGGGCTAGGACGACGAGGCCTCCGCCGATGAGGAGGCGGGGGAGGTTGGCCTTTTCGTGAAAGACGAGCAGGGAGACGGCGATGGCCAGGGGGATTTTTAGGTTGTTGAAGATGGCCAGCGCGCCGGCATCGACGCGTCGGGCCCCTGCATTCCACAGGAAGAAGGCCAGGCCGGAGGCCACGATGCCCAGATAGAGGAGCACGAGGAATTGGGATGGTTGGAGTGTTGTTTGCAGCAAGGCAGGATGGAAGATCAACCAAAGGGCGGGGGCAATGAAGGCCCCGGCATACAGGAAGGCAAAGACGCCGGTATTGGTGAGGCGGGGATTTTTACGCATGACTTCGCGGTAGTAAATCTGCCCCCAGGCGAAGCACAGGTTGGAGGCCTGGACCAGGAGGATGCCGTAGAGCATGCCGGGGCGTGCGAGTTCGGTATATTTGATAACGGCGGTTCCGGCGATGGAAAGGCAGGCCGTGGCGAGAAAGAGCGGGTGAAAGCGGCGGGTGAGCAGGTCGTGGGTTAGGGCGGTGTAAAAGGGGGTGAAGATGGTGAAGAGGGCTACTTCGTGGGGGGCAAGGTAGCGGTAGGCTTTCAGGTAGAAGATATACATGAGGCCATACTGTACAAATCCGATGGCACCGAGTTTCAGGGCGATAGGCAGGCTGACGTTTTTTACGCGCAGGAAGGGCAGAAAGACGAGAAGAGAGGCCAGGAGCCGGAAGGCTGCCTGATAATACGAATCCACCGAGGCCAGCGAATGGCCGATCAATGGAAAGGAAAACGCCCAGATAAAGGAGGTCAGCAGCAGATAGAACATGAGGATGGATTTATTCCATTGGCCTATCGGAGGTCAAGCGTTCAAAACGCTGCTGAATGAACTGGTCGCGGTTGGCGATGCGTTCGTCGAGCTTTTTTCGGAAGAAATCGAGTTGATTGGCGAGTTGATTCAGATGTTCGCGTCGTTCTTCGATGCGCTCGTCGTAGTGTTGTCCGATGAGGGTGAGGAGGCGGGCGCGCAGTGCGTCGCGTGCTTCGGGGTCGTTGGTGGCGCGGTATTCATCCACGAGGGCGTGAAAGGCTTTTTTGTTTTGGGGGCGTTGGGGGCGATCTTGGGGTTCTTTTTTGCAGGGGGGCGGGCGGTCGAGTCCGCAACCTGTCGGGGGGGCGAAGCAGGCGACGGCGATGCGGGTTTGCTGTTCTTCGGGGAGCGAGAGGTAGCAGTTGTTGAAATCCGGGAAATTGGTGAGGCAGTCCTGCATGCGTTTGCGTTCGAGCAGATCGGCGAGGCGGTCGCGGAAGGCGTCGGGATTCTCCTCGCGCAGGGCCATGAACTCCTGATATAGCGCGGGGTTTTCCTTGCGCAGGCCACGTAGCCAGCGATAGGCGTCTTTTGCGCGGCGATGCTGCGCGGGCGGGGGAAGATCGTCGTCCTCGCAGCAGGGGCCCTCGGGCGGGGGCGCCGGGGGGGCCGCCTGCAAGGAGAGGGAACCTGTCAGTAAGGTGAAACAGAATAGGCAGCGTCGGAATCGGTTCATGACGAGGTCTCCATTTCCATCAGGGAGTTTGCAATGATTTCGGTTTCTTCATCTAGGAGCCAAGCCGAGTCGGTTTCCTGCCAATCCTGATTGACTAGGGCGAAGGACAGTTCGAGTTCCATCCATTCGTCATCCCAAGAGTCTTCCGGGAGAATCGGGTCGAGCGGTTCGGCGGTTATGGGGATGGTCTGATCGGCGAGCGTGATGGGGGAGCTTGGTGCGAGGTGACGGTAGGCGTACAGTCCGGCCAAGCTGAAGAGGAGTAGGGCGGCTAGGGCGGTGAGCACCTGGCGTGTGCTGATGGGCAGATGGATCAGTACGCCACGCCGGCGGTGCTGGTTTTGAGAGGCGGCGAGAATATTCCGTTTGACGGCCTCCGGCATGGGGTATTTCGTCTGCGCTTCGGCGTACCCGAGGGTTAGTATTCGGTATTCTGCTTGAAAGGCACGGCAGGACGCGCACTGCGTCAGATGACGTTCCAGCGCGCCTTGCTCTTTTTCATTCAACTCTCCTGAATCGCTCAGGAGAATCTGTTTTTCCCATTTACATGTGTTCATCGTTTACCTCCCTATCTAACCTACATCTCACCGAATGGCATACTCATCCTGCAAGGCCTCCCGCAATTTGGCCACGGCGTATTGCATCCGGGCCAGTGCCGTATTGATGGATGTGCCCTGTATCCGGGCAATATCCTTAAAGGGCAGTCCGGCATCCATTCTCATGCTGAATACATCGCGTTGCTCCGCAGGCAGTTGTTTCACGGCGGCCTTGATTCGTTCGCCGAGTTCTGCATGGCCGACCTGCTCGCCCGGGGCCGATTGGCGAGGGTCTTCGATTGTATCGAGCAGTTCTGTCCCTGATGAACCGTCGGCGTCGTGCCGTTTTTCTTGCAGGCTGAGGTCCGGCTTTCGCTTGCGGGCCCGGTCAATGATCAGGTTATGCGTAATTTTAAAGAGCCAGCTCAGAAATTTATCGGATCGGTACGTGTGCAGACTTCTGAGCGCTTTGTACCACACCTCCTGAAAGATGTCCTCCGCATCGGAGTGCGCGTTTCCGGTTTTCGAGAGGATGTAGGCAAACAGAGGGCGGCGGTATTTTTCCGCCAATTCTCCGATGGCCTCCGTCTCTCCAGCCCGATATCGTTGCAGGCACTCTTCCGCTTCATCGTTCATAGGATTGGTATCGACTATAGGAGGGATAACGAATGAGGGTGGAATTTATTGCATCACTGATTCACATAGCGGATGACTTATTCTGTTTTCTGCTCTGCTGGGCTGCTGTTTTTCTGCAATTCCTCGACCATTTTTTCGGGGGCGAGCAATTTGGGTTGTTTTCCATCCCAGTTGAAGAAGTCGCAGCGTTTGTTCCATCCATTGGGCCGCACCACATAGACCGCCGGCGTTTTTTTCACGTTGAATTCCTGGATGGCGAGTCGTTCGTGGGCCTTTTTGTTGAGTTCGACTTTGACCTTAATGTAGTCGCGCAGGGCATTGTGGAAGAGAGAGCTTTCAAAGCCCTTGGTCTTCATCCATCGGTAGAGTCCTTTTTCGTTTGCGACGCCTTCGCGGTAAAATACGACAAACATATCGGCCCCAGTGGCCTTTTGCAGTTCGATGGCTCGTTCGTAGCCGGATGCGCCGCGAAACCATTGCAGTTCGGGCACCTTGGCTTCGGGTTGTCCTGGCTGTTGGGCCGAAGCGGCATTCGGGAGGCCCGAGAGGAGGGCGAGGGCGGCAAGAGTCAGGGAGGCAAAGCGAAGTGCTGTAAAATGCGTGGACATGGTAGTACCCCTTTCTGTTGTTGGCAACTATCCTATTCTACACCGGGGAAAAGAAAAGTGTTAACCCAAGTTCTTTCAGGGTGAGGCTGAATCCGACGCGGTGTGGGTGGGCGAGCGTCGGGTCAGGTAGAGGGTGGGAGGCAGGATGACGAGGGCAAAGATCAGCTCATTGAGTATCGTGGGGAAATGGCGCCAACTCCAAATACCATCCGACCAACGGACGCCGTAGAACAAGAGGACCGGCGCAATGAAGCGTTGCGAAGTGAAGGGCCAGAAGAGCATGACGCCGCGTCCGTGGCAGGCGTAGTCCATCAGGACATGCAGGATGCAGGAGAGCAGGCAGAGTGCCCCCCAAGCCGTCGCCTGCTTCGGTTTGCGCTTGATGAGATACACGGCCCCCGCCAGCGCCACTGAGGGAAGTGCCCAAAAGAAGAGGCTGTGTGACCACTGATTGTGAAAGTGTCCGAAGCGTCCGAAAAGGATGCCGAGCGCGGAATCGGAGTCGGGCAGGAGGGACAGGAGGATGCAGGCGGGAAGCAGCAACCAGACGGGCTGCAGGGCGCGGAGGAAGGCGAATTTTTCTGCTCCTGACCGAAGAATGCGGTATAGGCAGTAACCAATCGTGATGTGGGCAATGGGTGAGGGCATGATTTCTTTTTTTATGATTGCGTTTCGGGTTCCTAAATACTTAGTGTGTGCCCGTACCATAAACGAGTCATGCAACGCGATGAAAAAGAATTATACCATACTGGTCGGCCTGTTCCTGCTGGTTGCGGCACCTTTATCCGGGGGGTTGATCCGGGGTTTGCCTGAGGGGTTTTTCCGTTTTCCGCCGGTATTG
This sequence comes from uncultured Verrucomicrobiota bacterium, assembly GCA_964490935.1. GTDB lineage: Bacteria > Verrucomicrobiota > Kiritimatiellia > RZYC01 > RZYC01 > JAQVYB01. Next base: position 6,381 of record CAZBEO010000013.1, read on the forward strand.
ACGGGGGCGGAGGAAACGCTGGAATTTTCTTGGCCGTTTTATTTGATGTTTTGTGTCCTCTTTGGGTTGGCGCTTACGGTACTGGCCGGGCCGGAGAATTTCGGGTTTCGTCCGCGAAAAACTCCAGCGGGTTCGCTCGGAAGGTCGGGCCAGACGGAGGAGGATGCGACGGTTCACAAGTGGAAAAAGCGTTTGCCCTGGTGGGGGCGTGCGGGCGGGATTCTGCTGGGGGTTTCCTGGTGTTTGGCCTGGGGCCGCTTCGAGTGGCTAGGTCCGCTGCGCGATTATCTATTTTTCCCGTTGTGGGTGGGGTGCATCTTTTTTATGGACGGATTGGTGTATCACCGGCGGGGCATTTCCCTTTTTTCCGGTGCGCGCCGGGGATTCTGGATGCTTTTCCCGATGTCGGCGGTGTTGTGGTGGTACTTCGAGTATCTGAACCGGTTCGTTCGGAATTGGTGGTATGAGGGGCAGGAGGGTTGGTCGGCCTTTCAATATGTGATTTATGGCACGTTGTGTTTTTCAACGGTTCTTCCGGCGGTTTTTGAGTGTTGCGACTTGGTGCTTTCCTTCCACTATGTGAAACGGTCGTTTTCAGATGGCCCGGTGCGCCCGAAACGGTCGGACATTTATTCATTTGGCTGCATGTGCACAGGCATTCTGGGGCTCTTTCTGACGGGTCTTTTCCCGCAGGTGTTTTTTCCGCTTGTTTGGGTGGCACCGTTGGCGATCGCAGTCGGAACGCTGGGGTTTTGTCGGGTGACATCACCGTTCCGAACCTTGCAGCGGGGACATTATGCGTTGCCGGTGGCCCTGATGTTTGCAACGTTGCTGTGTGGATTGCTCTGGGAGTTGTGGAATGCGTACAGTCTGCCGCGCTGGCATTATTCCATTCCGTATCTGACTAAATTCCGTATCTTTGAGATGCCGTTGCCAGGCTACTCGGGTTATCTGCCGTTCGGGCTGGTTTGCTGGACGGGCTGGATGATGCTAACGCACCTCCTGCCGACACGCTGGACGGGAACTGCCGAAACAGTGCGCCATCATCTGGAAGGATCGGCGCAGGAGAAAGCGGAGCAATCTGACGGGAAGCAGGAATCATGAGCAATGTTTTGAATGGAGTACGTACGAGTTTTGTCTTGGTCCAATCCGTTGCCAGCCGTCTGTTTGTCGTCGGTGTCGTATTGCTGCTGTTGTCCGCACGCGACGCATTGGCCGAGGCGGATGTGCGGCGGTTGGATACTTTCGCCTACACCTCGAATGCGGAGGCCGCCAAAGGCTGGAAGGCACAGGCCGGGACGCCGACGGCCCGCCTGGGCCGCCATCATTCCCAGGGGCTGCTGCTTCCGTGTCTCTTCGCAGGCGGCCCGGATCGTCTTTTCTGGGATCATCCCGTGCAGGTGGATTTGTCGGTGTACAACGGATTCGAGCTGGATATTTCCTGCGAGCACCCGGCGGCGATTCGCGCGATCTCGGTCTATTTGAAAAGCGGCAAAGGTTGGTATCTCTGGACAGGCAAGCTGAGCGGGCCGGGCCGTCAGATCATACCGATGATGAAGAATGATTTTTCAACGGAGGGGACGCCTTCGGGCTGGAATCAGATTGAAGCCGTGCGCGTCAGCGCGTGGAAGGGGGAGTCGCTCGATGCCGCGTTGATTCTGCATGCGTTGGACGCACGCAACAACGAGATCGTGGTGGTGCAGGGGACGCTTTCGGCGCCGAATGAAACCGAACGCACGGCGGCCGGGCGGAGTGTGCGCCGGACGAGCGCCTGGCTCCAGGCCACAGGTATTCCGCATGATGTGCTGACGGATGATCAGGTGATCGCGCAGGGACTCGACCGGGTTCGCCTGTTGATTCTGCCCTACAATCCGACGCTTCCAAAGAAGGAGCTTGAAGCGATTCGCCGTTTCATTGAGCGCGGCGGGCGGCTGCTTGTTTTTTATTCCTCGGATGCCGCTTTGGCGGAACTGATGCACATGAAGCTTGGGGAATATAAGTCAGCAAAGGGTATTGGCCAATGGTCTTCGTTTGTGTTTGAAGATTCTGAAGCGTGGCATGTTCCGGCGGAAATTTTTCAGGAGTCCTGGAATATCCGGTCGGCTCAACCAGCGGATGCCAGCGCGAAAATCATTGCGCGGTGGAAGAATGTGAGTGGAGAATGGACGCCGGATGCGGCCTTGACGGCGAGCCCGCAGGGCGTGTGGATGTCGCACATTCTGCTGGATGACGACGCGCTGGCCAAGCAGCGTATGCTGTTGGGGCTGGTGGCACATTATTACCCGGAGGTGTGGGCGCGTGCGGCTTGGCTGTGCTTGCATCGCGCGGGGCGTATCGCGTCCGCCAACAGTCTGGGGGAATCGGTCGAGATGATTTTGTCGGCCTCGCGTGACGAGGTGCGTTGGCAGGCGCAGGTCGATGTGCTGGTGAAGCAGGCCCGCCAGCTCTTCAGTCGGATGCTGGACCGGTTCGAAGCGCGTGATTTTGCCCAGGTGGCGGATGATTACGTGCGCCTGCGTGACAAACTGATGGATGCCTACGCCCTGGTGCAGACGCCGAAAATTCCGGAATTTCGGGGCGTCTGGGATCATACGGGCGTGGGGTTGTATCCGGGCGACTGGAATAAGACGTGCCGTCTGCTCGCTCAGCAGGGGATCACGGCGATCTTCCCAAATATTGCGTGGGGGGGCGTGGCGCATTATGCAAGCCGGGTTCTGCCGCGCTCGGCGACCTTCGAGCGCTATGGCGATCAGCTGGAACAGTGCGTCAAAGCGGCACGCCGTTATGGCTTGGAGGTGCATCCCTGGATCATCTGCTGGAACCTAACCGGATCGCCGGACGATGAAGTGAATCGCTTTAGAAAGGAAGACCGGTTGCTGGTGACAGAAAACGGCAAGACGTATCCGTGGTTGAATCCGGTGCATCCGGCCAATCAGGAACTGGGGCGTGCGGTAGTCCGGGAAATCGTCGCGGGCTACGATGTGGACGGTATTCATCTGGATTACATCCGCTTTCCAAGCAGCAATGTGGGGCTGGGCACCTACACGCGCGGGCGTTTTGAAAAAAGTCTGGGGCGGTCGATTCGTCAGTGGCCCGGCGATGTCTTGCGCAACGGATCGCATGCGCGTGCGTTCGCGGAGTGGCGGGCCGGGGTGATCACCGAATATGTGCGCGAGGTGCAGCGTACGATTCGCGATGTCAAGCCGCCGGTGCGTCTCTCGGCGGCGGTCTATGGCTCCTATCCCGAGTGCGCACGGACGATCGCCCAGGATTGGGGTGAATGGGTGAAGCGGCGCTACGTGGATTTTGTTGCGCCGATGAATTATGCGCAACAGGGTGCAGAGTTTCGCCGGTTGGTGGCTAACCAGGTCGCTCTTTCCGGCGCACGGGACCGCATTTATCCGGGCATCGGCGTGACCTCCACCGAGAGTCAGTTGACCGCCGACCGGGTGATCGAGCAGATTGACATAGCCCGCGAAGCGGGGTGTCCTGGGTTTATGCTGTTTGATTTGGACCCCACACTGCGAGATAAAATACTCCCGTTGCTAAGCATCGGAATTACACGTAAACAATAAGAGGAGCGCTTGATGGAGCGGGTCGCCGTATCTGAATATAAGCAGAAGCAGCTTCGCACGCGCATGGAGAAGCTCTCGGTGCTTGAGGCGGACCTGGAGGAGCAGTTTGTACGCGGCAGCGGCAAGGGCGGACAGAAAATCAACAAGACTTCGTCCTGCGTGATTCTGGCGCACAAACCCAGCGGGATGGTCATCAAATGTCAGAAGGAACGTTCACAGGCCATGAACCGCTATTTTGCACGGCGTGAGCTGTGCGATCGTCTCGAAGAAAAGGACCTGGCCATCCGAAGCGAGCGGGAACAGAAACGCGAAAAAATACGGCGAAGCAAGCGGACGAAGTCGCGTCGACAGAAGGCCCGCATGTTGGAGGAAAAAGGGCGGCAGGGCGACAAAAAACAGGCACGCCAAACGGTAGCCTGGCATCGTGATGACTAGCAGAAGGGTGGGCTTTGGCCGCCGTTGCGCTAGTCAATAACCACAGCGGATACGCTGTGGTCTGGGAGTTGGTTTTAAAGAGGAGCAAGTATGAAAGCATTGAACGAGTTGGTTGGTCGGTATCCGGATCTGGTGAGCTGCCGTCAGGACATGGAAGCGGTCTTTCGTGACTTGATGGGGGTGTTCAGCGCGGGCGGGAAGGTGCTGATTTGCGGGAATGGCGGGAGTGCCTCCGATGCCGATCACTGGAGCGCGGAGCTGCTGAAGAGCTTTGTGAAGCAGCGTCCGCTGCCGGAGATGGATGTCGAGCGCCTGGGGCCGGCGCTTGCCGACAACCTGCAACGCGGTTTGCCTGCGATTCCGCTGACCGGGTTCGTCGCCCTGAATTCCGCGTATGCCAATGATTGCGACGCGGAATATGCCTATGCCCAGTTGACGTATGCCCTCGGAAAACCCTCGGATGCCCTGATTGGCATCAGCACCTCGGGGAATGCCCGAAACGTATGCCACGCCCTTTCTGTGGCCCGGGCGATGGGCCTGAACACCATTGGGCTGAGCGGCGAGTCCGGCGGCGCGATGAAGCCGCTGTGCGATGTGTGCATCTGTGTTCCTCGCACGGAAACTCCTCTCGTTCAGGAGCTGCATCTGCCCGTTTATCACACGCTCTCCATCATGCTGGAAGAGGCGCTATGCTGAAGAGACAAAAAAAAGTCTGAAAATACTGGACTAATGGTTCGGCGTAGATTAAATAAGCGCACTTTCAGGTCGGACGGAACACCGATTGGCGTTTATGAAATCGCCTGAAGATATCAATGCAACAGTTTGAACACAAAGGGATTGGTTATGCCGAAGCAGAAAACCAAAAAAGCGATTGCCAAACGGTTTAAGAAGACGGGTACGGGGAAAATCAAACGGACCTCGGCGGGTGGCGCGCATATTTTGACGGGTAAATCCAGAAAACGCAAACGCAGCATGAAATCGTCGAAGATGGTCTCCAAGGCCGATCTGAAGCGTATTGCGGTGTGTCTGCATAATTAATTTAGAGTGATTAGGAGGATAGCATGTCCAGGGTTACAAACAGTCCGGCTTCCAGGCAGCGCCGTAAAAGACGCCTGAAATTGGCACGTGGTTTTTATGGTGCGCGTCATCGTTGTTTCCGTATGGCCACCGAGTCGGTGGACCGCGCGATGTCGATGGCCTTCGAACACCGCAAAAAGAAAAAACAGCAGTATCGCGCCATGTGGATTGTCCGCGTTTCCGCCGCGTGCAAGGAACGGGGCGTTTCCTACAGCCGCTTAATTGAAGCGCTGACGAAGTCCGGCATTGCGCTGAACCGCAAGATGCTTTCGGAAATCGCCATCTATGATGCCTCCGGTTTTGATCAGCTCGTGGAAAAGGCAGGCCTGAAGGTTGCGGAGAAGGCCTAACGATCTTTCATTGATTGAAGAAAAGCCGCCGGAACAAAATTTGTTCCGGCGGCTTTTTTGTTTTACCGCTGGATTCTCCGGCGGAATTCGATTAGAGATAGCCTCATCAACGACACCGAGCGGCAACAGGGAATGTGGATGAAATCACGCAAGCACTTTAGTCACCGATTGCTTTTATTTATATGTCCGGCCACGGCCGCGATACTTCTGGCCTCTCTTCTTTTTTCCGGATACCGGATGTATCATAATCTGATGCACGCCACCTTCAGCAATATCCGGTCGGATCTGCAACTGGCGGCGGGGCAGGTGCAGGATAGTCAGGCGCTCACCCTCGAAGCCCTGCACGCTATTTCCTCCGCACAGGAAAACGGTCTTTTCGGCGAGCGTGAGGGAACCGCTCGCTACCTGCAGGATTTGGCCTCCCGGAATCCGGCCTTTTCGCGAGTTTACGTGGTGTATGAGTCGGAGGTCGCCGGGGCGTCCGAAGGTTTTGCGGCGGGGTGGAGCCGAAAAGGCAACGAGCTGATTCAGGCACCGCCGGTGGGTCTCGATGCAGATGATTCCTATCAGCGCGTGAAGGCCTGCTACACGCTGGCCAAGGTTAAACAGGAGACCCTGACCGAGCCGCATGGGGAAGGGGACGCGATGATGGTGGAGCTGACGTACCCGATCATCATCACCAACACCTTTGCGGGGATTGCCGGCGTGGACCGGGCATTGAACGTCATGGCGGGAGATTTGGCCCGCTTTCTGCAATACGAATCCGAAGAACTCCTGCTCGTGACACGACGGAAAAATGTGGTGGTTTCCACAGGGCATCCGGAGTATCAGACGAAGAATTGCACCGAACTGCCGATTGCCGATGCCGTCAACGCCTCGATGCGCACCAATGAGGTGTTTCTGCTTCACAAGGATTCGGAATCCGGCGAAGCTCACTACTATATGGCGGCCTATCTGCCCTCCTGCGAGTGGTTCCTGATCGTTCGGGTTGCACAGTCGGAAGTGCTGATGCCGGTTATCCGTGATCTCGCCATCCAGGCCGGTGTTTCGTTCGCCTTTCTGGCCGTCATGTTGATTATTCTCTCGCTGATACTCAAGGTCTCCCTGCGTCCGGTTCTATATGCCACGCGTGCCGCCGAGCGGGTTTCTCAAGGCGATTTGACCGTTCAGATTTCTTCCAAACGGGAGGACGAACTAGGCTGCCTCCTTCGGTCCATTCAGCAGATGACCGACAACCTGAACTCGGTGGTGTGTCAGGTGCAGCGGATCGGACTTCATTTGGCGTCGTCCACCGTGGAGATGTTTTCCTCCACCCGGGAACTGGAAGAGACCGTCACCGAGCAAACCCGCTTTACGCAGGACGTGCTGGGCAAGGCCGATGACATCGCGGAATCAGCGCAGACCCTCGCGCAACTGGTCGACGAGGTTCAAAGCAAGGTGTCTGAGACCGAGCAATCCGCGTCATCCAGTTCCATCCTCATTGAAAACCTGGGGGCCTCGGTTCAGCGGCTTCAGGATGCCACCGGGAACATTGCCGGAAAACTCACCCGCATCAACGATGCGGCCAATTCGATTGAAGGCATCGTGGAAACGATCGACTCAGTCTCCGGGCGCACCAATCTGCTCTCGCTGAATGCGGCGATTGAAGCGGAGAAGGCTGGCGAACACGGACGGGGTTTCTCCGTGGTGGCACGCGAGATTCAGCGCTTGGCGGATCAAACGGCCATCAGTGCCACGCGCATCCGCAGCCTCATCACGGAAATGCAGTCGGCCGTGTCCTCCGGCGTGATGGAAATCGAGAAATTCACAAGCGAGGTGCGTACGGGTGTTGCTTCCGCCACCGAGAGTAGCCGTCGGCTCGCGCGCATTGCCGGAGATGTGCAGCAATTGGCACCGCAATTTGAAAACACGAGCGACCGGATGCAGGCGCAATGCGAGAGTGCCCACCAGATTTCCACCGCCGTACGCAAGCTGATGGATGGTGCCTCGGCCATCCAGCACGCCGTGCATGAATTCAACCGCGTCGCGAAGAGCCTGAAAGAAGAGGCCGACACCCTGCGCCGTGAAGTCAGCGGATTTCAGGTCTAGCCATTCATTGTATCTGTCTATATGGAGGGCGTTGCTTTTTCCAATGATTGGAAAAAGTGGTGGAAAAGTTTCCAATGATTGGAAAAAACCGTTAGAAGCCTCGTTTTGGTTTTTTTCAGGGAATTTATGAAGCTGCGGACCTATCATATTTGGACGATTGGTTGTCAGATGAACGAGGCGGACTCGCGTCATTTGGCGGCGCAATTGGAACGTCTCGGATTGGAGGCGGTGCTGGAACCGGTCGAGGCGGACTTGGTGGTGCTGAATACGTGCGTGGTACGTCAGCAGGCGGAGAACAAGATTTACGGCAAACTGGGCTCGCTGCGGAAAATGAAGCAGCAGCGTCCGCATTTAGTGATTGCGCTGATGGGTTGTCTGGTGGGTGTGAAGGATAATCCGGCGTTGCGTGCGAAGTATCCGTATGTGGATGTGTTTGTTCCGCCTTCGGGCGTGGACGAACTGGTGAATCATCTGCTCACGCATGTGCCCGCGTTGGATCATGCGGCACCGGATGAATATGAGTTACCGGTGCTGGAACGGAATGCCATTACGGCATTTGTCCCGGCGGTGCTGGGGTGTTCCCATGCCTGCGCGTATTGCGTGATTCCGCTTCGGCGCGGCGCGGAACAGAGTCGTCCGGCGGAGGAGGTCCTGCGCGAGGTTTCGATGCTGGTCTCCCAGGGGGTGCGCGAGGTGATGCTGCTTGGGCAGATTGTGGACCGGTACGGTTTGGACCGTCCCGATGGACCCGACTTGGCTGATCTGCTGAATCAGGTGTGCGCGATTCCCGACCTGCTGCGCGTGCGCTTTCTGACGAGTCATCCGAATTGGATGACGGATAAACTGCTTGATGCCGTGGCTTCCGAGCCAAAGATTTGCCCGCAACTGGAAGTGGCCGCACAATCCGGAAACAACGAGGTGCTTCGCCGGATGAGGCGCGGCTATACGCGGGAGAAATATCTAGATCTGGTGGCGCGCATCCGCCGCCGGATTCCCGATGCGGCGATTCATACGGATATCATTGTGGGGTTCCCCGGAGAGACGGAGGAGCAGTACCGCGATTCGTACCGCCTGCTCGAAGAGGTGGAGTTCGACAAGGTGCATATCGCGAAGTATTCACCGCGACCAGGTACGTCCGCCGCGCAGGAGGACGATGATGTTTTGGAAGAAGAGAAGGAGCGCCGCCGCAAGGATCTGGATGATTTTCAGAAGGCGATTCAAGAGCGGAAGAATGCGGCGCTGAGAGGGTGTCTTGTGGAGGTGCTGGTGGAGTCGGAGCAGAAAGGGCGTTGGCAGGGACGCACCCCGCAGAATAAAATTGTATTTTTTGAAGGAGCGGAAAGCGGGCCGGGGCGGCTGGAGCAGGTTCGGATCGAGTGGACCGGACCGTTTTCTATGATCGGAAAAATGGAATTGCTTTCCAACGAATAAGAGAGCAACGAATGGGAAACGTTGAGAAGAATGTCCCTCCCGGGAGGGCCCGTGTCCTCACGGGCCGAGCGGAGAGTAAGCGCGTTTCGGGAGGGCGAGCGTCCCCGCGAGCCGGGCGGAGAGTAAGTGCACAGGAAGAGCGCGGAGAAAAAGAGAAAAACGGAATGAGCTGGGGGAAAATAAAAGGACATTGGGGACAATGTCCCTCCCAAGATTTTCGCGAAAGAACAACATGACGGGAGTTAGCAGCATGAAGTATATCAGTACGCGTGGTGAAGCGCCGGAGATGGGTTATCAGGATGCGGTGATGATGGGCCTGGCCACGGATGGCGGGTTGATCATACCAGCGCATATCCCCGATGTGAGCGATCGGCTGGAGGCTTGGGCCGACTTGTCGTATCAGGACCTGGCCTTTGAAATCACCCGGCTTTTTGCGGATATTCCCGACGCTGATTTGCGCGCTTTGATCGACCGGAGTTACTCCACGTTCCGCCATCCGGAAATCTGCCCTGACGTGTCGGTGGGCGGACTCTATGTGCTCGAACTTTTTCACGGGCCGACCCTGGCGTTCAAGGATATTGCCCTGCAGTGGCTCGGGAATCTGTTTGAATACATTCTGGCACGCACGGGCGGACGGTTGAATATTCTCGCGGCCACCAGTGGCGATACAGGCAGTGCGGCGATCTACGGCGTGCGCGGCAAGGCGGGCATGGACATCTTCGTCATGCATCCTCGCGGGCGGGTCAGCCCGACGCAGGAGCGGCAGATGACGTCGGTGCTGGATGAAAATGTTTATAACATCGCCGTAGAAGGCACCTTTGACGACTGCCAGAACATGATGAAACGCATTTTCAGCGATGTGCCCTTTAAAACACGGTTCTCGCTGGGTGCGGTGAATTCCGTGAACTGGGCGCGCGTGCTCGCGCAGATCGTCTATTATTTTTATGCGGCATTCCGGGTGATGAAGGTCGAGGGATCTTCTTCGGTGCGCTTCTCGGTGCCGACCGGAAATTTCGGCGACATTCTGGCAGGCTATTACGCTTCGCGCATGGGCCTGCCGATTGATCGGCTTATTCTGGCAACCAATGAGAACGACATCCTCTCGCGCTTCTTTCAAACGGGCGTGTATAGTCTGAGCGAGGTCGTGTCCACCTTGAGCCCTTCCATGGATATTCAGGTGGCCAGCAATTTCGAGCGTTATCTCTATTATAAGGTGGGCGAGGATGGCGCACGCATTCAACAGATGATGGAGGATTTCTCCAAAACTGGCTCGCTGGAAATCGAACGGGACGCATCGGGCCGGGTGGACCCGCTCTTTGTCGCCGGCGTCGCCAATACGGAGCAGACCCTAGGCGCCATTCGGAAGTATTACCAGAAGTACGATTATTTGCTCGATCCGCATACGGCGGCGGGCATCCATGTGGCCGAAGAGGTGATGCAGCGTGAACCGGGAAGCCCGATGATCTGTCTCGCAACGGCGCATCCGGCAAAGTTCAGCAAGGCCATCGTCCAGGCCACCGGAAAAGAGTTGGCACATCATCCGCTGCTCGATAAGCTGTCGGACTGCGAGACGCGCTGCGCCGTCCTGCCTGCGAAAGAATCCGCCGTGCGTGAGTTTTTGGAAGAACATGCGTTGACATAAGCCCGTAGTTTACATTCGGGCGAAGGGAGAAAATCATGAGCCAAACCATTTGTTTTTTTGATGCCAAGCCGTATGACCAAAAATCCTTTGACGAGGTGAACGAGGCCTTCGGGTTTCAGATTCGCTATCTCAACATGCGGCTGGGGCCGGAAACGGCAGCGCTCGCTCGCGGGGCCGAGGCGGTCTGCGTGTTTGTGAATGATGTGGTCAATAAAGAGGTGATCGACGCGTTGGTGGAGCAGGGGGTTAAGATCATCGCGCTGCGCTGCGCAGGATATAACAACGTGGACCTGATGGCGGCGTATGAGCGAGTGCCGGTGGTGCGTGTGCCCGCCTATTCACCCCATGCGGTGGCCGAGCACGCGGCAGCGCTGGTCCTTTCGCTCAACCGAAAAACGCACAGGGCCTACTACCGTACCCGCGATGGCAATTTCAATATCAACGGCTTCATCGGTTACGATATGAACGGCAAGACGGTCGGCGTGATCGGAACCGGAAAAATCGGGCAGATATTCATTCGCATCATGCGGGGTTTCGGGATGCGCGTACTGGCCTTTGATCCCTATCCAAAAGAGGAGACGGCCCGCGAGTTGGGGTTTGAGTATGCCGATCTGGACAAGCTGTATGCCGAGAGCGATGTCATCTCGCTGCAATGCCCGCTTACCCCGGAAAATGTGCACATGCTGAATCGCGAGGCCTTTGAAAAAATGAAGCCGGGCGTTTGCATTATCAATACCGGTCGCGGCAAGCTGGTGGATACGCATGACCTGATCGGTGCGCTGAAGAGTGGGCAGATCGGTTCCGCCGGGCTCGATGTCTACGAAGAAGAAGATAAATACTTCTTCGAGGATTTCTCCTCCGAGATCATTCAGGACGATACCCTCGCACGTCTGCTGACGTTTCCCAATGTGCTGGTGACTTCGCATCAGGCCTTTTTCACTAAAGAAGCTATGCACGCCATTGCTGAAACCACGCTTGAAAACATGCGCCTGTTCTTTGCGGGTGAGCCGGGGCCGAATGAAATCTGCCGCCAATGCAATGATCACCCCGCTCGATGCCAAACCAAATGCCGCGCCTCGAATGCCAAATCAACACCGTAAGCGAAACGTACGTGTTTACCTGGCCGCTATCCTCCTGCTGATGGTGGTGGGGATTGCTGTGCGTATCCTGGGCGCCGTGCTGCTTTCCACCAATTACAGCATGGATCATGCGGTGCCGTGTCTGATGACGAAGCATATCAGCGAAGGCTCCGCCTCGCCTGTTTTTTATTACGGGCAGCCGTACATGGGAGCAATCGAGTCGTATGTTTCGGCGTTGCTTTACCGATTGCCCTTGAACAAGAATCTGCTTTGTAATCTGGGCACGGCCCTCTTCGGAATGCTGATGCTTCCGCTGGTCTGGTGGTGGGCGCGGCGCGCGGGTGGATGGGCAGCCGGGATGGCCGCGCTGGCGCTGCTGGTGGTTGGGCCGCCCGGCTATATGCAGTTTATGAATTGGTCCTATGGGGGCTATGCCGCACTGAGTTTCTTCCAGACGCTGTTTCTGTTTCTGGTGGCCCGACTGATCGAGCGGGAGCGGTGCGGGCCATCGAAGGGCACTCCGATCTGGCTGTGGGGGGTGATGGGAGTGGTGGCTGGCTTGGGCTGGTGGACGGGCCCGCTGATGATGCCTGGGCTGTTGACTGGAGCGCTCCTGATGCTTTTCAGTCTTCGCCAGCGGTTCATGCTGCGTGGTGCCCTGCCGGCGGTTTCCGGGTTTATCTTGGGGAGTCTGCCCTTCTGGATTTGGAATTTGAAAAATGACTTCGCTTCGGTGGCCTTTTTGCGTACAGGACGCGAAGGAAATTATGTCGAGGGCGTCGCCCTGTTTCTGCGCGGTTTGATGGAGGCCTGGGCCCCTGAAAGAGGCTTCGTTACCCTTGGGGTCGCGATGGCCCTTTGGGCTCTTTTGCTTGTTCTGAGCATTCAGGGTGAACGCCGGATGCGAGGGGAAGAGCAGCGGTGTGCGCCGATCTATCGTTGGGCAGCTTGGCTGCTGCTTCTAGCCGCCGTATTGCTGTTTGCAGACAAGCCCTCACGCATTGGCCCGGGTCGCTATTTTCTGCCGCTCCTTCCGGCGATGGCCGTTTTGATCGGTTGCGCAATCGCCACGCTGAATCGCCTGACCAAACAGATCGCGGGATCGATGCTTGTGGTCGGGCTGTTGCTCGTCCAATGGACCTTTATCCCCGTGATGCGCGATTGGCATGAGGCGCAAAAGGCCTCGTTTGCAGAGTGGAATGAAATCGGGGAATGTCTGGAACAAAGCGGCGTGCGCGAACTCTATGCGCGTTATGCCGACCGGACTCACGGCTACGGACTAAATTTCTATTTCGATGAAGCGTTCTGTTTGGCGGACCTGCCCGAGTCCGAGCGGCAACCCGCTTATGCAGTAAAACTGGAACTCTCTGATCATCCCGGGGTGTTGAATGACTTTCATCATCTGCATGATTTTCTTGAACAAACGGGCGGTGCCGCCCGGGATAGAGTCTGTGTTCCCGAATTCGTTCTTACGCATGATTTTCAGTCGCCGGATCCATTGGGCATGCCCCTTCGGACAGGATTCCGCATCACGGAAGAGTTGAGCGGAAGAGGCATCACGGAGGAACTTCGCGGTGATCGCACGGGGCCATTCTGGCTGAGTTCACAGAAGGCCGGAGGAAAAGTCTGGCGGGTTCATTTTGATGAGCCCACACGCCTCACCACCATGCGTTTGTTTTTGGGCGAACGGCATGTTCCATCCGTGATGAAACTGGAAGGAATCAGGGCAGGTGAGCGGGACTGGACCACGCTCAACGGATTTATCGTGTTTACGCCCTGGTTTTGGTCGGGCGGACGACCTTATCCGGGCGGTGCGTTTTATCGGCAGGACGTGGCGCTGGATGGCGGGGCTCTTTCCGATTTGCGCGTGGTCTTCGATGAGGATGAACCCGAGCGCTATGCCTTGGTGGAGGGCGTACGGTTTTTTGCAGCGGACGGCTCGACCCCGCAACGTTCTGAACCCGCATTCAAACAGGTGGTAGATTATTTGGAGGCTGAGGGCATTCGGCGTGTGTATGCCGATCGCTGGGAGGCGAATCAGTGCTATCTGCTGGGGCCGTCGGATATGCGGGTTACGGTGGATGAACGGATGTTTCGTGATGATCCGCGCTATCTGGCGCCGCTGATTGAACCCGGAGCGGAGGCGTCTGCCGTGGTGGCCTGCTCCCGGGATGCCGAAGCGATGCGCGAGGTCCTGCAACGGGCCTTTTGCGCTTTCGAGGAGACCACGGTTTCCGGGTGGACGATCTATCTGTTGAGCCCGGCCGCGCAGGAAAAGGAATGGAGTTCGTCCCTCATCTTTCGCGGATGCGCCCTGCAGATTGACGACGGAAATCAGGCACAAGCAATAAAGCCCGTGTGGTTGGAAGAATCTCTATCCGGCATGGAGAATGCGGGCCACGCGGCGGTCTCGTTTGCCAACGGGGTTGAATGGGTTGGATCGCACATCAAAACGAACGAGATGGATGCCGGCGGCCTGTTCGAGAGCGTCTGGTTTTGGAACCTACCGGATGAGGTGGACCCGCTGGACTGGGCGGTGTTTATTCACGTGAAGGATGCTCAAGGGCGAACCTGTTTTCAGGTCGATCGGTTGTTGTGTGGAGAGCGCGCGCAAATAATTCGGCTGGAGCAAAATCGATGGGCTGAGCGCGTCTGGCTGAAAATCCCGGACGATGCGGCGCCGGGAGAGTACACCGTGTTCTTCGGGCTGTATGAGGTCAATCCTCCGCACCAGCGAAGTCGAATCAAGGGGCTGTTTGAAAAGCGTAGCACCATTCAGGCCCCTTTTATCCTGCGCGTTTCTCCTATCGGAAAAAGCGGAAAGAAAGGGTAGCCCCAACTAGATGCCGAAATCTCGCCTTGTATTGTGTGTCCTTTCTGGTATGAAGACACGGATTTTTCAGCAAACAGATAGGAAGGAACCAACGCGATGAGCAAAAAGGCAGTCAAACGCACAAAGAAGACGACAGAGTATATCGTAAAGGACATCAAGCTGGCTGATTTCGGGCGCAAGGAAATGGGATTGGCCGAACATGAGATGCCAGGCCTGATGTCGCTTCGTGAAAAATTCGGGAAGGACAAGCCGCTGAAGGGCGCACGCATTGCCGGCTCACTGCACATGACGATTCAGACGGCGATGCTCATCGAGACTCTTCAAGCGCTGGGTGCCGAGGTGCGCTGGGCGAGTTGCAATATTTTCTCCACACAGGACCACGCCGCCGCCGCCATTGCCGCTTCGGGCACACCGGTCTTTGCTGTAAAAGGCGAGTCGTTGAAGGAATACTGGGAATATACCGACCGTATTCTGGACTGGGGCAAGGGCAAGGGCCCGAACATGATTCTGGATGATGGTGGTGATGCGACGTTGTTTGTACATCTGGGCTATAAGGCCGAAGAGGACCCGTCTATTCTGAATAAGAAAACAACCTCGGAAGAGGAAACGGTTCTCTTTGCTCAGGTGAAAAAGGCGATTGCAAAAGACCCCGGACGTTTTCATCGGATGGTCACGGAGATTCGCGGCGTCAGCGAAGAGACCACTACGGGGGTGCATCGGTTATACAAGTGGGCCAAAACCGGTGAGCTGCTTTTCCCGGCGTTCAATGTGAATGACTCGGTAACCAAGTCCAAGTTCGACAATCTCTATGGATGCCGTCATTCGCTGGTGGATGGCATCATGCGTGCAACCGACGTGATGCTGAGCGGCAAGATTGCCGTGGTGGCTGGTTACGGCGATGTAGGCAAAGGTTCCTGCGCCTCCTTGGCGGGGCAGGGTGCCCGCATCATTGTGACGGAAGTCGATCCGATTTGCGCGTTGCAGGCGGCCATGGAAGGCTATGAGGTCATGACGATGGAGGAGGCGTGCGGGCAGGGCGATATTTTTGTAACAACCACCGGTTGCTGTGATGTCATCACGGAAAAACACATGCGCAAGATGAAAAACATGGCCATTGTGTGCAATATCGGACATTTCGATTCCGAAATCGAAGTGGCGAAGTTGAATAAATATAAATGGACCAATATCAAGCCGCAGGTGGACCTGATCACGTTCCCGAGCAAGCGGAGCATCATTCTGCTGGCGCAGGGACGCCTAGTGAATCTGGGCTGTGCGACGGGGCATCCGAGTTTTGTAATGTCCAACAGTTTCACGAATCAGGTGCTCGCTCAGATTGAACTCTTCACCAAGCCGGGGCAGTATCCGATCGGCGTGTATACCCTGCCGAAACACCTCGACGAGGAAGTGGCGCGGCTGCACTTGGGCAAGATTGGTGTGAAGCTGGAAAAACTGACGCCGAAACAGTCCAGATATCTGGGCGTGCCGGTGAAGGGTCCATTCAAGCCGGAACATTATCGGTACTAGCAATCCGTCGGACTTTAGGTGTTTACAAACCCGACTGCGCAGCTCAACTCTGATGGTTGCGACAACTTCCAGGGCATCAGGACGGATTGCTTTATGCAAACGGTGTTTGCGATATGCTGCGCTGAGCAGTCGGTCCATGGTTGAATTTCTTTGAGAGGTTGTGGACAAAATAGACGTCACGGAAAAAACCAGAAGAACCGGCTTTTTCGTGTGTTGAGGGTTCTTCCGGCTTTTTCGTGAGGAGCGGCGCGGCGATAGATTGAAGAGGCTCTGAACGCAGAGAAGCACGTATCGCGAATTTCGGGAGGGATGCTGTCCTCAGCGTCCTTTTATTTATCTCCAGCTCATTCCCTATTTCTCTTGCTCTCTGCGCTCACTCTCCGCTTGGCCCGTGGGGACACGGGCCCTCCCAAGAGGAAAAAAATGGCCGCCGCCTTCGTCGCTGTCCCGGCATTGCAAAAATGTATCAACCACATCAAAGCACCCTGTTGTTTCACGAAATTACTGGAAGCACCCATTTTTCGCTGGCTTCCGCGTTTTCGCGGCGAAACAATGGTCGTTTTTCAGATGACGGCCCAGCGGGGTTTTATTTCGAGCCCCGCGCGCGCCGCCACCTGACGGAATCGCGTACGGGCTTCTTCGAGGATCGTGGGCTCATCGAGGGATAGGACCTTTCGGTTGCGCATGATGAGTTTGCCATCAATCACCACCGTATCCACATCCGAGCCATGCGCGGAATAGGCAATGGCGGAGACGGGGTCCCACACCGGGGTCAGGTGAGGGGCATCCATGTTGATGAGAATGAAGTCGGCCCGTTTTCCGATCTCCAGCGATCCGCAGAGAGCATCTATGCCCATGGCCTTTGCGCCGTTGATGGTGGCCATTTCAAGGACCGTTTCGGCGGGGAGGACGGTGGGATCATTTTGTTTGAGGGATGCCAAATAACTGACCATGCGTAGGTCGCGAATCATGTCGTAGGTGTTGTTGCTGGGGCCGCCGTCGCATCCCATGGCTACATTCACGCCCGTGTCGAGCATGCCCTGGATGGGCGCGATGCCTGCGGCGGTTTTTGAGTTTGAGGCCGGATTGTGCGAGACGTGCGTGCCGGTTTTCTGCATGACGCGCCAGTCTTCTTCGTCGGTCCATACGCAGTGCGCGAGCACGGTGCGCGGACCGAGATAATCGTGCTGAAAGAGAAAGTCCAAGGCGGATCGGCAGCCGACGGAGCGCGCATATTCGATATCCTGTTGGACTTCGGAGTTGTGTACGGTCATGCCCATGTTTCGTTCGCGGGCCAGGCGGGCCATGTCGTCGAAGAGGGAAGGGGTGACGCCGCCTGGGGTACGTGCACCGAACCAGACCTGGATGCGCCCATCGGCGGCACCATTCCAGCGATCGTAGAGTTTCAGAGTGTTTTCGATGCAGGCGTGTCCATCAGGCTCGACCATGCCGGGATACATGGTCAGTTCGGAATCGGCATAGGCGGGTTTGTCCATGACGATCTTGCCGAGAGCGGCGCGCATGCCGGATTGCTGCACGATTTCGGCGACGCCGTCGAAACCGTAGCGTTCGGCCAGCATGCATTCGATGAAGGAGGTGGTTCCGGATTTGATCATCTCGAGGGCGCAGAGGGCGGCGCTGGCGCGTCCGTCGGCGTGGCTGTAGTTGCCTTGCAGCACCCAGACTCGCTTGAACAACCAGTCGATCAGACTACGGTCATCGGCACAGCCGCGAATCATGGCTTGGGCGGTGTGTACGTGGGTGTCAATCAGTCCGGGGAGGAGGATATTTCCATTGCAGTCGATGGATTCTTCGCCGGGATAGCGCTCGATCAGGTCTTTGCTTTTGCCCAGATCGGCGATGGCGTTCCCCCGCGTGAGCAGCGCACCATGTTCCAGAATATGGCGTTGCGGGTTCATGGTAATGATGGTGGCGTTGATAAACAACATGACAACTCTCCCGGATAAATGAGGTTCTAGCTGGCGCGATCTAGACCGAACTATACGCAAGGCAAGTGGAGGGGGTAAGGAATATTGCGAAAAAGTTTGAAAAAGCGGCGTTATCCCGGTATGTAGGCGACGTAACGGGAAACCGAAACCGAACGTGGCCGGAGGTTATCCGGCAGGTTCATCGGAAAAAACCAGTTGTCAGTTTAAAACCGAAACGACATTCGTGGAAACCTGGCACTTCATTAGGAGGAGCAAGTCCAATGAGTGCAGATTATCTGGAATTGTTGAAAGCCGCCATTCTTGAAGGGGAAGAGGATGATGCGGGCCAAGCAGCACGCGATGCGTTGGAAGCCGGTATAGCCCCTATTATATTGATCAATGAAGGCATTCAAAAACCACTGGAAAAAATCGGAAGAGATTTTGAAAATGGCGAGTGTTTTTTGCCGGAGTTGATTCTGGTGGGCGATGCGGCAGGTGCCGCCACCGCTGTCATTATGCCGAAACTCAGTGCCGGCGAGCAGGCCGATGGGCTGCACGGGACGGCTGTTATTGGCGTGGTTTCCGGGGACCTGCATGACATTGGAAAGAATATCGTGTCGGCCTTTCTGGCGGCGCAAGGACTCAAAGTGATTGACTTGGGCTGCGACGTGAGCCCGAAACGATTTGTGGATACGGTGGTGGAACAGGAGGCCACGTTTGTGGTGATCTCCACGCTGCTTACCACGTCGCGTCCTTTTTACCGACAGATTGTGGACACGCTCAAGGCACGCGGCCAGCGCGAAAAGACTTTTGTGCTGGTGGGCGGTGGTCCCGTCACACCGGCATGGGCCCGCGAAGTGGGTGCCGATGCCTATGGGCGCGACGCGAAAGATGCCGTGGCCTGCTGTCGGGAACTACTGACTTCCGGCGTGAAGGCACCGCTTGCCGAACCGCTGGTTATCAATGCCCTTCATACTAAGGTTTGATTTCCGGCATCCCCCAATCTATAATCTCACCAACAAGGAGAGTCCATGCACCAAAAGCCTGATATTATCGAAATTCTGCGTCGTACCAACAGTGGGGAATACTGTGCAGTGAAGGAATGGGACGTCAAGCGCATCCCGCGTGCCGTCCGAGCCCTGCTGAAAAAATATGGTCTGGAAAAAGTATTGAATCCGGCAGAGCCGGTGAATCTGGATATGGAGTTGGCGGATACCTTTTTCAAGGCCGGCTTCGAGTTGGCGCTGGAAATGGGTATGCTTTGCGAACCCACCGAGCGCATTGTGAAAATCTCGGAAGATGAATTGCGCAGTGCGTTGAAGCATGCGCCTTCCCAACTGGAATTGGGTTTTGGGAAAGATAAACGTGTGATGAAATCGCGTACACCGTCGGACCCGTATCCGATGATGTTCGGTGCCTCGCTGGGTATCACGATTTCCGAGGACGTGTGGCCGTACTACATTGAAGGCATTGTGCGTCAGCAGGAAGTGGACCTGCTCGAGGGCGGGTCGATGGTTTCGGTTTTTGGATTGGATGTCATGCCGGGTACGCCGTCGGAAACGCTGCTGGGCTACGTGCAGGGTCGCCGCCACCGCGAATTGCGCAAACAGGGCGGGCGCGAAGGCATGCCGGGTATCGGCAACATCTCCGCCGTGACTGAGTTCGGTCAGTTCTGTTATGGAACCAAAGGCGGATTCTACAATACGGACCTCTCCCTGATTCTCTTTCCCTCGGAATTGAAGGTGAACAATCAGACGCTGCACAAGGTGGTGCATACGTTGGCGATGGACGGGCTGGTCTTTGCCGGTTCGCCTGCCATGATCGGCGGCATGCCGGGGCCTGCCGAAGGTGCTGTGCTTTCTTGCATTGCCTGTGCGCTGCTGCAATATGCCGTGCTTCAGGCCAGCGTGGGCGGCGGCGAGATTTATGACATTCGCTACCTGGCCAATGTGAACCGCGAAGGGCTTTGGGCATTGAGCGCGACCCATCAGGCGTTGAGCCGGAATACGCATATCCTGACGCACGGCATTGCCAACGAAGTCTCCGGCCCGGGGACGGAGGCGTTTCTGTATGAAATCCTCGTGGGCGTGGCGGTGATCGCGGCATCCGGGGCATCGTTCTCGACCGGCCCGCGCGCGGCGGGTGGCAAGCTGCAGGATTACATCACGCCGCTCGAATGCCGATTCTGCGCTGAGGTGGGGCATGCGGCTTCCGGTATGGACCTGGCGAAAGTCAACGAACTTGCGAAGCACTTCCTTCCGAAATACGAGGCGAAAATCAAGGACCCGGACATCGGAAAACCCATTCAGGAAGTTTGGGATTTACGCAATTTCAAACCGACCCCGGAATATCACGCCATCTATCAGCGCGTGAAACAGGAGGCCATAGACTTCGGCGTACCCATGGACCCGTTCTGAGTGTTGGGTGGGATGCGCACCGTGGTTTTGCCAGAAGGCTTAGCCTGAAACGAAGAACAGACAACCAGAATGTGGGAGGTCGATAATGAGCAAGAGAACGTGGATGCTGGGGATCATGTTGGGTTTGGCCGGATGGGCGTTTGCCGTGCAGGCAGGGCCGCCGAAGAAGCTGAAAGTGGCCCTGATCACGAATACCACCGTGGAAGAGCCGTGGAATACGGCGGCCATTCAGGCCATTGAGCGGGTCATTGCACTGAAACCGCATGGACTCGACATGGAACTCAAGGTGCAGGAAAACGTGGCCATGACGGATGGCGAGCGCGTGTTGCGCACCTATGCGCAGATGGGAGAGTACGGCATCATCTGGTTGCAGGGGCAGTATCCCGACGCAGTGGAAGCCCTGCACGAAGACTTCCCGGATATCTGTTGGGTGGAAGCTGGGTCGTCCTACAAATCGCTCGGCGGAAATGTCTACTGGATGCAGATGTATGTGCATGAGCCAGCCTATCTGCTGGGTATGCTGGCGGGAATGATCACGGAAAACAATACGATTGGTGCCGTGGCGGCCTATCCGTTCCCGAATGTGAATTTGCCGATCAACGGCTACCTGCAAGGTGCCCTCACAGCCAACCCAGATGTCAAACTGAAGATGACCTACATTGACAGTTGGTTCGATCCGGCCCGAGCCAAGGAGTCGGCGCTGGCCCAAATATCCTCCGGCGCGGACGTGATCTATGCAGAACGCTTTGGTCCCTTCGAGGCGTGCATGGATAAAAAGGTGTATGCGTTTGGTCACTATGTGGACCAGAGTCCCTTGGCCCCGGACGTGGTGCTTGGAAGTACTTTGGCTCTCTGGGACCCAGCGGTTCAGTATGCCGTGAATGCTTGGTGGGAGCATGAGGCGGAAGGCAAGGCCTATGATGGCCCGATGACGGAAGTGGTCTTCAGTATGGCCGAAGGCGGCAGCGGCGTGGCACTTTCCGAAGCATTGACTTCCAAACTGCCGGATGGGGTGATGGCACGCTTTGAAGAGGCGAGGCAGAGCATCATGGATGGAACGCTGAAGGTCCCATTCAGTGAAAAGCAGGTGCTTTCCGATTAGTTGGAAACATGATTGAGTGATCTCACGGCGCGTACGCGCCGTGAGATCATGACAGCCCGTGACCTGTCAAAACAGAAGCAGTCAAAACACACGGCAGAAAAAAAATGACAAATCCGAACCCGAGGGATACGGGGAGAGCCGAGCAGGGAAGCGCTCTTTCCGGGGCACCAGATACCGGATGCGAAAAAGAAGTTTCTTCCATTCTTCTGCGGGTGGATGACCTCTCGAAACGTTTTGGAGCAGTTCAGGCCAATGACCACGTTTCTTTCGAGGTGCGCAAAGGAGAAATTCACTGTTTGCTGGGTGAAAACGGCGCAGGAAAATCCACCATGGCTGAATGCCTATACGGTACTTATCAGCCTGATGGCGGCTCTATTTATTTCAAGGGCAGGCAAATCCGTCTGACTTCCCCGCGTGATGCGATCAACCTGGGCATTGGCATGGTGCATCAGCACTTTGTGCTGGTTCCACCCATGAACGTGATCGAGAACATCATTATCGGGACGCAGAAAAAGGGACTCTTCCTGCGGACCGAAGAGGCCGAAAAGAAAATACAGCGACTCTGCGATGAATACGGCATCGACTTGGATATTCACGCGCCCATTAAAGAACTCTCTGTCAGTCAGCAGCAGTGGACGGAAATTCTGAAGGCCCTATACGTGGGGGTGGACCTGTTGATTTTGGACGAGCCCACAGCCGTCCTGACGCCGCAGGAAATTATGGCCCTGTTCAGGACCGTCAAAAAAATGGCGGAACAGGGACTCTCCGTGATTTTGATTACCCATAAATTTTCGGAAGTGTTGGAGGTCTCGGATCGGATTACCGTGTTGCGCAAAGGAAAGCTGATCGGCACGGTGGAGACCCGAAGCATCAACGACCGAGAGCTGGCACGCATGATGGTCGGGCGCGATGTGATTTTCCGCGTGGAAAAAGAAGAGGTCAAGCCGGGTGAGTTGGTGCTGGAATTGGATGGCGTGACGCTGAGAAACAGCCAGAAAATGAAAAAGCTGGATAACATCCATTTGCAGATTCGCCGGCATGAAATACTTGGATTGGCGGGGGTGGGTGGCAATGGTCAGCGTAGTCTCTACAACGCGATTATCGGCATATCGCCGCTGGATGAGGGGCGCATCCTGCTTTGCGAAGAGGACCTAGCAAAAAAAAGCGTGGCGGATCGTATGATGGCTTGCCTCGCCGGTATACCAGAAGACCGCATCAAGCAGGGCCTGCTGATGGACTTTTCGGTGAAAGAAAGCCTGCTGCTTGGGCGTCACAATCGGCCCCCCTTCTCCCGATTCGGTTGGCTGTGTAAAAAGAAAATCCGTGAATTTGCTGAGCGATCGATTGCGAATTATGAAATTGCGGTGCAGAACGGCGATGTGCGCACAGGCACGCTCTCCGGCGGAAATTTGCAGAAGGTGATTTTGGCGCGGGAGCTTGCGCACGATCCCTGCTGCGTGGTGGCCAGTCAGCCCACGCGCGGACTGGATGTAGGGGCGATTGAATATGTACATCGCCGTCTGCTCGATCTCCGTCGAGAGGGCGCAGGCATTCTGCTGATCTCAGAGGATTTGGATGAACTATTCAACCTGTCGGACCGTTTGGCCGTCATCTACAAAGGACGCATCATGGGGGTGTTCGATGTAAACGACGTGACGCGCGAAAAAGTCGGGCTGCTCATGGCGGGGATCAGCGAATGAAAATCGGTACGCTTCATCTTGAAAAGAGAACGCATGTGAGTTGGTATGTGCAGGGGTTTTCGATTCTCATTGCGCTTGCCGGGGCATTCGGCGTGGGCGCGTTGTTGATTATGACCACCGGCGCGAGCGTGGGCGAGGCCTATGCGGCATTGTTCAAAGGGGCATTTGGAAGCCGGAACGCCTTTCTGGAAACGCTGGTGCAGTCGACACCGTTGATCCTGACGGGCTTGGCCATGGTGGTGGCGTTTCGTGCGCGGGTGTGGAACATCGGCGCGGAAGGTCAGTTTTTTGCAGGGGCGATGGCGGCGGCTTGGGTCAGTATGACTCTGCACGACGATCTGTCGGGTCCGCTGCTGCTCGCGGCTGTGTTGGTCGCGGCCATGCTGGCGGGTGCCTGCTGGGCGATGATTGCGGCGTATTGCAAAATCCGCTTCAACGCGAATATCATTATTGTCACGGTGATGATGAATTACATCATTCTGTTTCTGCTTTCGTATCTGCTCAGTAATACCTGGCGCGAGCCGGGGTCTTATTTCATGCAGACGGCACGCTTCGAACGCATCACCTATCTTCCTCGCTTCTTTTCCAGTCGGCTGCATCTCGGGTTTTTCAACGCGCTAATTGCATCCGTGTTGGTTTATGTTCTGGTCTGGAAAACCTCGCTGGGTTATTCCATTCGTGCAGTCGGCGTGAATCCGGTGGCCTCCCAGTTCAAGGGCATTCAGATTAAACGAACGATTTTGACGGTGATGCTGATCAGCGGGGCGCTGGCCGGGCTGGCTGGCGGCGGCGAGATTGCGGGCCTGCAGCATCGCCTGCGACTGGATATTTCGACAGGCTACGGTTATACGGGGATTATCATTGCCCTGCTGGGACGACTCAACCCAGTGGGCGTGGCCCTTGCGGCGATCTTTTTCGGTGCGCTGGTCAATGGCTCCACCCACATGCAGATATTCACCGGCGTACCGGTGGCGCTCGTGCAATCGCTGCAGGGGATTGTGCTGATTTTCCTGCTTATGTCCGACGTGCTTACGCGCTATCGAATCAGGAGGACGCCTCATGCTGACTGATCTGCTCACGCTGAATTTTCTGGAGAGCCTCCTTTCGGGGATGATGCGCATCTCGACGCCGCTGCTTCTGGCGGCGCTGGGCGAATTGATCACAGAGCGCGGGGGTGTACTGAATCTGGGTGTGGAAGGGACTATGCTGGTGGGAGCCTTCACCGGGTTTGTCGTGTCGTTTTATACGGGCAATCTTTATGTAGGGATTTGCGCCGCGATGGTGGCGGGCGGGTTGCTCAGTTTGTTGATGGCGTTCATGACCTGCACGCTCAAGCTGGATCAAATCGTTTCCGGATTGGCACTGAATATCTTTGGAGGGGGGCTGGCCTTTTACGGTTACCGGGTGGCCTTTCAGAATGTGGGCAGCAAAAACTTGCCCACCATCACCACGTTCGATCAGGTGAGTATTCCCGTTCTGTCGAAGATACCAGTGATCGGCCCGGTGTTTTTTGATCAACATCTATTGACATATGTGGCGATTCTGCTGGTTCCGCTTCTTGCGTGGTTTCTCTACAAAACGGTTCCCGGTTTGACCCTGCGGTGCATTGGCGAGAATCCGCGTGCGGTGGATATGCGCGGTATTGGCGTGGTACGCTATCAATATGGCGCGGTGATGTTCGGAGGGATGATGTCGGGCCTGGCCGGGGCCTATTTGACCGAGGCAGCGGCAGGACTTTTTGTGCCGGACATCGCAGCCGGACGTGGATGGATCGCCATTGCCATTGTGATTTTCGGAGGTTGGCGCCCGATTCCGATTTTATTTGCCGCCCTCTTTTTTGGTTTGCTGGATTCGTTTCAATTGCAGGTGCAGGGGATTGGCATACGGTTCCCGTATCAAATTCTGCTGGCCTTGCCCTATGTGCTGACTATTCTGGCCATTGTGCTGCGCGGCACGCGCACGGGTGAACCGATTTCTCTGGGCATCCCGTATCTGCGTGAGAAGAGTTGATGGGAGATGGTCAGAATGGATGAAACAGCCGCCACAGGCGCAGGCACCAAATCGGACATTCAAACGCTGTCCTGTCGGGAGCTTGCGGCATCCGGCTGGTTGCCGGGTGTACAGTTTCGGGTGCAGGACTGGAGTCTGCACGTTCGCGCCAAGGATATGCTCCGCAGCCAGGGGATGGACCCTGAAGTCATCCGGGAACGACGTCCAACGCTTTATGCCCTGGCCGACCGGATGCGCGAAGAGGGGCAGGACTGGCTGGTGCCCCGCCTGACCTACCGGATATACCCAGTCGAGGACATAACCGATACGCACTACCTGCTTGACGGTGGTACGCCGCTCGTTCGCAAACCGATTTCTCCTTATGCGCGTGAGGTCAGCCATTTTCTGGTCATGCTTTTTACGTTGGGAGGAGAACTGGACCGCCACGTTCAGGCTCATTCGACCAAACGGCTTTCCGAGGGGTTGATGCTCGATGCGCTGGGCAATGCCGCCATGTCTCAATTCATGCACCTGATTCAGCAAGTTTTGGGTGCCATGATTCGTCGCGCCGGACACGGTAACCTGGGCCTGTTCATCCAGCCCGGCGTGCGGGACTGGTCGATTGAAGAAGGACAACCCGAAGTATTCAGGCTTGTGGAAGGGTCGGCCATTGACGTAGAACTTAAACCGAGCGGACTCATGATTCCGGCAAAAACCTGTTCTGGCGTCGTGGCGATTGGAGCAGATGTGACCACGTCGGATCAGGTTTCGCCCTGTGATCTGTGTATGATGAAGAACACCTGCCCCTATCGAGGAAATTTGAATCATGACGGATAAAAAAACGATCATCACGTTTGAACCGGTGGGGTTGCGTGTGGAAGCGCATGCGAATCAGACCATTCTGAATGCCGCACGCGAAGCGGGCATTGCCATCACCTCCGTGTGCGGTGGTGCCGGCACCTGCGGCAAATGCAAGGTGCGGATTATGCGGGGCGAAGTGCGGGAGACCGCCGAAACGGAATGTCTCACGTCCGAAGAAAAGGCGCAGCGCGTTGGTCTGGCCTGCCGAATGCAACCGGCAAGCGATGCGCTGACCGTATACATTCCGCCCGAGTCACTCGCCGTTCGACAACAGTTGCAGGTGGAATGCCACCATGCGCTTTCAACGCCGGACAATGATCTACAGGTCTTGAGACTTAATCCGCCGGCGCCCACGCTCGAAGATTTGCGCGATGATGCAACGCGTGTGCGAGAGCATTTGGAATCCCTTCTCGGGCGTGAGATCGTGTTGCCGTTCACCCTGCTCAAGAATCTTTCCAATGAATTGCGTGCGGCCCAATGGGATGCCTCGGCCGTGGTGTTGCGGGGTAGGCTTGTGGCCGCTCTTCCGACGGAGCGCCGCCCCTTTGGGCTTGCCGTGGATATGGGAACCACGAAAGTGGCGGCCTACCTGGTGGATTTGCAGGAAGGGCGCGTCGTGGATTCGGAAGGCAACGTGAACGGGCAGACCGCCTACGGGGAGGATGTCATTTCGCGCATGGGCCACGCCAACGAATCGCCAGCACAGGCCGAAAAGCTCCACCAGGCCCTTTGCGATACCATTAATTCGCTGATTGAAATTCTCAGCAAACGCAACGAACTGATTCCTGAGCAATGGGTGGATGCGGTGTTGGTAGGCAATACGGCGATTCATCATTTGTTTGCGGGACTTCCGGTTCGACAACTCGGTATGGCCCCGTATGTGCCCGCCGTCAGCGCGCCGATTATTCTGGAAGCGGGCGCGATTGGTCTGGCCATTCATCCGGCGGCTTCGGTCTATTTTCCATCTATTCTGGCCGGGTATGTGGGGTGCGACCACGTGGCGGCCTTGACGACGGAAAAGGTGTACGAGGCGGAGGACACGGTGATGCTGTGCGACATCGGCACCAACACCGAAATCACGCTGCGCCACAACGGGCAGATGTGCTGCTGTTCCTGTGCATCCGGTCCGGCCTTTGAAGGCGCGCACCTTCGGCAGGGGATGCGTGCCTCGCGCGGCGCGATTGATCATGTCGTCATTCGCGACGGCGCGATACGCTGTTCCACCATTGAGCAGGCACCGCCGATCGGCATCTGTGGCAGCGGGGTGTTGGATGCCTTGGCGCAGTTTCTTCAGCAGGGCATGCTGACCAGGCCGGGAGGCCTCGACGGAACGCACGATCTGGTGGAAATGCTGGGCAAGGAGCGCGCGGTGTGTCTGGATCGCGATGCCCCGGTGTTTATCACGCAGTCGGATGTCAGCGTGATTCAATTGGCCAAGGGAGCGATACGTGCGGGCATTGATATTCTTTTGGAACATGCGGGCATCACTTATCAGGAGGTGGACCGCTTTATTCTGGCGGGCGCTTTTGGAACGTACATTGATCCGGCAAGCGCAGCAGCGATTGGTATGATTCCTCCCTGGCCACCGACGAAGGTGGCGCAGGTGGGCAATGCCGCCGGACGCGGTGCGGTGCAGATGCTGCTCTCAGATTCCACCCGTTCACAGGCCCTGAATTTGGGCGACCAAATGAATTACGTGGAGCTGACCGCCTATCCGAAATTTCATCAGAAACTCGCCCGCGCCATGCTCTTCGGGAGGAGTGAATCTCCGGGGACGAACACCGGGCGATGAAACGTGAGGGTGATTCCACACCCGGTCAAGCAGGTGTGCAGGTGCGCTGCAGGATGATCTGCAAGGCGTCGTGGGTCTCCGGGGGCATACGGTCAGGTTGCGTCATCAGGGCATGATCCAGGGCGTGGTGGCAGGAGCAGTCCGGGTCGTCCGCCGGAGGATTGGCGAGCAGGGCCGTGATGAAATCATGCGCCAGGCTGACGTTGTCGCGCATGGTTTGCAGCACCATGCCCGCATTGACGGCTTCTTCTTCCTCGTGCCAACTGTCGAAGTCCGTCACCATGGAAAGGCATGCGAAACAGAGTTCGGCTTCGCGGGCTAGTTTGGCTTCGGCGAGGGTGGTCATGCCGATCACATCAAAACCCATGCGGTGATACCACTGTGATTCGGCCCGTGTCGAGAAGGCGGGGCCTTCCATATTGACATAGGTTCCGCCAGGGTGAATCTGAACGGATTGATGCGCCGGATTGGCCGCCACCACCTGTGCGAGGAGGGTTCCCATGCACCGATGCAGCCGCCGACAGACCGGCTCCGCGAAGGCAACGTGCGCCACCGCGCCGCGCCCAAAAAAGGTGTGCCGATCCGAGGCCTTGGTGCGGTCCACATATTGATCGACCAGCACCATGTCGCGAGGGCGGTACTGCGGCTGAAGGCTGCCTACGGCGCTGATCGAGATCAATTGCTCGACGCCGAGTTGTTTAAAGCCGTGAATATTGGCCCGGTGATTGATTTCCGAGGGGAGAATGTGATGAGCCGACCCATGTCGGGGAAGAAAATAAAAGGTATTGTTCTGTTTTTCGACGGCGTAGTAGGGGGCCGAAGGTTCGCCGAACGGAGTCTGAAGGATGATTTCCCGACCGTCTTCCGCCGAGGAAATGCGATAGAGCCCCGAGCCGCCTATAATACCTATTTTCATGCTGTCGCCCCTGTCGTTGAATCTGGAAAAAAAAGAAAAGTGAAATTCTACTTTCTGCGTGGATGGGGAGCAGTATAGTATGATTTTCGTAAAGGTAAACAGTGTTTGTCTACAAACACGCGGAGGTATATTATGGAGTTTGTGAATGCGGTGGCAGTGATTCTGGGCGGTGGTCAGGGTTCACGTCTTCAACCCCTGACCAAAGAACGCGCAAAACCGGCCGTTCCGATTGCCGGCAAATACCGTTTGGTGGATATTCCCATCAGTAATTGCCTGAACAGTCATATCCGCCGCATCTACATTCTGACACAGTACAACAGCGTTTCTTTGCATCAACACGTGCAGTCCACCTACATTTTCGATCAGTTCCACCGGGGCTTTGTGCGCATCCTCGCCGCCCAGCAGACGCCCGATAGCAACGCCTGGTTTCAGGGCACCGCCGATGCCGTGCGCCAAACCCTTTTCTATCTGCGCGACGAGAAACCGGACTATGTGGTGATCCTCTCGGGCGACCAGTTGTACCGGATGGATTTTGGCGCTGTCATTCGGCGTCATCAGGAGTCGGGTGCCGACCTGACCATTACCACCAAACCGGTCCCACGCCATGAGGCGGGCTCGCTGGGTATCATGCAGGTGGATGGTTCAAACCGTATTGTGAATTTTGTGGAAAAGCCGGGCGATACCCCGGCGCTGGATGCCCTGCGCGCGCCCATGATGGAGGAAGAACGCTATCTGGCCAGCATGGGTATTTATGTGTTCAGCACGAAAGTCCTGGAAAATCTGCTTGAGAACAATATAAAGAAAGATTTTGGACACGATATTATTCCGGCAGCTATCAAAGAGTGCGATGTCTACAGCTATATCTTCGATGGGTACTGGCGGGATATCGGTACCATCGGTGCCTTCTGGGAGACCAACGTTTCCCTGACTGAAATTCTGCCCGAATTCACGTTCTATGATTTGCGTGCTCCGATTTACACGCACATGCGCTATCTCCCTCCCTCGAAAATCAACTGCTGCGACCTGAACCGCTGCATGCTTTCGGAAGGTTGCATCATCTCTGGACACCGCATCCTGAACTCCGTGGTGGGCATCCGGGCGATCGTGGGTGAGGGCAGCGTGGTGGAGCATTCCGTCATTATGGGCGCGGACTATTACGAAGACCATGCGCCAGACGGCTTGCCGAGCATCGGCATCGGACGAGATTGCTACCT
Source organism: uncultured Verrucomicrobiota bacterium (assembly GCA_964490935.1). Classification (GTDB taxonomy): domain Bacteria; phylum Verrucomicrobiota; class Kiritimatiellia; order RZYC01; family RZYC01; genus JAQVYB01. The sequence continues at coordinate 36,334 of CAZBEO010000013.1, forward strand.
TCGAAAGGCCATTGTCGATAAGAACGCACGCATCGGCGATGGTGCCTATATCACGCCCGACGGCAAGGCCGATGAAACCGTGACCGACATGTACACCGTCCGCGACGGCGTGATCGTCATTCCTAAAAATGCGGTGATCCCGGCGGGTACGCGCCTCTGATGGCACTGCGAAACGGTGGAGAGAGAGAGGAACGTGCCTGTCGCTTCAGCAGCCACGTTGCGGGGGCGCTGATGCTAAGGGCAGGTTGAAGCGGCTGGCGAGGGCTAGGGCGTCGGGGATATTTGCGGTGAGGTCGGCAGGGCGGTGCGCATCCGAATTGATGGTGACGGTGATGGGAAAGCGGGCGGCGGTTTCCCAGAAGGGGAGCCAGGGGTACATGCACCGGATGCCGGACGGGGTTTCTATTTTTTCGCGCCGGAAGCCAAGGGCGTTGATTTCAAGAGGCATGTTCAGTTCGGCGGCGGCTTCGGCGATGGCGGCGGCGCAGGCTTCGGCATGGGCATCCCATACGAGGTAGTCGTTTCCGAAGATGTCGGGATGAGCGGTAAAGGCGAAGAGTCCGGTCTGCATGGCGCGGATGGTGTGGTTAGCGTAGGCGGTGAGGCGTTCGGGGGTGTCGCTTTGCCCAAAGCAACCGAGCCATTCGCCGCGACAGGGAAACCAGTGCTGCGCACAGATCAGATAATCCATGCCGAGGCGCCCAAGCAGTTCGTCTTCATAGAAGTGATGGTATTCGGGGATGTATTCACATTCGAGGGCCATGAGGATGGTGAGATCGGGGAAGGTTTCGCGGGCCTCACGGATGGAGTCGATGTAGAGGGGAAGCGAGGCCATGGGCATGCGTACACCGGGCCAACGGTCGTCCGGGATCGGGGTGTGATCGGAGATACCGAGGACGGAGAGTCCGCAGCGAACGGCCTCGGCGGCATAGTCTATGGGCATGCCTTCGGCATGGCGGCACAGTTGCGTGTGCGAGTGGTAGTTGCCGGCGAGGAGGGGGGCGGGCATGGCTTATATCCGGGGGATGACGGTGCGGAGGAGTCGGGTTACGTTCTCCACGTTCTGTCCGAAAATGCGGAGAATTTCAGCCCATTCGACGGGGGCTTCATCGGTTTTCCAGCAATCGTAGTCGGTCGCCATGGCAACGGCGGCGTAAGGGATGCCCGCTTCATTGGCCAGGGCGGCTTCGGGCGCAATGGACATGTTGACGACGTCGGCGCCCCAGATTCGGAATAGGTTGGATTCGGCGCGCGTGGAAAAGCGGGGGCCTTCGATGGTGACGACGGTGCCGTGTTCGTGATGGCGTACTTTCAGTTCGCGGCAGGCCTGGATGAGGGTGTTGCGCAGTTCGGCGGAGAAAGGGTCGGCCATGGGGGTATGTTTGGCGTTTTCGGCGCCCGGTTGGAAGGCTTCATAAAAGGTGTTCATGCGGCGGTGGGTGAAGTCGATGAACTGATCGAGGATGACGAGGTCACCGCGTTGGATTTCTTCGCGGAGGGAACCGCAGGCGGTGGTGGCGAGGATGTGGGTGCAGCCGATTTCTTTAAGGGCGTGAATATTGGCCCGGTAGTTGACGCCGGAGGGGGTATGAATGTGTTGGTGGCCGTGTCGGGCGATCAGTACGATTTCGGCTCCCTCCATGGTGCCGCAGGTGAGGGGAGAGGAGGGGGCACCGAAGGGGGTTTCCACGGTCAGATGTTTTGCGTTTGCCAGAATTTCCGGACGATCAAGACCGGAGCCGCCGATGAGACCTATTTTTTTCATAAGGGATGATTGCTCGGAGGGAGTTTTTCATTGGGAGGCAATTCCGCCGCGATGGAACGGGAGAGGAGCGTGGTTTCATCGGGCAGATTCGGGATGGTGTGAATATCGACCAGGGCGCATCGAATATAGCCGAGAGCCAGTCCGTAATTAGCCAGCAGGGGGGTCATCCCCCAGGCTGGTATCTCCGCCGCGAGCTGTTTGAGAATGGGGTCGTCGAGTCGTGAGGCCATTTCTTCAAAGGAGGTGGCCCACATGCTGAATTCGCGGCTGCGAATTTTCGGGGCCTCGCGGGCGGGCATGACCTCGGCGCACAGGGTCGGCCAGTCTTTGTCGAGCATGGAAAGCGTATCGCGGGAGGTTTGGGCGGCAAAGGGGACAGCTAGTCCGTCGCAATTGATCATGAGGCGGAAGTCGGATTCGGGGGTGATGAGATCGAGGCGTCCGTGATAGACATCGGAGACCATTTGGAGGATTTTGGAGACTTCTTTTCCCTGGGTGGCCATGTCGGCAGCACCGGTGAGGTTGGTTTGAATATCGCCGGTCAGATAGTTTTTCGCGTAATAATCCAGCGTGCCGTTTTCGAGGTCATAGACGGCGGTATGTTCGATGCGCTTGGCTTTTTTGAAGGGGGGGTTGATGTATTCATCCGTTTTTTTCATGTAGAGGATGGTGTTGAGTTTGGGCATGGTGGAAACGGAGACGAGGTGGTCATTGATGTAGATGCGTCCGTTTTTCTTGGCCTCTGCATCGCATCGGGTGGATTGCAGGCGGATGCTGATCAAGCAGCAGGGTTCGGCGTACCCGCTTTCAGGGTAGGTCCAGTAGCCTTCGGTGGCCTCCATGGTGGCGGTGGCGACGCTGAGCATGTGGATTCCGAGCAGGCGGTAGGTGACGTTGTAGGTCATCACCACGGTTGGCTTGGATGGGGAGAAGCGGTCGGCGAGTTTGTCAAAACAGGCCTGTTCATCCAACCCGTATGTCGCCGTGCAGGTGGCCAGCATAAGGAGTGCCGGCGCGAGTCGGCGAAGCGTTCGGTGGTAAGAAAAGGTCATGGGCGGTCAGTCTATGTGCCAGTTCACGTCGTATCGGTCGTACCGCGAGCCGATGTAGACCTTCATGACGGTCTTTCTGCCTTCGATGATGTCGGCATCGCCGAACCAGGCGCGGTCGCCGTGTTTTTCTTCGAGGGCCACGCGGTAGGTTCCGGGCTCCCGGTCATAGAACTCGTAATCGTCGCTACTTACCTTTTCCTGTTCACGTCCGGAGATATAGACATAGATATCGGAGTAGGTTCGGTTGTCGATGACCAGGGTGCCCATGCCAGCCGGTATGTCGTGGTCGTAGTCATCGTCGTCTTTTTCGCAGGATGAACACAGAAACATGAGCATGACTGCACACGCCGAGGTCAATAAAGCCCGTTGCCATGCTGAGTTTTTTGATTTTTTCATCTGTTCCCTCATTGTTTAAGAGATTTTTTTAATCATGCGCATACGGTTTCGTTCGTCGGGAAGCCGTTCATAGTCCACCGAATCCATGAGCGACATCATCAGGTAAAGGCCTGCTCCACGTACGTTTTCTCCCTGAATCCAGTGGTCCGGGAATTTGTTGCGGACGCTGTTGTTGAAATCAAAGGAGGGGCCGGAATCCACGATGTCCACAATGAAATCTTTTCCGTCGGCCTGCACGAGTACCTCAACGGGAGGGTGCGGCTTAAGGTTTTGATAGCTGTGCTCGACGACGTTGGTGCAAGCCTCGTCTACGGCTACTTCCACTCGTCCGATCTGCTCCTCGGAAAGGCCCGCTTCGCGGGCGATGGCTGTAACGACCATGCGGATTAGCGAGAGGGATTTCGGGTCGCCCGGAACAATCAGCTCATAGGGATCCATTTGCACGTTGGTTTCCATGGTCGCTCCCGGATGCATGAGTTATTTTTTGTCGATCAGGCGTTGGACTTCGTTAACGGCCTTTTCTCGGTTTTCGAAGAGGCGAAACACCGGAATAAGCCCAAGAATGTCCAAGATGTTGTACATTTGAGAGCTGACGTTGCAGAGCGCGAAGTAGCGTTTTTTGGCCAGGCTGGCTTTGTTGTAGCAGGAGAGAAGACCGAAGACTTGGCTGCTTGCGTAGGAAAGTTCCGTACAGTCCATCACGACATGCTTATCCGCCTCATTGAAGAGCGGGTCCAATTCATTTTTAAAGTGTCGGAGATTAGAAGAATCCAACGCGCCCCTCACGGTGACGATGGTGATCTCTCCCTGAACTTCCATGTTGATCTCAATTTTTCGGTCGGACATGGTTGCTGAACCTTCCTGCTTGTTGCCGGTTACACCCTCGTTTTCATTGCCAGAACGATCCTTTCAAATCGACGATGAAAACTAGTCGTTTCCCAGGATTTTGTCTAGGGAAAGATTGTGGGATTATTCGGCAGTTCTTGAATCACAATGCGCGTTGTCGTATTATGTGTCCGTTTTTAGGCGTTGAAGCGATTCAAACAATCGGATGAGGTGGTGCTATGCAACTGGACAGACTGACGATCAAGGCGCAGGAGGCGGCACAGCAGGCGCGGCGCACGGCCGAAAAACATGGCCACGGAGAAATCGCTGTGGAGCATCTGGTGATGGCGTTGATTGAGCAGGAGGAGGGGGTGGTCACGCCGCTGTTGGCGCGCCTAGGGGTGGATAAACCTCTTTTGCTCGAGCGTTTGGAGACGGCGCTGGGGCGGCGTTCCCGCGTGGAAGGCGCTTCCGTGGAAATTTACATGTCGCGCCGACTGAAAAAACTTTTTGATGAGGCCTTTGATTTGGCGGGCAAGATGAAGGATGAGTACGTCAGCACGGAGCATCTCTTTCTGGCCTCGTTGCAGCAGGACGGAAGCGAGTGGAAGGCCATTGCAGAGGAGTTGGACCTGACCCCCGATGCCGTACTTAAGGCGTTGCAGGCGGTACGTGGTCGCCAGCGCGTCAGCGATCAGAACCCCGAGGATAAGTACGAGGTGATGAAAAAATATGGGGTGGACCTGACCGCTGCGGCGCGCAGCGGGAAGCTGGACCCGGTGATTGGGCGGGACAATGAAATCCGCCGGGTGATTCAGGTGCTTTCGCGCCGCACGAAGAATAATCCGGTGCTGATTGGCGAGCCGGGGGTGGGCAAAACAGCGATTGCCGAAGGGCTGGCCCAACGGATGGTGGCGGGCGATGTGCCCGAAGGTCTGAAGGACAAAAAAGTCATATCGCTCGATCTGGGTGCGATGCTGGCGGGTGCTAAATTCCGGGGTGAATTCGAGGATCGGTTCAAGGCCTTCATGAAAGAGGTGATCGATGCCCAAGGAGCGATTGTGCTGTTCATCGATGAGCTGCACATGCTGGTGGGTGCGGGCGGCGCGGAAGGCACGGTGGATGCCTCGAACATGATCAAACCCGCGCTAGCCCGGGGCGAATTGCGCTGTGTGGGTGCGACCACGCTGGATGAATACCGAAAATATATCGAAAAGGATGCCGCGCTCGCGCGCCGCTTTCAGCCGGTGATGGTGGATGAGCCGTCGGTGGAGGATACCATCGCCATTCTGCGGGGACTGCGCGAGCGGTATGAGGTGCATCACGGGGTGCGCATTCAGGATGCCGCGCTGGTGGCCGCCGCTACCCTTTCTGCCCGCTACATCAGCGATCGTTTTTTGCCGGACAAGGCCATCGACCTGGTGGACGAGGCGGCCAGCCGTCTGCGCATGGAAATCGACAGTCTGCCCACCGAAATTGATGAAGTGGATCGGCGCATCATGCAGCTTGAAATCGAGCGTCAGGCTTTGCGACTCGAAAAAGATGAGCCATCAAAAGAACGTTTGCAGAAGATCGAGGAGAACCTAGGTCATCTGCGTGAGGACAGCACGCGCATGAAGTTGCACTGGACGAAGGAAAAGGAACTCATCGCGGAAATACGCGGTCTCACCCAGGCTCTCGAATTGCTTCGGGGCGAAGAAGAGGCTGCCAAGCGCGATAACAATCTCGAGCGGGCCGCTGAAATCATGTACGACCGCATTCCTAAAACGGAAAAGCAGGTCAAGTCCGCCCAGGCCCGACTCAGTGAGCTACAAAAGGATCAGAAAATGCTCAAGGAAGAGGTGGACGATGAGGATATCGCCCAGGTAGTGGCCTTCTGGACGCATATCCCGGTCAGTCGCTTGCTAGAGAGCGAAAAGAGCAAGCTGCTGCAGATGGAGGACCGCCTGCGCGAGCGGGTGATCGGCCAGGAGGAAGCGATTTCCGCCGTATCCAACGCGGTGCGGCGATCGCGCTCGGGTCTGCAGGACCCGAACCGTCCGATCGGGTCGTTTATTTTTATGGGGCCGACTGGGGTGGGTAAAACGGAACTGGCGCGGGCGCTGGCTGAATTTCTCTTTGATGATGAACACGCCATGCTTCGGGTGGATATGTCGGAATTCATGGAGAAACACAGTGTGAGCCGCTTGATCGGAGCGCCACCGGGTTATGTGGGCTACGACGAGGGCGGATATCTCACCGAACACGTGCGCCGCAAACCGTATTCCGTGGTGCTCTTCGATGAGATCGAGAAGGCTCATCCGGATGTCTTCAACATCATGCTTCAGATTCTGGACGACGGACGTCTCACCGATGGGCATGGTCGGACCGTGGATTTTACCAACACCATGCTGATTCTGACCTCGAATATCGGCAGCTCCATCATTCACGAGACACTCGAACTCTATCCGCGTTTGCAGCGCGACGATCCAGAATACCGGGAGATGGAGCGGAAGGTGCAAGAGGTCCTGCGCACGAATTTCCGTCCGGAATTTCTGAATCGTATTGATGAAATCATCATCTTCCACAGCTTGACGCGTGAGCAGTTGACCAGCATTGTGGACATCCAGATCAAGCGGGTGCAGAGCTATCTCGATCCGCAGCACATTCATCTGAATCTGAGCGATGAGGCGAGAAAATTCCTAGCTGAAGAGGGCTATGACCCGGCCTTTGGCGCCCGCCCGCTCAAGCGCGTGATTCAGCGTCGGATTTTGGATCGTCTGGCCGAGGAGATTCTGCGCGGAACCGTTCAGCCCGGCGCGAATCTGACGGCCTCGTTGGGGGAAGACCGGGGTGGAAAAGGGATTGTGTTTCTCCCGGAAAAATGATGCAAGGAGTAAAGGCGTATGGAAGCGATATTGTCGGGGCTGATGATTGTCGGTATTTTTTTCATGGTGTGGTACATCACGCGAGGGATGTAGGAAAGAGGTGTGTATGAGCAAAAAGATGATATGGGCGCTGGTGATGTTGGCGGTGGTGGTAATTGTGGTGGTGCTTAGTCGCGGGAACACGGACGTCAACCTGCTGTTTACAAAAGTAAGCGGGCTGAAATCGCTGATCTTCCTGGCCTTTACGGCTTGGGGCGTGGCGATTGGCCTGCTGTTGAAGTGAGCGGGGAAATGCAATGAGTAGAGAAAAAAACGCGGAATGGATTCGGCAGGGCGTAAAATTGATCGATCCGGAGAACGTATATATTGATCCGGCCATACCGGAGGGGCATATCGCCGAGGGTGTGAAGATCTATCCCGGATGCAGAATCCTGGGCGCGCAGACGGTGATCGGACCGGGCTGCGTGATCGGGCGCGAAGCGCCCGCCACGGTGCTGAACTGTCAGTTGGCGGCCAAGGTGGATCTGGCGGGTGGATATGTTGAAGAGTCGGTTTTTCTGTCGAAGACCTCGGTGGGGAGTGGTGCGCATATTCGCCCGGGGTGCCTGCTCGAAGAAGAGGCGGGCGTGGCGCACAGCGTGGGCTTGAAGCAGACCGTGTTGCTGCCCTGCGTCACGGCGGGCAGCCTGATCAATTTCTGTGATGCGCTGATGGCGGGCGGACGTAGCCGAAAGGAGCACAGCGAAATCGGATCGTCGTATATTCATTTCAACTATACGCCACATGGCGATAAGGCGACGCCCTCGCTGATTGGCGATGTACCGAGTGGCGTACTGATGGATAATGATCCCGTGTTTCTGGGCGGGCAGGGCGGTTTGGCCGGGCCATGTCGCGTGGCGTTCGGCACGGTGATTCCGGCGGGCTCGATTATGCGCAGCGATGGGCTGCAGCCGGGTATGCTGCATATCCCTCCCATTTCGGCACCCAAAATGGAGCCCTACGACATGCGCGTGTACAAACGGATTCGTCGGGTGGCGAAGAACAATCTGTATTACATCGGCAACATCTATGCGCTGCGAGAGTGGTACCGGCGTGTGCGGTCGCGCATGATGACGGAGACCGTGGCAGACCGGGCCTGTTGTTCCGGTGCCATTCGCGTGCTGAGCCTCATTCTGGATGAACGCATGAAACGCCTGGGACAGTGGACGAATCAGTTGCGCGTGTCGTACAATCTGATCCAGGGAGATGCCTCCCTGCGCGAGTGTGCGGCGGGGCAGGCGGAGTGGATTCAACAATGGCCGCAATGCGAGGCGCGCCTGAAAAATATCCTCGGGCAGGAGGCCGAGGCCACCGGCATTGCCGAGATTGCAGCCTCGGCAGCAGGGCATGCAAAGGACGGTTATCTGGCCTGGGTGAAGGACCTGGACGATGCGCAGAAAGACATCGTTCGCACCTGGCTCGCTGGACTGGTGTGCCGCGTGTCGGGCTAGCAATATGCAGACCTACTCCTTATCCTGTTCATCAACCACGGAATATCCAAAATCTGCGCAATCTTTAGATAAAAATGCGGAGAATTGGGTTTGGCTTGGGTTGTGCGGGGGAGTTCTGAACCGCGAATGGACGCGAATGGATACTTGGGCTTTGCGCACTTTGCGATCTTGAGCGCAGCGGGTGTGAAAAAGATTTTTTAACAGAAGGCCGCGCAGGGCGCGAAGTCTCGGGCTGTGCTGGTTTCCCGAATGTAGCATGGACTTCCAGTCCGTGTCCTGTGCGGCGAATGAGCTTGAACAGGCATGGGCAGGACCGCTAACGTTCCTCACCGATGAATGACAAAGAAGTTTTCAAATTGGTCTCGTCGTATGAGCCCACCGGCGATCAGCCGGAGGCCATTCGGCGGCTTACGGCGGCTTTGGACGAAGGTAAGGAACGTTATCTGACGCTCGAAGGGGTGACCGGTTCCGGGAAGACGTTCACGATCTCCAATGTGATTCGGCATTTTGGGCGTCCGACATTGGTGATTTCCCACAACAAAACGCTGGCCGCTCAGCTCTATGCGGAGCTGAAAAGTTTCTTTCCGGAAAACGCGGTGGAGTATTTCGTAAGTTATTACGATTATTACCAGCCCGAGGCCTACATCCCGCAGACCGATACCTTCATAGAAAAAGATGCCTCCATTAACGAGGAGATTGAACGCCTGCGCTTGGCGGCGACGGACTCGCTGGTGAACCGGAGCGATGTCGTGATCGTGGCGTCGGTTTCCTGCATTTACGGCCTGGGCTCGCCGCAGGATTACAAGCAGATGATGGTGAGCCTCGAGCGCGGAGAAGCCCTGCCGCGTGATGAGCTGCTGGAACACCTGGTGAACATTCAGTACACGCGCAATGACTATGAAAAGGACCCGGGCACGTTCAGTGTGCGCGGGGAAGTGGTGGATATTTTCCCCTCGTACAACCGTAAGATGATCCGCATCACCTATTTCGGCGATGACATTGAGTCGATCCGTCGGATGGACCCGGTGAGTGGGCATCTGGAGCAGGAGCTGCCAGCCATTGCCATTTCTCCGGCCAAGCATTTTGTGATGCCGCAGACGAAGATCGATTCGGCGCTAAGCACCATTCGCGAGGAGTTGGAGGAACAGGTTCAGTATTTCGAGCGGAACAACAAACTGATCGAGGCGCAGCGCATTCGTATGCGGACCGAGTACGACCTGGAAATGATGAAGGAAATGGGGTTCTGCTCGGGCATAGAAAATTATTCCCGTCACCTGGCGGGGCGAAGCGCCGGGCAGCGTCCGGAAACGCTGATGGATTACATCCCCGGTGATTTTCTGACGGTGATTGATGAATCGCATGTAACGCTTCCTCAGTTGCGGGCGATGTACAATGGCGATCAGGCTCGCAAGAAAACGCTGGTCGAGCACGGGTTTCGCCTGCCCTCTGCGCTTGATAACCGGCCTATGCATTTCCCGGAATTTCTGGAATGCACCCATGAACTATTATTTACCACGGCCACGCCGGGTGCGTTTGAGCTGGAACATTCCGGGGTGGTGGTGCAGCAGGTGATACGTCCCACCGGGATTGCTGATCCGCCGGTGGAGGTGCGCCCGCTGACGAATCAGATTGATGATTTGATGGAAGAGGTGCGCCTCTGCGCAGAGCGCAACGAGCGCGTGCTGGTGACCACGCTGACAAAGCGGACGGCGGAGGACCTTGCCCGCTACCTGGAGGAATCGGGACTTCGCGTGAGCTATCTGCATTCAGAGATTGGCGCAATAGAGCGGGTGGAGATTTTGCGCAAGTTGCGCAAGGCGGAGTTTGATTGTCTGGTGGGGATCAATCTGCTGCGCGAGGGGCTGGACCTCCCGGAAGTCTCGCTGGTAGCGGTGCTGGATGCCGATAAGGAGGGATTTCTGCGGTCAGAGACGTCGCTGATTCAGACGGCGGGTCGTGCGGCGCGTCATTTGGCGGGGCGTGTGATTCTCTATGCCGATGTGGTGACCAATTCCATGCGGCGGATGATGGAAAAGACGGCGGCACGCCGGGAACGGCAACTCGCCTTCAATGAAGAACACGGTATTACACCGCAGGCGATTGTGAAGAGTATCCAGGAAGGACTCTTTCTGCAGAAGGAAGCGGAAGAGGTTCAATCGCTGGCGGTGCGGGAATCCGGCGTTGACGTGGATATCAGTGAACTGATAAACGAACTGGAAAGAGAAATGCTGGAGGCGGCGGAGAAACTGGAATTCGAGCGCGCAGCGATGCTGCGCGATCAGTGGAAGGAACTGAAGGCGGCCGCTGCGGGGGAACCGAAGCCCCGGAAGAAATCGACCTCGTTCCGGTATCCAAAATCGGGTGGAAAAGGAAAGAAGAAGCGATGAACCTCATAGACCGTTATTTTGGACTTCGCGAAAACGGCACGAGTGTTGGTACGGAGGTCATGGCAGGCAGCACCACCTTCCTGACGATGGCCTATATTATTTTTCTACAGCCTGCGATTCTTTCGGGGCTGCTCTTCGGCATGAACACGGGTATGGATTTTGGTTCCATTATGGTGGCCACCTGTGTTTCTGCTGCGGTGGCGACGGCGTTTATGGGCCTCTACGCCAATTATCCGATTGCGCAGGCCCCGGGCATGGGCGAGAATTTTTTCTTTGTCTTTTCGGTGATCCCAGCGGCGGCAACGATGAGTGTGGTGCAGGCAGGAATCACCACGGCGTGGCAGGTGGCGTTGGGTGTGGTGTTTGTTTCGGGTGTTCTTTTTCTGTTGCTTAGTCTCTGCGGCGTACGTGCGTTGATTGTGGATGCGATCAGTCCGAACATGAAAAATGGCATTGCAGCGGGTATCGGCCTGTTCATCGCCCTGATTGGTATGCGGAACGCCACGCTGATTTTGCCCGACCCGGCCACCGCCGTGAAATTGAATGTGCATATCGCCTCGCCGGATATTCTTCTTTTTTTTGCGGGGCTGTGCATCACGGCCGGCTTGCAGGCGCGACGAGTGCGCGGGGCGATCTTTTGGGGGATTCTGGTGATTACCATGCTTTCAGTGCTGACCCGACTCGGTCTTAACCACGCGCCGGCGTTCATCCGTGAACATGAGCTAGTGGCTAATTCCATGCTGATGACGCGGTTTGAGGTCATGCACAGGGTGGTGAGCGCGCCGCCCTCCGTGGCGCCCACCTTCATGAAAATGAGTGTGCTGTATGCCCTGACGCTGAAGATGGCCCCCTTCATCATCATCCTTTTGTTCATGGATGTGTTCGACACGATCGGCACGTTGGTGGGGGTGTGCGAGCAGGCTGGATTTGTGAAGAACAACGAGATTCCAAGGGTCCGGCAGGCCATGTTGTCGGATGCCGTGGGGACGGTGATTGGCGCAGGTATGGGGACGAGTACGGTGACCAGTTTTGTGGAAAGCACGACGGGTGTCGAGCGCGGCGGGCGGACGGGACTGACGAGCGTGGTGACGGCGCTGCTCTTTCTGCTGGCGCTCTTTTTCAGTCCGGTGGTGAAAATGGTGGGCAGTTATGCGGCCATCACGGCGCCTGCCTTGGTGATCGTGGGTGCCATGATGATTCGCAGTGCCGTACGTATCGACTGGAACGATTATAGCGAGGCCATCCCCGCCTTTCTGACCTTGATCGGCATACCGTTTTGCTATTCGATCGGCGATGGGTTGGCTCTGGGCTTTATCAGTTATCCGGTGATCAAACTGCTTTCCGGTAGAGGGCGCGAGGTCAAACCGGCAGCCTATGTGATCGGCGTGGTGCTGATTGCTTATTTTGCCTTGGTACGGAATGTCTGAAAGAAGGGATCGCATGAATCAAAAGGACACTATTTTATCGGCACATGAAAAGGAACTGATTCGGATGGCGCTGGCGGAGGATTTGGCGGATCGGGGGGATATCACGTCGATTGCGCTGATTGCCGAGGGGCGCGAAGCGTCGGCGCACATCCTGACGCGGGAGACCTGTACGATCAGCGGCAATGCGGTGGCGCGCGAGGTGTTTCGTCAGGTGGATGAGCGAGTGCAGGTGGAGGTGCTGGTGAACGACGGCGTAACCGTCGCTCCGGGCGAAGTGATCCTGCGTTTGCGTGGCCCGGTGCGCTCGATGCTGACAGCGGAGCGGACGGCTCTGAATTTCATGCAGCGTCTGACGGGTGTCGCTACCCTGACGCATGCTTTTACCGAGCGAGTGAAGTCTTACGGCACCATGATTCTCGATACGCGCAAAACCACACCCGGCTTCCGTACCTTGGAAAAATACGCGGTGCAATGCGGGGGTGGGAGCAATCACCGGATGGGTCTGTATGACCGGATACTGATCAAGGATAATCATCGGGCCATGTGGGCGGAACAGGCCCGGGGCGATCTGGGCGAGGCGGTGCGCCATGCCCGGGAACTCTATTCCGACGTGTTGGTGGAGCTGGAAGTGGAGAGCGTGGAGGAGCTTCGGCAGGCCCTGCCGATGCGCCCGGACTGGGTGCTGCTTGATAACATGCCGCCGGAAGTTATGCGCGAGTGCGTGGAGTTGTGTTGCGGCGTGTGCAAAACGGAGGCGTCGGGCGGGATCACCTTGGCGAACGTGGAAGCGGCGGCGGCCTCGGGAGTGGATGCCATATCGCTGGGATGCCTCACGCACTCCGCGCGCGCTGTGGACCTGTCGTTGGAAATGGACGGATAGCAGTCCGTCGGACGTTGGGTGCTGAGTTGCTCGATCAGCGTGCTCCAAGATGAAGGGTTCAAATTTCAGATTTCAGATTTTGACGGATTGCTGAATGCAACCATTCGTTTGAAGAATCCTCTTCCGGGAGGGCCCGTGTCCCCACGGGCCGTGCGGAGAGTGAGGGTGGCAAGTGAGAAAGAGCGTATAAGGAATGGGTTGGTAAAATAAAAGGACGTTGGGGACAACGTCCCTCCCAGGGAAGAAACGATTGCCCGCATTTCCGCTGATCCGCAAGCTCGCTGGAGCGTAGTGGCGGATTTGTTTGGGTGAGTCTCGATATTGAATAGGGCAGAACCACGGAACGAAGTATGCGGGATGTGCGCATTGGTCGTTTGGTGCTCTCCGAGCGCTATGGTGTTTGTCGCACGCTGTTCATCTCCCGTCCGCTCGGCGAGCGGACGGCTACTTCAGCACTGAATCCCGCAAACGTTTAGACGGATTGCTAGTTCGCCGCTCCCGGAAGAAGCGTTGGAGCAGGATGCGGGATTCTTCTTCGAGTACGCCTTGGATGATTTCACATCGGTGGTTGAGCTGCGGATGCTGGAGGATGTTGAAGACGGAGATGGCCCCGCCGCGTTTGGGGTCGTCCACCCCCCAGATGACGAGGGGGATTCGTGCGAGTATAATGGCCCCCGCGCACATGGGGCAGGGCTCTTTGGTAACGTAGAGGGTGCAGTCCTGCAAACGCCAGTCGCCCAGCGCGGAGGTGGCCTGGGTGATGGCAAGCATTTCGGCGTGGGCGGTGGGGTCTTTCAGCAGTTCCGTCTGATTGTGCGCCTTGGCGATGAGTTCGCCGTGGTGCATGATGATGGCCCCAACGGGTACTTCGCCCTCTTCAAAGGCGGTCTGCGCTTCGCGCAGGGCCATTCGCATGCATAGTTCATGAAGTTCGGGTTCGCTGCTGACCATGATGGTGTTTTCCTTTTGAATTTCGGAGCAGGCAGGATAGCAAAGCCTCGCGTGCCCGCAATGCAATTTTACGGGGAGTATTTTAGGTTTTTGCCGCTTTTTCGGGTTCTTCTGGCTTTTTCGTGAGGAGCGGCGCGGCGATAGATTGAAGAGGCTCTGAACGCAGAG